>JBLIHL010000008.1:0-31668 GCA_047635895.1 Paracoccaceae bacterium | reverse complement strand
CGCCGGGGTTTCCTCGGCGAGGCGGAGGTGCCCCGCGACCCTCTCGGAGACCATGAGTCGGCCATCCGGGGTGAAGTCGAGCGCGGCGGGGGACTCCAGGCCCTCGAGGACGATGGATTCAGCGAAGCCAACGGGGAGGTCCGTGGTTGGGAGCGGCGCGGTGGCCGGCCCGAAGAGGCTCGATGCGGCTAAAATCGTGGCGTGGAGGTGGCTCATGGCTGTTTGCGGGCCCCCTTGGGTGGTTCTGACGGGACTCTAGGGGGTGGCTGCTGACCCTGGAAGGTTAGGCCGCTCCGCCTGATGGGGCCGTCACATGGGGCTTTCCTGGATGACACGCCTCTCATGCCGCGTAAATCGGGACAGTTCCGGCCAGGAACGAGCCACAAACTCCCGTAATTCGGGGTGCGACGGCACGTTCGCGCGGCTATCCTGCCCGCCAGAAGTGCGGAACGAGCCTCGTTCCGTCTCCCGCAAGTGGCGCGGCACCGCCCACGACCGGGGTTTCCAGGCTGACGTGGGCCCGATCTGATCGGGCTGGATTCACGTCCGTACGAGGACAATACTGTGCCAAAGATGAAATCAAAAGGAGCCGTCAAGAAGCGGTTCCGCATGACCAAGAGCGGCAAGCTCAAGTGCTCCAGGCCCAAGCGTGGCCACCAGCACGCCCCGAAGGACGCCAAGCACAAGCGCAACAAGCGCAAGGCGATCATCGTGACGGGCACCTGGGCCTACCTCCTCAAGCGCATGATGGGAGGTGGCTGATCTATGGTACGTGTCACCTACGGCGCCCCGCGCCACAAGAAGAAGGTCCGCTGGTTCAAGCAGGCTAAAGGCTTCCGCGGAGGCCGCTCGAAGCTCTGGCGTACCGTTCGCGAGTCCGTCGTCCGTTCATGGGCGTACAGCTACCGCGACCGTCGCCAGAAGAAGCGCCAGTTCCGTCGCCTTTGGATCGTCCGCATCAACGCGGCCGCTCGCATGCGCGGAATGACCTACAGCCAGTTCATCGCTGGCATGCACCGCGCTGAGATCACCCTGAACCGCAAGCAAATGTCCGAGCTCGCGATTCACGATCCGAAGGCGTTCGACGCACTCGTCGACGAGGCGAAGTCCGTCCTCTCCTAGCCGCTCGATAAGAGCAGCGCTTGCGGGCCGCCAGGCGACCACGCCCCTTTGGGGCTGGGTCGCTGGCGGCCCGCTGCATATCACGCCTGATTCGCAGCACTCCACCCATCGCGTCAGGCACCCCCTCCTCGTAACCAGTTCACTCCCGTGACGGATACCGACGCAACTCTCCAGGACGCCCTGGTCCGCATCACAGCGGCGCCAGACGTCGAAGGTCTACGCTCTATTGAGCGTGAATTCGTGGGCAAGGACGGCGTGATCGCCTCGATGCTCGCGGCCATTCCGACGCTGCCGCCTGCCGACCGTAAGGGCGCAGGCCAGAGCGCCAATCAGCTCAAGCAGGCCGTGTTAACGGGGGTCGCCCAGCGCGAGATCGCCCTCGGCAACGCCGCGCTGGAGGCCGAGCGTAAGGGCGAAGGCTTCGACCCGTCGCTGCCGCCGCCGCGCGTCGAGCGCGGGACGCTGCACCCCGTTGTGCAAGTGACGCGCGAGCTCGAGGACCTGTTCACGTCGATGGGCTACATGGTCCTCGACGGGCCCGAAGTGGAGCTGGACGAGTACAACTTCGAGAAGCTGAACATCCCCGCCGATCACCCGGCTCGGGATACCCAGGACACGTTCTACTGCGACTCGCCCGGCTCGAAGGCGACGCTGCTCCTGCGCACGCACACAAGCCCCGTGCAGGTGCGCGCGATGGAGCGTCTCAAGCCCCCGTTCCGCGCGGTGGTTCCCGGTAAGGTCTTCCGCCAGGAAACGACCGACGCGAGTCACGAGCACACCTTTCACCAGATGGAAGGCATTGTCATCGATCGGAACGTGTCCGTCGGGCACCTGATCGGCGCGATGAAGACGCTCCTGCGCGGCATCTTCCAGAAGGACATCGAGGTGCGCCTGCGCCCAGGGTACTTCCCCTTCGTCGAGCCCGGCTTCGAGCTCGACGCACGCTGCCCCTTCTGTGAGAAGGGCTGCAGCGTCTGCAAGAAAACTACCTGGATCGAGCTCCTTCCGTGTGGCTTGGTGCACCCGAACGTGCTGAAAGCCGGCGGCCTCGACCCCGAAGAGTGGGGTGGTTTCGCGTTCGGCCTCGGCCTCTCTCGCCTCGTGATGCTGCGCTACGGCATCGATGACGTCCGCCACCTGTTGGGCGGTGACCTGCGTTTCCTGGAGCAGTTCTAATGTTTGTCTCTTACCGCTGGCTAGCACGCCACGTCGACCTCGAAGGCATCACGCCGGAGCAGCTCGGCAATGACCTGACCCTTTCCACCTGTGAGGTGGAGGGCATCGAGGCCTTCGCGCCTCACCTTTCCCATGTCACCGTTGGGCACGTGCTCGAGCGCGCGCCGCATCCGGACGCCGATAAGCTCGGTATCTGCAAGGTGGACGTCGGTTCGGGAGAGCCACTGCAGATCGTCTGCGGCGCGCCCAACGTGGGCCCCCGTCAGCGCGTCGCCGTGGCGACCGTTGGAACGGTGCTGCCGGGCGACTTCAAGATCAAGAAGAGCAAGATCCGGGGCGTTGAGTCGCTCGGGATGATCTGTTCCGTGCGCGAGCTTGACCTGGGCGACGAGCACGACGGTATCTGGGTTCTGCCTGAGCCGAACGGCGAGCCGCTCGCGATTGGTCAGTCCGTCGCCGACGCACTCGGGATGGGGGACTGGGTCATTGAGATTGATAACAAGTCGCTGACGCATCGCCCCGACCTCTGGGGTCACCGCGGGATCGCCCGCGAAGTGGCAGCCATCTACAAGCGCGCCCTCAAGCCGCTTGACCTCACGTTGCCCGCGCTTGGCGGAGCGCCGGCGTTCCCCGTGAAGGTGGATGACGCGGCGTGCAGTCGCTACATCGGCCTCGGCATCGACGGTGTCCAGAACGGTGCGTCACCCGACTGGATGCGCCAGCTCCTGCTGGCCGTCGGTCAGCGTCCCATCGATCTGTTCGTCGACCTGTCCAACTTCGTGATGCTGGACCTCGGTCAGCCGAACCACGCCTTCGATCGCACGGCGCTCGACGGCGGCGGCATCGCCGTGCGCAAGGCGCACGCCGGCGAGACGATGACGACGCTGGACGGCGACGAGCGCAAGCTCGAGACGTCCGATCTGCTCATTACCTCCGGCGACGCCCCCGTGGCGCTGGCGGGGATCATGGGCGGTGAAGAGTCCAAGATTCAGGGCGGGACGTCCAAGCTGCTCCTCGAGTGCGCAGCCTTCGACGCGACCACCGTTCGACGGACGTCGTCGCGGCTCGCGCTGCGCACTGACTCATCGGCGCGCTTTGAGAAGAGCCTCGATCCGACGCTTCCGGAGAAGGCGGCCGCTCACTTCGCGCGACTCCTCCAGGAGATCCAGCCAGGCGTGTCGTTTCCGATGGTGCTGGCCGACGAGGGCAGCTGGTCTGACCCGGCCACGACGATCCACGTGCGCGGTGACGTGGTTCGGCGTGACCTCGGCGTCGATCTGAGCGACGAGGCCATCGCGGCCATTCTCGCTCGTCTCGAGCTCACGCCGACGGCGAAAGATGGCGGCTACGAGGTCGCGATCCCGTCGGCGCGTGCCACCAAGGATCTGACGATGGAGCGCGACCTCGTGGAAGAGGTCGGGCGGATTCACCGCTACGGCAGCGTCCCGGAGGCTGCGCTTGTGGGCGCCGTGACGCCGCCGCCGTTCGACCGGCGCCGTGCGATGGTGCGTGCTATGGAGGACCGCTTGGCGGGCTCGGCGCGCTTCCACCAGGTGCTGTCTTACTCGTTCCAGTCCGACGATCTCCTCGCCAAGGTGAACGCCGACGGCGGAGACTTCGTGACGGCCCAGAATCCGGTTGCGCCGGAGCTGTCGCGGATCCGCCGCGAGGTGCTGCCAAGCGTGCTGGGTCACCTCGAGTCGGCCCGCCGCCAGCGCGGCGAGGTCATGATCTTCGAGGTTGGCAAGGGCTACCGCCCGGAGGAAGCCGGCGAGGACGGCATGCCGCGGGAGGTGCACCAGGTGGTCATCGCGATCGCGCGTGCGAAAGCGGGCGCGGCGGTTGAGACCTTCAACAGCGGGGCGTTCTTCACGCTGCGCGCGGTCGTGGACGACGTGATCCGTGCTGCGGGCGTGGCGCTGCCGTGCTGGTCACAGGGAGCTGGCGCGCCTCACGCCACCCTGCACCCGGTCAAGCAGATCGCAGGCGAGTGGAGCGTCGATGGCCAGACCGCTGGTGTGATCGGCGACCTGGATCCAGAGGTGCGTGGTCGGTTGGGCCTCGTCGGCGAGCTAGACAGCGACGTCGCCGTGGCGGTGCTCGACGTGGACGCCTTGCTGGCGGCGCCGGCGGCACCGCGGACGTACACCCCGCTGCCGAAGTTCCCGAGCGTCAAGGTGGACGTTGCATGCGTCGCTCCGGAGGAGCTTCCTGCCTCGGAGCTTTCGAAGGCCATCGAGGCCGCGGGCAAGGGCAGCGTGGCTGACATCGAGCTCTTCGACGTCTTCAAGGGAGAGTCCCTCGGCGAAGGCAAGAAGTCACTGGCCTACCACGTGGTGCTTCAGTCGGCCACGAAGACCCTGACGGACAAGGACGCCAACAAGTTCCTGAGCCGGCTCGAACGAACGCTGGAGACAGCAGGCGCTGCGCTGCGCCGATAGCGGCCCCCGGAGCCAAGCCCGGCCCAAGCACGCAGCTTGCCGGACTAGAGAGGGGCGAGGTTCAATGGTGAACCTCGCCCCTCTTCTTGTTTCGGTGAGGAAGCCAGCGCGTGGTCGCGGCTCCCCGCCGTCAGCCCCCGTCCAAGCCAAACCCCGTTAGACCCTCCGCGCGCCAGGTCTTGGACGGAAGCCAATGAGAGGAGCCCCCTGCGAATCCGGTGATTCGCAGGGGGCTCCTTCAGGGCTGACGGAGAGTGCCAGCGCTACTGGAACGTGATCGAAACGCCGTTCGTGAAATTCGAGGTCGGCGTGGTTCCGCTATCCCGGTGCCAGAGTTGGAAGTTCCAGGTCTGACCGGGGAGCGCGGAGACAAAGCCGGTCGGCTGGGGGATCTGGGTCAGGTCGAGGCTCAGTGAGATCTCGTTGGAGTTGCCGGAGTTCTGAACCTGGCCGGGGCCGACGTAACGTCCGACAGCGCCCGACACGCAGAGGTTGCCGGTGCTTCCGCCGGGCATGGTGACGAAGCCCTGCGTAGTGGATGTGATGAAGAAGCCGAACGTGAAGCGAGGGATGCCCGAAGCCGTCAACGAGATATCGTTGGCGGAGGCCACGACGGATCCCTCGGCGGCGATCTCACCGCTGGCGCCGGTCGAATTCGGGACGCCCGGGCCGCAGTACTGCGTGCCCACGCCTCCGTTTGTGTACACGTTGAAGTGGTTGGTGATCTCCGTGGCGCTCAGCATGGCCTCGTACACAGCGACGCCGCGCACCTTGCCGAAGAAGGGATCCAGGTTGTTACCCACGGCGCGGTAGATCTGGCCGATGCCCTGCATACCCTGGAGAACAGGGGACGCCGGCGTTGTGCCGAGGGAGCTTCCGTTCACGAAGAGCTCGGTCGTGCCCGCCGTGGTGTCCACCACGAAGACGAGGTGGACGTCCGCGTTCGGCGTGTTGGGCGGGTTGCCGTAGTCGTAGTCAGCGATGCCGAATTCGGTCACGCCGTAGTTGAACGTGTCCGACCACTGCTCAAACTTGAGGCCAGCCGAGTCTCCGACTCCGCTTCCCAGCGAGCCCATGAGTCCGCTGCTGGCGCCCTCGTTAGTGCCGTGCACGATGAACTCGTAGGTCACGCCGCCGGCGCCGTTCGTCAGGCCAATGTCGACCACGGTCGGGCCATCGATGGCGATGTTCTGGTAGGACGCAGGCGTTCCCGTCGCGACGGCGCCCTGCCAGGCAGCGATGGATCCGGTGGCCCCGGGGAAGGTCAGCTCAGAGACGTTGAGCGTTCCGTTGACGACAGGGTCCGTGAATGAGTCGCCGGTCCCTACGGCGATCCAGTACTGCTGGCCACCGGTGAGCGTGGCAAGCGCGGCGCTCTGCACGCCGCAGAAGTCATCGTTGCAGGTGATCTCGACCAGGGCGGCGCAGGTGCCGCTGTACACGGCGATCGAGGTGTCGAAGGACCCTCCGCAGGTGTCGACGCGGTAGGCGCCGGTGTTAGGCGCGGTGAAGGTGAACCAAACCTCGTTCTGGGTCGCACAGAGGTTCGCTGTCGTCGTGGTCGCCGGCACGCCCGGGGTGTCCGAGGGGCTGGCTGAATCGAAGGCGGTGGCGGCGGGAAGGGTGCCGATGACGTCAGCATTGGCGCAGACGTTGGCCCCTTGCGCTGAGGCGGTGGAGGCGATCAGAACTAGCGCGGAGCCAAGGGCCATGCACCGGATCGGGCTGGCGGCAGAGCGGGAGAGACGTGTCATATTGGAGGATGGTCAGGCAGGAGGACGGCTAGGTCGCTCCGTCACGACGTTGCTGGGCCGTGTCGAAGCATCCTCGAATCTACACCCAAGTGGCAATATCAGGGGGCGGTACAGTGGTATGCCACCTGGTTGCCCTTCTCTTTTACGCTCCTCCTCGAGTTCGCCCCATGAAGACGAGAATCCTCTCCGCACTCCTCTTGCTCGGCGCGGCTTCCCTGGCGACGGCCTGGCAGATCGTCGAGATCCCATCCAATGACCCGTCGCCGGAGCACGCCTGGCTGCTTCAAATGGTCGGTGAATGGGATGCATCCTTCGAGGCCACCGCGGAGCCTGGGGCGGAACCAGCGACGTGGAAGGGACAGGAGTCCGTACGCGCGATCGGCGGCCTTTGGATGGTGGCTGAGGGAAGCATGCTCATGGGAGGGGACTCGATGGCGTTCATGCTGACGCTCGGCTACGACGCTGAGGAGAAGACCTACGTGGGGAGCTGGGTGGACTCCGTGCAGTCCAGGATGTGGACCTATCGGGGAACGCTCGACGAGGCGCGCAAGGTCCTGACGCTCGAAGCGGAGGGCCCGTCCATTACGAAACCAGGTGAGCGAGCCAACTATCGCGACCTCATCGAGCAGGTGGACGAGGACACGAAGCGCATGACGTCGTTCCTTCTGGAGGGCGAAGATTGGGTCCAGTACATGACGGTGAATTACCAGCGCACGAAGTAAGCGGACAGGCGCTGGTCAGGGGAATTTGAGATCGCGTCATCCAGTGGATAGGCTCGCTCGTCCCCTCCGTTGAAGCCCATGAAGTACACCCAAGACTCCTCCACGTACCTCGCTCAGCTCCAGTAGGAAGAGCCATTCCTTCGGCGCCTCGCCGGCGCTCTTCTACGTGACGAGCACGCCTCCGAGGATCTCGTCCAGGACACGCTGTCGTCCAGGGCTACCAGGTGTGCTTTATACGTCCGTCGAAGTGGTGGCATCGAACGCCAACGAGTGGCGCGCCGCCGGCCTAGAGTTACCGCGCTTCCCGCGCATCTACTTTGGCGGGCATCCTGACGCGCTGGACGCACCGATGGACATCGCGAGCTTTCCGCCAGCCACTCGGTGGAACCCCGCCGAGCCGATCCCCGCCTTGCAGCCGAAGGCGTCGGCCCCAGTGCTCATGCAGGCCCGGTAGTTGCGGCGGGCTCGGGCTCGTGCTCGCTGAGGCCCAGTTCATGAAGTAGGCCGGCCATCACCACGGCGTTGTGCAAGCGCTCCTGGGTTCGGCTCCACTCGCGCTGGTTCCGGTCGAGCTCCTCTGGGGTGAGCAGGTCTTCCTTCACGACGATCTCTTCCAGGCAGCCGCGCTCCGGGCGCCGGTTGCAGTAGGCCGCCTTCAGGAGCAGCGTCGGGCCCTGCTCGGGCAGGTGCGCGCCGATCACTTCGAGCGTGCTTCGGCTCCACGCGGCCATCATGTCACCCGGGCGCTGGAAGGCGCGCCAGGCTTCGCGCAGCTCATCGATGGTGCAGGCGGCTGCCATCGCCTCGGGCGACAGGCGCAGGAACTCCCACACCTCCGCGAGTGGGTTCTCTGGCTGGTCCTGGAGCGCGATGACGTGCTGCATTCGCTCGCCGGTTGCGGGGCGCTCGACGGCGAACGTCAGGAGCTGGCGCGGCTCGCCCTCGCGGGTGATCGGGCTCATCTCTGCGTAAGTCACTACCAGTGACTCGTACTCGTTCTTGAGCTGCGGCGGGAGCGGGCTCTTCTCCTTGATGGGTCTCGGCTTCTTGCGTCGCGGCGTGGGGGAGCCCATGGCCTGCATGTGCTGGGTTTGCATCACCTCGAACGGGCGCAGCAGCGTGTCAAGACCGGGCGTCTCCGGCTCGAGGCACACGAGGGCCGACTGGATCGCCTCGATCGTCGAGAGGCAGTAGTCCTTCGGCTGCTTGCGAATTTTGAAGCCGCTGACCTGACCCGGGGGCAGGGTGTAGTGCGGCAGCGACTGGAGCGCCTCGATGTCCCGATACATGCCGCGCGCGTGGTGCCACGTTCCGTCGAGGACGATGAGCTTCTCCGGGCGGTCTTCAGGCGCCAGCTGGGACAGGTCCAGCGCGCCCGGCCTGGGATACAGCAGGCCGTAGCCCTGGACCTCCTTCGCGAGGTCCGCATCGGCGCCGAGCACCTTGCCGTGACCTACGCGAAGCGTGGCGCCGTTCAGGGAGAGCTCGGCCAGCCTGGCCGTGTTGAAGGCGTGCCAGCGCTCGCGCGGGTGCTGGAGAATCAGGAACTCCGTGCGGTGATCGATGGGGTCGATCAGCTCGCAGAGACAGTGGACCACCGGTCGGTGGCAGTCGTAGCATCGGGCTCGCTGGGACATAGGCGGCCAGGATACGCGGCCGCGTCGAATGGCAGGCCGCTCCAGTCGCGCCAAGGCCCATCATTTTGAGTCGGGAGACATCGGGTACACCTCGCCGGAGCCCGAGATGCTCGTGTGGACGGTGGGGCGGCCGCGGTAGCCAATCTCGCCGGAACCGCTGACGCGGGCCTCAAGGTCCTGGGCGACCCAAACCTGAGCGGTGCCCGAGCCGGACAAGCGGAGGTCGGCGTGCTCGACCTCCACGCCCTCCATGGCCAGCTCCCCTGAGCCGCTCGTGCGGACGTCCATGGTGCCGACTTCCCCCGAGGATACGGTGACTTCGCCGGAGCCGCTGATCCCGACGTGTGCGTCGTCGGCGGTCAGATGCCCGATGCGCAGGTCGCCGGAGCCGCTGGTCGTGAGGCTGGCGCTTCTCGCCGACACGCTGTCGATCTGGGCGATGCCCGAGCCCGAGAGGTGCAGCTTCACGTCGTCACCGTGGAGCGCGTCGCCCTCCAGGCGCACGGATCCATGCAGGCGCACTCCGTCGAGGCGGTTCGCACTGATTCGATACACCGGTCGCTCGCTGGGGCTCCAGCTGCCTCTCTCGAAGCGAACCCGCAGCACGCCGTCTGTCACGCTGGCGAGGATGTGGGGGAGCAGGTTGTCATCGCATTCGATGTCGAGGGAGTCGACGTCACCCTGGGTCAGGAAAACCTGGGCGCCCCCTGAGATGTCCACGGCGTGGAAGCTGCTGACGGCCCGGTTCTCCGTGAGCACGAGGCCGGAGCCGTGCACCGTTGTGAATGAGTTGCAGGAGCTGGAGACGGCGAGAAGGACGGCGGCGGTGAGTAGCTGGCGCATGGATTGGAGTGGGATTCCGGAGAGATTTCCGGTGCGGGCCAGGGAGAGGGGACGGGGGTAGAGCCGGGCCGGCAGGCAGGGGCTGGCGACCCCTGCCCCTTCCTTCGGGGACGAGGTCACCCTATTTCAAGGGGTCGGCCCGTTCTGTCTTCATGTGGGGCAGGCATTCCCGCTGGCATTCCCTCAGGCATTCCCGCTGGCAATACCTCCGGCACTGCCCCTGGGGTGGGATACACTTGGGCACCTTGAAGGTCGTCCTCGTCAACCCACCCAGTCCTCCCGAGTTCCGCGTCAGTCGCGGGCTGATGGGCGGATTTGGGATGGCTGTGAATCCTGAGCTGCTCTACCCGCCCATCGAGCTGGCCCACGTCGCTGGACTCCTGGAGTCCGAAGGGCATGAGGTCGTCATCGTAGACGGTGATGCCCTGGGCATCGATGCCGCCGGCGCTCTGGAGCGAATCCGGGCCATGGAGCCAGACGTCTGCGTCCTGGACTCCTCCAGCACCTCCCTGGACCAGGATCTAGAGCTGGCCGGCCGCGTTCGTGAGGTCACGGGCGCGCTGACCGGGATGCTCGGCAGTCAGGTGACCTTCACCCCCGATGAGATTTTCGAGGGCGGTCGCATCGATTTCGTCGTGCGTGGCGAGCCTGAATTCACCGTCCTTGACGTCGTGCAGCGGCGAGCCGCAGCCGGCAACGCGGCGGGTATGGATCTTGCCGGCTTGGCGGGCGTCACCTGGAAGGGTGCGGACGGCCAGGTCGTTCACGAAGCTGAGCGCGAGAAGATCACGGACCTCGACGCGCTCCCGCTGCCCGCGCGGCACCTGCTCGACAACGGGGCCTACCACTTCCCCGGGATCAACGGGCCGATCACGACGATCAAGTCGTCGCGGGGCTGCCCTCTGAACTGCAGCTTCTGCGGCTACACGCTGGCCCAGGGCCTGCGCTTCCGGTTCCGGAGCCCCGAGCACGTTCTCGCCGAGCTCAAGGACCTCTATTTCGTTCACGGCCTGCGCCACGTCGTCTTCCGCGACCCAATCTTCACCACGCGCAAGGATCGGGTCGCCGAGATCTGCGACGGGATTCTTGCCCTCGGCATGTCGGATCTCGCCTGGCAGTGTGAGACTGCCGTGAAGACCCTCGACGCCGAACTCCTTGGCAAGATGGCGGCAGCCGGCTGCACCCACGTGTCGCTCGGGATCGAATCTGGCAACGCGGAGATCCAGAAGAAACACTGCGGCAACAAGCTGTCGGACCTCGAGAAGGCCGCGGAAGTGTTTCGCGCGGCCCGCCAGGTCGGCATCGAAACCCGTGCGTTCTGCATGATTGGGTTTCCCGAGGAAACGCCCGAGATGGCCGATGAAACCATCGCGCTCGTCGACCGCCTCGATCCTGACCAGGTTCAGTTCTGCGCCGTCACGGCCTATCCGGGGACGCCGCTGCACACAATGCTCCGTGACAGCCGCGACTTCGACTACGCCGCGATGACCGGGTTTCAAGCGCTCGAGGGCAATGAGCACATGACCGCCGACGAGATCCAGGACAAGATCCGCGAGGGCTACCGGCGTTTCTATCGTCGGCCCAAGCGCATGCTGCGTGAGCTGAAGGATCCGAAGCGATTCGCTGCGCGCATTGCGCGGTACGCGACGCTCTTCAAGCGTCGGGCTGCCGTCTGATCATGGTCCTGACGCGACACGCTCCTAGGAGCATGTCGCGACTAGCTGAATCCGCGTAGCGCATTGCCCGAATCACTGCGCTGCGTTGCCCGAACCCGCACGTAGCTACGGTTACGAAGCGAGTTCGGAGCGCCTTGCTCAGCAATCCTGGCAACGCACTACGCGAATCCATCTATCCGCGACACGCTCCTAGGCGACGCCCTGGGCGCTGGAGGCCTCCACAGGACCTCCTGGGGAGAGGGCCGCGACGAAAGAGGCGCCGTGCAGGCTGCAGAATCGCTCACCTGCGAGGTGGCGTACGCAGCGCTATCCGTAATAGGACCAGGTAAAGCACGGTAGAGAGCGCAAAACTCGTGCTGGAGGGCCCCGCCGCGTCTGGCGTCTGGCGTCTGGCGTCCGGGGTCCGGGGTCCGGGGTCCGGGAGTGCAACTCGTTGGCCAGGCTCAGGAGTGCGGTGGCTCAGTCGCGACCCTTCGAGACTTTGCTCCACCACTCGGCCCACTCCCGGAGCGACTTGCGGCGCTCGCTCGCCGAATCATCTGCCGCATACCCCCGAGTTGTCCCTGTGAGCGCCGTGAGGAGCTTTGCGGCCAGCGTGCGCAGCTCGATCCGGTCGCTCTCGAGAGCGAGGAGGAGGACTGGAATACCTGCCTCGTCGCCGTGCTTACGGATCGCCGCGAGGAAGCCCTTGTAGAGCTTCGCGTCGTGCTGCTGCTCCGCGACGAGCTCGCGCGCCAACTCGTCGCGCGACAGAGTGGACAGTCCGTCCATCACTGCCAGCCGGCGGGGATCCTTCGCTTTGAGAGCCGCATCCACGAGAGTCACGACTGGACCCGGGCTCGTGAGTGCCGTGAGCGCTTTCTCGATCTCCGTCCGTACTCTCTGATCCTTCTCCGCGCCGAGGCGGGCGCCGAGGGGCACGGCGGCAGCGGGCACAGCGAGCCGCCCGAGCATGCGCGCTGCGATCACTCGCACATCGCGCTTTTCGTTGTCGAGCTGCGTCGCGAGCGCATTGACGCTATTCGCGCTGCAGATTCGATCGAGCGCGCGTGTCAGTGGCGCACGGACTCCACCCTCGGTCTCGTTCGCCAAGAGTTCGAGAACGACGATCTCGTGCTGTTCACGTGCGACCTGCACCAGGAGCGACGCCAGCCGCTTGCGATCTTCGACGGGGGTGCCCTCGGTCCGCAGCCTGCGGATCAATACAGGCGCGAGCGCGACCCCGAATTCGTCGATGAGCTTGGAGGTCGTCACGGAACGCTTGAAGTCGTCGCCCGCCCCCAGGATGACCTCGAGCTGAGGCGCTGCGAGTTTCGCCACGTCGCCGGTTATCGACCGGAGAATAGCCTCCCGCTCGCGGTCGTAGCGGTAGTACGTCGTGAGCATCAAGACCGCGAGTGCCGTTTGCATCACGCGACCACCGTTGTTCGCGTAGGCGCCGCGTGCAGGCCACGAGCCAGCGACCGGCGATTGACGATTGGTGGTCTGGACCGAGAGGATCGCGGGCTTCAGCGCGGTGTGCCACTCCTCCCAGAAGTCGCCGGCGAGCTGAAACATCACGAGCGAGCCGTAGTACCAGTAGTAGTAGTCCTCCTTGCCGGCTGCGGGGAGCTCGTTGAGCATCCGGCGGCCATTCCAAGTGACGCGCCCGTCGCGCACCTCACCGGTGAGGAACATCCGGCAGAGTGCACCGATCGCGCCGAGCCGGTTCGTGCCGCCCTGGCCGCTCGGTGTGTAACGCATTTCGTAGTAGCCGCTCGACGTCACAGAGTCGAGAAAGCGCAGCCCCTCGCGCAAGCCGCCGACCTCGAGTTCAGCTTTGTGCCCAGCGTTCAGAGCCATCACCACCCAGCCGGTGACCGAGGTGTCGCCGGCCTCATTCGGCTCGTAGCGCCAGCCGCCAGTCCCCTCGTCCTGTGCGTACATCAGGAAATCGAGTGTGGCCTGCGCATTAGCGCCCAGGACGGGGTCGTCGCCGTAGGCATAGAGCTCGCACAGCGCCTGCGTCGCGATGGCGTGGCTGTACATGTAGTGGCTCGACGAGGTGGCGAACCGGCCGTAGTCGGTGACGCGCTCCGTGAGGAAACGTGCGCCCGCGCCCACGGGGCCCGTGTAATCGCCCTGCTCCGTCGTGTGCCCAGCGGACGAGAACGCGAGTAGCGCTAGGCCCGTCATCGCGACCTCCCATTCGGCGTTTCCCTGCCCGAGCTCCTTACCCACCTTGTCCGCGTTCGGAACATGCAATGCAAAGGACTTGGCGCGCCAGCCGCCGTCCTCGTCCTGGACGCTGGCGAGCCACGCTAATCCGGCCTCGACCGCATCCTCGGTGTCATCGCCGCCACCGTGCTTCTTGGCAAGCTTGCGGCGCTCCTTGGCCGTCAGCGCGCGGAGCGCCGATCGGCGTGAGGGGCCGTCGACGGTGCTGGCTGCGAGGAGCGCTTCGCGTGCCTTGGCGTCGAGCCCCTCGGCGCGATAGCGGAGCTGTGCGGAATCTTCCCACTCGCGGCGCACCGCTTGTACTGCGGGCAGCCGTTTCCGGCGCGAGGCCGACGGATCGTAGCCATGATCCTCCGTGAGCAGCGGCCGAACGAGCGCGAAGCTCGTTGTGCGCGACTTGCCGGCATCGGCGTGCTCCATGATGTCAATCGACGCCGCCACCGCCGCCACCTGGAGCGCGCGCCAGGCGACTGGGACATCCGCTTCGACGATGAGGCGCAGGAGGTCAGGCGCGAGCCAGGCGCGGCTCTTGCTGCGCGCATTGACGGCGGCGAACGCCTCGGTGGCGAGCATCGGTAGAGCGTCGGGTAGATGGCCGCTGAGCGGCGATTCATCATCCGCTAACGGGCGGTCATTCCCGAGCGACTCGACGAGCTCCGCCACCACTTGAGCGAGGGAACGCGCCTTGATGGGCGACATGTCCTGATGCAAGGAACGCCAGGTCAGGTCGGTGCCGCCGACGAGCATGGTCCAGGTGGCGCCACCAGCCGCCCCTACGCCGATCTGCGGTCCGGTCGCGACCATGAGGCGGTGGTGGCCCGGCGAGTGATACCAGGCCTCGAACGCGCCCTCGCCGGTCGAGCCGCCGGCGAAGCAGTTCTCGCCCACGCCGCCCGTGTAGCCCTCGAGCCGCGCGCGGTCCGTGGGAAAGCGCAGTCGCTCGACGGGGGAGACATGCCCGAAGTAGCCGAGGTCCGCCATCTCCTGGCTGTGGCCCCGTGCAGCGACGACGAGCCGCTCCTCGATCTCGAGTGGCTCGAGTCCGAGGACGGCGCGGTAGGCATCGAGAGTCTGGCAACAGGCGCGTTCTTCGCCGTCGAGGCTCGTCGCGACGCGATCGTTGTACGCCTTGATCGAGAGCTGGCGAACGCGGCCGAGGACGAGGCGTTCCCACGGCGTCAGGCTCCCCGGATTGCGCGCGAGCTCCGCGCTGCGGGCCATGACGTCGAGGTGCTGGTGAGCCGCGTGCGCGACCACGAGCCAGAGGACGTCCTCGAGTCCCGAATGCTCGCGTCCCGGCAGCACGTGCGAGGCCGTCGTTGCGGCGCCCTCGCTCGGCGTGATGACCGTCGCGGGCAACCCGCTACCTGCATGCGCCGCCAGGTAGCGATGAACGTGGCCGATCGCTGCTTCACGATCTCGAATGCGCTCGAGCAATGCGTGGACCGGAGCGCTGTCGAGCCTGGCGAGCTCGCGCCAGTCGCGGTCGAGGAGCTGTAGGTGGGAACGGTAGGCTGACTCGAGCGCCGCGCGTTGCGCGTCGACTTCCCCCTGGGCGGGCTTGTCGTAGCTCGCGATGAGCGCGAGGAGCGTGGCCCGCGGCGCCGCGAGCGCCTCAAGGCTCGCGATCATCGGACCCCGCGGCACGCCAGCGTCGTAGGAGGGGAGCCACGAGCGAACGGTCTCGTAGTCGGCGGCGAGCTCACCACGCGCGCGCTCGGCGCGCTGGCGAAGGACGTCGTTGGCGGTGCCTGCCCAGTGCTGCTCGAAGGCCGCACGGTTCGGGTTGGAGCGGGTGGGTTCCATACGGAACGCCTGCAGATCAGGCTCAACGTTCCAGAGCGCCTCGAGCGCGTAGTCGAACAGGCGCTCGCGATCGCGTTCAGCGAGTGGCAGCCAATGTCCCCGATAGCGGAAGTAGCCGCCGTTCGGCAGGGTCTCGTCGCGGGCCTTGGCGAGGACACGGTCGGTCGCTGCCTTGAGCCCGCCGTCGAGGTCGCGAGCGCGGCCCAGCGCCGCTTCACCGCGCACGTCGTCTCCGTGGAAGAAGGCCAGCCGCGCGAGCGTCACCTCGTCATGGGCCGCGAGGTCGAGCTCCTCCAGCGCGATCACGAGCTGCTGCGGCCCCTTTGCGGAGGGAACGCGCTCGACGAGAGCGGCCTCGAGCGTGAGCACTGCGAGACGCGCAGCCGCCGCGGCGTCACCACCCTCGATCGCAGCCTCCAAGGCCTTCGTCGCCTCGTTGTGCCGCAGTTCCCGACGTAGGTCGTCGATCTCGTCGGCGCCGGCAATGGGGGGGAGTAGCAGCGAGGTGAGGAGGAGAGCGGTTCGCAGCATATTGTCCCCGAGCCTAACCCAGGACTGCCAACGCCGCTCGACTACACGGCATTCTGGGCACCGAGTGATCCGCGTATGCCCGTGGCAAGGAGTGCAGGTGCCGGCCTCGACGATGAGAGATCAGGCACAGATCCCGTGGCGATTCGGGACGCCCGCCGACCGCTCAAGTGAGTCCCAGCTTGGAATTCCAATCCGTAGCGGCATGCCCGCGAGAGGAGCGGGGTACAGTGTGGATTCATCGACGCTCGCGCGGCGGAGCGCTCGATCTTGCGCCGCCGCTAGCATGAAACTCCGATCACCCCTGCACTTCGCGTTGGCTACCAGCGCAGCGCTCGCGCTCCTTGGCCTCGGCCGGAATGATGGCGAGGCCGTGACGCGGCCGGTGACCCCGGTCGCGGACGGGCACGGCGCGAGAGATCCCGCCGACTCAGCCGACTCAGCCGACTCAGCCGACGCGGATCTCGAGGACTTCGAGGAATTCGCGAAGCCGTTCTTGGCGGCATACTGCACGCGCTGCCACGGCGAGCGGCGGCAGCGCGGCGAGCTGCGCTTCGACGATCCGCCGCGCGACATGCGCGACGCCACCACGTCACAGCTGTGGACGAACATCTACGCGCAGGTACGGTTCGGCCAGATGCCGCCGTCTGACAGCAGTCGGCAGCCTACGGACGCCGAGCGCGAGGCCTTCACTGACTGGATCGACTCCGAGCAGAGCCGCTACGGCCGCGGCTTCGCGCTCGATGAGAAGCTGCTCCTTCCGGAATATGGCAACTACGTCAATCACGCGAAGTTGTTCAGCGGCGAGAACCAAGAGGCGCCGTTTACCCCGGCTCGACTGTGGCGTATGCGGCCGAGCATCTATCGCGAGCTCTGGGAGAAGGCGTACGGGCGCTCGCACCGGCTGTCGGTGAAGATCGGTGGATCGGGCGGGCAAGACGCGCTGCACACGGTCCAGAAGGGCGCCCACAGGGGCAAGGGCATCACGACCCGCTACTTCGCGGACCCGCGCTACGCGAATCCGTTCTACGAGTTCGTGCATCACGCGTCGGGGTTCACCGACTACGCGACGATCACAGCGGATGCAGCCTCGCTCGAAGCGCTGCTGGTCAACGCCGAGGCCATGGCTGAGATCCTGACGCTCGGCGTGCCGACGTCCGTGACGACCGAGGTCAAGAACAAGGACAGCAAGCACGGGAACAACCATGGAATGTTCGTCGGCGGCGTGCAGACGAACACCGTGGAAAGGCGGGGCGAGGTGCCTGCTGCTTTCCGGCGCGTGATGCAGGCACAGGGGGCGTTATCCGAGAAGGACTTCGACGAGGCCCTCCGGGTCGCGTTCGAGATTCTCCTGCGCCGGCCACCCGAGGCGGACGAGAAGGCGCACTACCGTGCCGACGTGTTCGAGCCGAACGCGGAGCTCGGCAACACGATGGCGCTCCAGGCAGTGCTGATCTTCATCACGCTGTCACCGGAGTTCGTCTACCGCATGGAGCTGGGGCTAGGCGAGCGGGACGAGCACGGGCGGCGCATGCTCTCACCGCGCGAGCTCGTGTATGCAATTCACCATGCGTTTCATGACACGCCGCCCTTCGGCGTCGCCGAGCATGAGCGCGTCGATGTCTACGAAAAGGACAGCGAGGAGATCATCAAGCGGGACCTGACCGGGCGGCACAGGTGGAGCGACCGGGCGGACAGCTGGCTCGTGAAGGAGATGGAGTCCGACCAGCTCGTCACTCGCGAGGACGTCGAGCGGGCGGTGCGGCGCATGCTCGACGCTCCGCCGCGTAACCTGCACCCGAATCACAACAGCCCGATCGAGAGCACGCGCAACCCCCGCGTGCTCCGGTTCTTCCGCGAGTACTTCGGATACCACCGTGCGCCGTCGGTGTTCAAGGATGTGGACGAGTTCAAGTCCCGTACGGACTTCGCGCAGTTCAATAGCCATACGCCCCATCGGCTCAAGTACGACACCGATGCGCTCGTACTGCACATCCTCGAAGAAGACCAAGATGTGCTGGCCGAGCTGCTGACGACGAACCAGTCGTTCGTGTCCTACTGGGACGGTACGAACCCTCCCGATCGGATCAAGAAGGCCGGCGGAAAGGAGCGCTACGCTGAGACGCACGATGCGCAGAGCTACAACCTCGATCCGTTCGAGAACCCGTCCGCCCGCCACACGCCGATCGAGCTTCCCGTGGAGCAGCGCTGCGGAATCCTCACGCAGCCCAGCTGGCTCGTCGCCCACAGCGGAAACTTCGATAACGATCCCGTGCGCCGCGGCAAGTGGATCCGCGAGAAGCTCTTGGCTAGCTTCGTACTCGACCTGCCGGTCACTGTCGACGCTCGCATCCCCGACGATGAGACCAAGACGCTGCGTGAGCGCTTCAGCGTCGTCGAAGAGACCGAGTGCTGGCGCTGCCACAAGCGCATGAACCCGCTCGGAACGCCATTCGAGGCGTACAACCACGTGGGGCGCTTCCGACTCGAGGAGCTCGGGCGACCCGTTGATACGAGCGGCGCGATCGACTACACCGGAGACGACGAGCTCGACGGCCCGGTCGCGGATGCGCGCGAGCTGCTCGAGCGACTCGCTCACTCCGAGCGTGTCCGGCAGAGCTTCGTGCGGCACGTGTTCCGCTACTGGATGGGGCGCAACGAGCTGCTCAGCGATTCGCGAACGCTGATCGCGATGGATCGCGCCTACGTCGAGAGCGAGGGCAGCTTCAAGGAGCTGCTTGTCAGCCTGCTCACCTCGGACTCCTTTCTGTACCGCAAGTGATGCAGTATTCCATCGGCATCGCAGCATTCATCGTCCTCGGGGTAGGCGCCGTGCGGCCAAGCGACGAGCTCTCCGTCGCGCAGGCGCACGAGGTCCTTGCCGAGAAGGGGAATCGACTGACGGACGCGGATGTCGAGCGGGTCGCAAGTGCGACCGATCTCGTGCGGCTCGATCTGACTGATTGCAGGCGGATCACGGACGCGGGCCTGGCGCATGCCGGCGCACTGACGCGGCTCGAGCAGCTGGACCTGTCGGGGTGCCGCACGATCACGGGGGACGGTCTCCAGAACCTCGCGAGCCTCACGTCGCTTCAGTATCTTTCCCTGTCGCGCACGAGCGTGCGTGACGGCTTGGAGCACCTCGGCGACTTGCTCGCGCTCCGTACACTGGACCTGAGCGACAATAACGTCTTCGCCGGAGGGGGGCTCGAACACCTCACCGGGCTCACGAGCCTGAACCTCACCTGCAATCGCGGCGCCATGGGCGACGCGGGGCTCGCCAACATCGCGTCCATCACTGGACTCACCGAGCTGGACCTGAGCCACTGCGCGCAGATCACGGACGCTGGGATCGTGCAGCTTGAGGGGCTCACGCAGCTGAAGACACTGCGGCTGTACGGCCTGCACAAGCTCACCGACGATGGCTTCAACCGACTGTTCCATGGGCTGGACGGCTTGGAGGTGCTCGACCTTGGGTTCTGCTGGTGGCACGAAGGGCACGAGCTCCGCCTGCCGCCTCGCCTGACGCATCTCGACATGCGCGAGGCAAAGCGCATCGTCGACGCCGTGATCGTCGATCTCGCGAAGGAGCGCCTGGTCTACCTCAACCTGCACTACTGCCACGAGTTGACCGATGTCACCTTGGAGCAGCTCGCAGGGCTGCCCGAACTGCAGCACCTCGATATCGGCAGCATCCGCGCACTCACCGATGCAGGCTTCGCGCACCTGGCCAGCACGACTGGCCTGACGTTCCTCGACGCGGGCGACAATGACAACGTGACCGACGTGGGCCTCGCGCACCTCCGAGGGATGACTGCGATGGAGCACCTGAGCCTCTGGAACACGCAGCAATTGACCGGTGCGGGCCTCGCTCTACTGGACCGAATGACCGCGCTTCGGATTCTGAACCTGGCGGACTGCCCGCGAGTCGACGACGCAGGGCTCGCCCACGTCGGTCTGCGGCAAACACTGGTCGAGCTCTACCTCGACAACACAGGAATCACTGACGGCGGGCTCGTGGAGCTCGAAGGGCTGCCCGCGATCCGCGAGCTGACCCTGGATGCCTGCGAGGGCATCACCGATGCGGGCTGCCGCTCTCTCGCATCACTCAAGACGCTCGAATACCTGAGCCTGATGGGCTGCCCGAACATCAGCGAGCACGCGCTCGTAGACCTCGAACGCGCTCTCCCCAACTGCAGGATCGCCCGATGATGAACCGTAGATCCGCCCTGACCCGTATGGCCCTTGGCGGGGGCGCCGTGGCACTCTCTCCGTTCCTCCGCCACTTGCGGATGCTCGATGAGCCGGGCGAGGACGCTCAGCTGCCGAAACGGTTCGTGTTCGTGCTGAAGTCCAGTGGGCTACAGGCGGAGTACCTGAACCCCGAGGGACTGACGCATGGGGGGCGGGATGTCGTCAACGAGGCGTTGGGCCAGCGCGCGCTTCACGCAGGGATGAGCTGCCTCGAGCCGTTCCGCCGACGCCTGACGATCCTTCAGGGTCTCAGCGGGCGCATGTGCACGATTGGGCACAGCTCGTTCTACGGAGCGCTCGGCGCGTACAAGGCCAGTGCCGAAACGCAGCCGTCAGCGGCCACGATCGACGGCCACCTGTCCACGCTCTTCCCGTCGGTGTTCAACCATGTCGGACTCAAGATGGGCACCGGCAGTCAGGGCACCGCGTACCCCGCGCTCAGCGCGACGGGCCGCGGCGAACAGCTGCCGTACCAGTGCAACCCGGCGCTGGCGTACCAGAGCCTGTTCGGCAGCATCGCGACGGGTGGCGACATCAAGCGGAAGTACGAGCGCACCGGGAACGTGCTCGAAGCGATGGCGGGCGACATCAGGCGGCTCCGAGGCGAGCTTCCGTCCGACGAGCGTGAGAAGCTCGGGCACTACCTGAATGGCTTCGAGGCGCTTCGCGACCGGCGATTAGAACTGATCTCGATGCAGGACGTCCTGCGCGCACACGCGCCGGACGTGACCGATAAGTACACGTCCGACCGGACCACTCAGCACCTTGAGGCGCACTTCGACATGGCGGCCGCGGCGCTGATCACCGGCATCACGAACGTCGCGACGGTGCACTGCGACGACCTCGATTCGACCTATGCCGGGCTCGGGATCACGCCCAAGGTGCACTCGATCGGACACGGATCGAGCAGCGGCGCGCTGAGCTCCCAGGACTGCAGGAACAGGATCCGCACGTTTCACTTCGAGCTGATCGCCGCGCTGGCGGCGAAGCTCGAGGCGGTCCCGGAGGGCGACGGGTCGATGCTCGACAACACAGTGATCGTGTACGTCAGTGACAACTCCGACAAGCACCATTCGACGGGTGTCGAGTGGCCGATGGTGGTGCTTGGGGACCTCGGAGGAAAGCTCAAGTCCGCCGGCCGTTACATTGCCTATCCCGCCTACGGCGCTCCCGCACACCACCACACGATCGGAAACTGGCACACGACGCTGTGCCACGCAGCCGGCGCTCCGCAGGAGCACTTCGGTCAGCCCGATTATGCACTCGGGAAACTGGCCGACCAGAGCGGACCGTTGACTGAGGTGCTGGCATAAATCGCGGCTAAACCCGCGGCTTGAGCTGATGGACCACGGATGCTGACGTCGAGAGATCGAGGTCGCTCCGCACCGTGGTGCTGGCTACACGGAACGAAGAAACGAATCGAGACCCGTCTCACACCTGACCATGGGGGTCGCCAGCATCCTCCAGGAGCGGTCGTGCGTCTGTCCGGGTGCTTCGAGCGCGCCCACCATGGGGTTACACCCCTTGGCGGCTTGCTGCTATATGTCGCTACCTGAACAGCACGGCCGCTCCGTCCGTGAAGTTCGACGATGGGAAGCCGAGGATCGAGTCGCGGAACCACGCCTGGAAGTACCACAGGTCGCCCGCCGCGGCGGACACCGTTCCCATCGGCTGGGGCAGGGCCGACACGTCGATCGTGAGACTGAACTCGCCGGTGGCGCCCGAATTCAGGACGTGGCCGGCGTAGCGGCCGATGCTGCCGCCGAGGCACAGGTTTCCCTGGGAACCGCCGGGGTTCATGACCAGGCCCGCCGTTGGGGCAAGGACGAAGTAGCCGAGCGTCCCGGACGGAAGCGAATCGGCCACGAGCGTCACGTTGTTGTCACCTGCGAAGGGGCTGCCCGTGGCGCGGATGGTGGCGCTCGCCCCTGATCCGTTGGAGGCCGCTGGGCCGCAGTAGGACGTGCTGATGGTGCCGCCCGGCGGCAGGAGTCGAAGGTCCCAGATGCCGCGGCCGTAGGTGCCGAAGCGCACGCGCTGCTGGGCGGGGACGGCCTCCACCGACCAGTAGTTGGTCGCCGGAGCCTCAGATCCCATGGCGTTCGACCAGGTCTCTGTGATCGCGTCGTAGTGATACGCGCCCGCTTCGGTGGCGGCGAAGAGATCGCCGCTGCCGTCGGGTGACCACTCGATGTCGTGCACGAGCGTGCTCGGGAGGCCCGCGCCACGCGGTTGCCAGGTCACCCCTCCGTCGATGCTCATCCGGACGCCGGCGGTGCTGTAGCCGGAGCCCGCGGCGAACACGCGGTCGGGATTGGTGGGGTCCACGAGCAGGCTGGCTCCGTAGAAGTAGTGGGCACCCGGGCCGCCGTTGGCGCTCTGGGTCCAGCTCACTCCGCGGTCGCTCGAGGTGAAGAACACGCCCGCGTTCGTCAGGGCGTACGCGCGGTCCGTGTCGCTAGGCGCGAAGGCCATCGCCGTCATGTACGTGCTGGAGCCCGCCCCGAAGTCCTGTCCGGACCAGCGCGTGCCGCTCCAGTTCGAGCCGGACTTCACGTAGCGATGTAGCTCGCTGCTGAGGAAGAAAAACGCCCTGCGGTCCTCGGGGTCGGCGATCACCGGCGGAAGCCAGAGGCGATCGACGCCCGAGGGGAAGGACACCTGGCGCATCTGCGGGCTCGTCTCGCCGACCTGGACGAGCGTGAAGCCCGGGTAGGTGGAGTAGACGTACTGGTGGGAGCCATCACCGGTGCAAAGGTGTCCGTAGTCGCCGCTGATGGTCTGGTCGAAGTTGGTGGAGGGACCGGGGCCCGTGGAGGGCGTGAGGGTGCCGACCTGGTAGCCCTGGTCCTGGGTGCCGCCGCTGATGTTGTCCGGGTTCAGGGTCGACGTGTGGGTCGAGTAGAACTGGCCGACGCCCAGGCCCTCAAGGCAGAGGTTGCGAACGGTCTGCCCACCGTCCTCGGTGAGGTAGGTGCCACCGTCCGTGTTGATGAAGATGAAGTCGCGCTCGCCCAGGGCATCGGAGTACACGAGCGGACTGATGCCACGGATGTCTGCGTGGAGCCGGTTGGCGGGATCGCCGTAGTAGGCGCCCCAGGTGTTGATACTCGTGCCGCTCGCGCCACCATCGGTCGAGAGCCGGCATTCGACTCCGCTGTAGAGGAGGCGCTGGGGGTCATTGGAGAAGGCGGCCAACGAGGTGGTACTGCGCCACAGTCCGTCGAGGTTGCGCACGAAAGTCGAGGTGACACCGCCGTCGCTGGACACGTGGAGTGCGTGGTCGCCGTTGACGCGTAGGGCAGCATAGAGCGTGGGGCCGCCCGCTTCGGAGCCGACGAGGTCGCCCTCGTCGGCGCTCGCATCGATGATGAGGGGTGCGCCGAAGGTGAAGCCGTCGTCGGTGGAGACGAAGATACGACCGGCCTGGAGGACGTAGACGGCCGAGCCGCCCAGGGCCGTGGTGCGCGGGACCCAGACGTCGCCGCTCCAGCGAATGCCGAAGGACGTGCGAAGCGCGAAGGTCGCGCCGCCGTCGGTGGATGCGAAGAGCGCGCTGCGCTCGCCGGTACCCGGGATATCGGCGGTTCCGAAGAGGTAGAGCGTTTGGCTGGCGTCCGCGGCCTTCACCATGCGCCGGCCCGTGCGGAGGGAGCCGAGCCCCTGGGGTTCGATCCAGGTGGCGCCGCTGTCATCGCTGCGTAGGACGCTGCTGCCGCTGCGTCGAACGATGATGTCATCGTCCGCGAGGCTCGTCGGCGTGATGATCGCAAGGTCGTCGACGCCGCCATACACGCTGTCTGAAAGCGGGGTCCAGTTCTCCCCGCTGAAGGAGTGACTGAACGTGCTGCGCCAGACGCCGCCGAGCGCAGAGCCGACGTATAGGAAACGCTCGCCGCTGCGCTCGGGGCCAACGGCGGCGCACCGGGTGTGCCCGGCCTGGTTGCGCGAGCCGATCTCTTCCCAGAACCAGGGGAGTCCAGACTGGCGCGCGGCGCCCGAGCCTGATCTGCCCGAGCCCGATCCGCCCAAGCCTGGTCCGCTGGCCGCAGCGTTACGGCGCAGTCGTTCGCGGTTCTGGTTGACCCGCTCGACTTCACGCCAGTCGACGCCGTCGGCCGTCCGGTGCATTTCCTCGAGCCATGCCTCGCGCTCGCCCTGGCGCCTCGACTCGCCCTCTTCCGACTCGCCTTCCTCGCCGGGGCGCTCTCCCAGGAGTCGTGGGTCCGTCGGGGACGGCTGAACCTGTGCCTCAGCGGGGCCAGCGCCGCGCTCGACGGAGGCTTGGTTGCAGGCGGGCAGAAGGAGGAGGCCGAGTCCCAAGAGGGGACCCAAAAAGAGATCACGGGGCAGGAGCTGCAGCATGGTCGGAAGGAGGGAGCGCGGGGAGAGTCTCACTCCACCAAGGGACGGTGGGCAAGTCTCCCCGGTTCCTGCGATCGACGGGCGATCTTTATTGGCCGATCAGGCAGCGGTTCCCGGAGCGGTACGGGGGGGCAGCTTCCGCGAGATCAGTGGATGCCTTGGGTGTCGACGTGCTTTACGACGCTAGCCGAACGGCGGGCAGAAGCGGCGTCAGCGAGGCGGAAGCCGCTGTCCGTGGCCTGAACGATGGCCGGTACGGCGCGGCCGTCCTTCATGACCTCTAGCTTGAAGCTCCCGTCCGGCGCGATGCCGATCGAGCCCATCTCCTTGCCACGTGCGTCATGGAACGTGAGGGACGGTGTGTCCTTGGCGTAAGCGTTGATCGTCACGCGCGTCTTGTTGCTGGCGTCGCGCAGGACAAAGCGCTCGGCCCAGACGATGTCGCACAGAGCGGGCGCGGCGAAGCTCATGAGTGTTAGCGAACCGAGCCCCAGTAGCGCGGCACCCCCCAGGCGACGCAGGCGGCCCTCGGCCAGGTGAGCTGTGTGCTGGTGGCCGGCAAGGTCGTGTTCGGGGACTAGCCTGGCTCAGGGGTCGCAGGCGCGGATCTCTGCACCGCGCAGGGTCACTTCCTCGAGCGGGCGCTGGAGGAAGATCCAGGTGGAGGCGTCGTCTGCCGCTGGCAGCAGCGGAATCAGCACGTGGGCCGACTCCGGGCCCACGCTGATAGGAATCAAGTCTCCTACGGACGGAATCCCATTCAGCGCCTTCGAGCGGTAGATCCCGATGGTTCCCGGGACTTTGGTCCGCAGGTCGAGGCGCAGGATGAGCTCCGAGCTCGGGTCCATGCGCTGCGCCGCGGCCTTCGATGGTGCAGGCAGGCGCAGGATCGACACGCCGCGCAGGAGCGTGATGCGCGCGGCACCGGCCTCCACGGCCACCGTTCGCTTTGCCTGCGAGTCCTCAAACCGAAGCGGGGCGCTCACATCGATTCGCTGGAGGACCTCGCCTTTCTCGAAGCGCGCGTCGATCCCTGGACCCATGTACTCCGAACGGCGGAACGGAGGGCGCGTCACGAGGCTCAGCTCGCTGTACAGCTCGATCACCACGTCAGGCTTCACGCGCTCGACCACGTCGCGTTCCAACCACGGCCTCCACCTTGTCTCCAAGACCGACGCTTGCTCTGCCAGGAGCTCGCGAATCGACGGTCCGAACGAGTCGTGCACCATGACGATCCGCGGGCGCGTCGCATCGGGATGACGGAACTGGAAATCCTTCGCGGTTCCGCCAGGAGCACGCTTCTTCTGGACTCCCGTGGGAGTACGCGGAGTGAGCTCCAGGTCTTTCATCTCGATCACGCCGTCCAGGAGCATACGGCTCGCCCAGCTATCGCCGAGCCTGCCGGTGACCTCGACCTGGTATTCATCGATCGGACCGGCACCGGGCGAACCATGGTGCTCGGCCAGGTAGGCGGCGATCTGGCCATACGCGGCGTGCGCGCCGACGGGCGTCCAGTGCACCCCGTGCGGGGAGTAGAGATCGCGGAGGCTCGTATCGCCGCTGCCCTCGGTGGGTTTCGCCTCCCGGATGGTGGCGGCTAGGTCGATGAACTGGACGCTGGAGTGCTCGCGCATCCACGCGATGAAGTGCTCGCGCCGCGAGACGCCGCGTGCGGATTCGATGGCCTCAGGGAGCTTCTCAGGGTAGATCGTCGACTTGTGGGGGACGAGGACCACCAGGTGATCGATGCCGCGCGCGGCGAGCCAGCGCTGGCGATCTTGGAGGGACCGCTTCCATGCTTCGAGCAGCGGCCGCGTCAGTGGGTCGGTGCCGGTGAAGCTCTCCATGGCGCGCGACTCGCCCGAGAAAACCCAGCCGTCCCGGCCGAAGAAGAGGTCCTGGGCGGGGGACGTCCCGAAGAGCTCCATCGACAGTCGGGCGTTGGCGCGGAGCGCGCGCTCGCGTCCGCCCCATGCATCGTTGAACCACGTGTCGAAGCCGTGGGAGTAGCCCGTGGCAGCGGCCGCTGAGTCCGGCGCCTTCGGTTTCGGCGTAGGTCGCCGCCGAATGATGGCGGCGGTGCGTTCGGCGTTCTGTTGGCCGTGCTGGATGGCGAGCACGCCTGGAACGGCCAGGACCGCGAGGAATGCGGCCCCCAGGAGTGAATCCAGAGGTCGGGCAATCCAGCGCATCAAAAGCGGAAGTAGAGGAAGGGGGCGTGGGTCTGACCGCTGATGCCGAAGATCGTGAGGAGGAGAAGCGCGAGCGTGGCGAGGGCGCCCGCTGCGCGCAGCCCTGTGGCGGCTCCACTTGAGTTACTGAGAGGGGATTCAGCCCACCGCGATTCGAGCGCAGGATAAACCGGCGCTGCAAGCAGGACCCCGACCGCCACCGCGGTCCACACGTGTCCGTTCACATGGAGAGCCAGTGGCTGGGCCAGGGCGCCCGCCCGACCTGCGAGGGCTGCGTAGATCTCCCCTGCCGCTGCAATGTCCGGCGCGCGAAACAGCACCCACCCTCCGGCCACGAGTAGGACCGTGACGGCTACGGCGAAGGGGCGCGGCGCGCGCTTGAGTAGCGACCCGAGGCCAAGTCGCTCGAGGACGAGCAGCAGTCCGTGGTAGGCGCCCCAAAGCACAAACGTCCAGGCGGCCCCATGCCAGAGCCCGCAGAGAATGAACACCACCCAGAGGTTCAGGTACGTGCGAACGGCGCCGTGCCGGTTGCCGCCCAGGGGGATGTACAGGTAGTCGCGGAACCAGGTCGACAGCGAGATGTGCCAGCGCCGCCAGAACTCGGTGATGGAGCTCGACGCGTACGGGTGACGGAAGTTCTCGGGGAGGCGGAAGCCGAGCATCAGGCCGATGCCGATGGCCATGTCGCTGTACCCGGAGAAGTCGAAGTAGATCTGGAGGGTGTACGCGGCGACGCCGAGCCAGGCGACCGCGGGGGACAAGGCGTCGGCGGACAGCGCGAAAATGGTGTCGGCGGGGCCTGCGAGCGTGTCCGCGATCAGGACCTTCTTCGCGAGGCCGAAGACAAAGCGGCGGACCCCTTCCGCAAAGGCTTCGGACGTCACGGTGCGCTCGCGGATCTGTGCCGCCAGGTCGCGGTAGCGAACGATGGGGCCCGCGACGAGCTGGGGGAAGAGCGCCAGGTAGAGAGCGAAGTCACTGAGGCCGCGCGGCGGGTCGGCGTCGCGGCGCTCGATGTCGATCAGGAACGAAAGCGCCTGGAACGTGAAGAACGAGATCCCGAGGGGGAGATCGAAGGCAAGGGCGCCGCCGGTGAGCCAGCCCGCGTACTTGAATAGAACGAGCAGGCCCAGGTTGGCGGCGACGCCTGCAGCGGTCCAGCGGCGCCGGGCCGCGCGCTCTTCCGTTCGAACGATGCGGCGGCCGATCCAGTGGTTGACGGCGGCCGAGCCGATGAGGAGCCCGACGAGGCCACCCTCGCCCCATGCGTAGAAACCGAGGCTCGCGAGCAACAGGAGTCCATTCCTTGCCCACCGCGGCGCGAGGAGGTGCAGTCCCAGCACGAGTGGCAGGAACACAAAGAGGAAGGTGGGCTGGCTGAAGACCATGAGTCCCCATCACTTTGGGGTTCCTGGACCCGGTCGTCGAGTGAGGAGCGCTGGATCGGGGCCACTTCCGTTACCTTGTTCCTCATGCGTATCAAGAGACTGCGTTCAGCACGCACATTAGCCCTGGCCCCCGACGCGACGGCAGCGTCCGGGATTCTTCTCCTTCTTCTAGGCGTCGCCGCCACGGGCTGCCGGTCTGCGGATCCTGTCGCTGAGGTCCCTCAGCAGACGGAGCGGACGGCGGTTCCCGATGGGATCAATGATTCCTTCCTCAACCCGGAGACGGACGCGGAGGACTACGTCAAGCGCTGGGAAATCGAGAGCCGCGAGGTCTACGCCTCCCGGGATGCGATCGTCGCGGCATTGCAGCTCGAACCAGGCAGTCGCGTGGCTGACATTGGCACCGGTACGGGGCTCTTCCTCGCGCCACTGGCGGAGTCCGTCGGGAAGGACGGCAAGGTGTTCGCGACGGACATCTCGATGTCTTTCCTCGAGCACGTGCGGAACCGCATTCGGGAGAACGACTGGACCCAGGTGCAGCCGATCCTTGCGGGTATGCATACGACGGCGCTCCTGCAGGACAGTATCGACGTAGCGTTCACCTGCGACGTGTACCACCATTTTGAGTACCACGAAGACATGCTCCGGTCAATCCACTCAGCGCTGCGCCCAGGCGGTCGACTCATCGTCGTCGACTTCGAGCGCATTCCAGGAGTGACCCGTGAGTGGCTGCTCGGCCACGTCCGTGCGCCGAAGGAGACCGTGATCCAAGAAGTGACGGCGGCGGGCTTCCGGCTGGACGGTGAGGTAGAGATCGACGGGTTCGAGGATAACTACCTTCTGCGATTCACAGCGGTGCCTGAGTAGGCACGGATATCGGCCCGTCGGAGACCTCGTCACATCCGCCAGCTACTGATCGTATACGCATTTGGGATTCCTATCCCTTCCGCACCAATCGTGCGTCTTTGGAGGCGTCTCTATATCGGAGAGGTGTAGCCTGAGGGCATCAGGCGAGCTCCGCATCGCTTGATGCTCAGCACCGTTTGAGCTCTTGCGGGCGGCGCGCTGCGTGACGGGATCTACGGCGTTTTTCTAGAAGGGGCACCACGAACATGAGCCAGGGACATTATCGAGTGACGGGAGGAGTTCTGCTCCTGGGCGTTTCGTGGCTGATGGGCGGACTCTTTCCCCTCGGACAGCAGCAAGATTCGAGTCAGCACTACGACCTCAGCAGCTTTGAGGACACAGGCAACGGACGGCTGTATGAGGCTCTACGAACCATCGGCTCGCGTACGCCTTCGGTGCTGTTCGCGGATGTGGATGACACTCTCCGCAGCGACGTCAATATCCCGGTGAACATTTCGCTGGTGCAGCACGGCGCCTCGCGCATCGATCTAGCTGGCCACGACCTGAAGATCTCAGGGCCGTTCAGCGCTGCGAGAGCGCAGGTGTTTAGGGGCGGAGGAACGGTGTCGTTCGCGCCCGGGAGCACCGACCAGGTCATTCCCCAATGGTGGGGTGAGAACACATCGGCCAGCGTGCAGGAGGCCATGGACGCGGCGGCCACGAGCGGTGCGGAGCTGTTTCTTGGAGCAGGAGAGTATCGCTTCGACACGACCGTAAAGTGGATCTTCGAGGACACGAACTTCGACGCGCGCGCTCTCAACGTGCGTGGTGCTGGACCCGGGCGAACCGTCATCAACAACCATACGCCCGGCCAACCCTCGTTCTTCTTCGGCACCGAGTCGCCAATCGCCCAGCAGGGGTGGTTCCTGACGGTCGAGGGACTGGAGCTGACGAGCCCCGGCGGCACGGGTTCTTCCGGCATCATGATCGAGGACGTCTGGAACGGGCGTATCTCGGACTGCCTGGTGAGCGACCATGCCCTCGACGGCATCTTGCTGAGTGCAGACGTGAACGACTTCGGGCTGCCGAAGACGTGGACCATCGAGCGGTCGCTGATCGTGAGGAATGGCCGATACGGCATCAATCTGGCGGCCCCAGGCGACGCCACCGTGGCCTTCAACGTCACGCTCGATCAACTGGACATCGAACTGAACGAGATGGGCGGCATCTTCGCCGCAGCTGAGCTGTCGCGAATCACGAACTCGATCATCGCGAACAACGGTACCGGCCCCACCTCGCACGGCGGCATCTATATGACCGGTATCACCGGCTACCGCGTGTACGAGAACGTCATCGCCGACAGCGGCTTTGAGGCCAACCTGCCGTACGACATCTACGCCGACCGCGTCGCGAATTTGACGATCGCTCGCAACGACCTCAGCCGCATCCAGAACGTGGGCGGTGCCAGCCAGGACAACTTCATCCGGCTCAACGGGCCGCTGGGCGCCTTCCACGTGCTCCTTGAACAAAACCAGTTCTCCTCGGGGATCGTGAGTCCGTTCACGGCCATTCTCGGCGGAGCCGGACTGGAGAGCATCGAGCTCGACAACAACCGCTTCAATCTGCAGCCAGGCAACAAGCCGACCAGCTTTCTCCAAGCGACGAAGACGACCCACCGGACGCTGGGGGACACCGTCCTGACCAACCAGGTGATCTCGTTCTCTGGAGATCAGACGGGAATCGGTGACCTACATCTGGAGCGCGGCGGCCCCGGCATCCTCTCCGTGGAGGGCATCGCCATGAAGCTTCAATCGATCGCCTCGATCGGTGGCGCGCTAACGATCGACTGCAGCCAGGGCTTGACGGTCCTGCACTCACTCACCGAGAACACGATTGTGCAGGTCCCCCTGAACCCGGTTCCGGGCGCCGTCATCAGGCTCAGCGTGTTCCAGCCTCCGGCCACGGCCTACTCGATCGGCTTCGATCCGATCTTCAAGGTCGCTGAGCCGTTCACAGCCAGCGGCTTGCGATTCTCCACGATCCAGTTTTTCTACACAGGGCTTTACTGGGTCCAGCTCGGAGGGGCTGCCATCGACGCGCCGCTCTGAGCAGAAGCGGACACTTCCCTGCGGCCAACCGAGCCCGACCGCCAGAGAACAAGACTCCGGGTCGACGTTGAGTCCGACCAGGGAGGCGAGGTAGGCCGCGTAAGCGGGGTCGGCTCGAAACGCGGTCACCGTGACCGTCCCGTTGGGGATGAAGTCTGAGGTGCCACCGATCGCTGGACCCATGCCGGTCGCGAGGTCGCCATGGCGATTCGCTACCGCGGGTCCACCCGCGACAAACGTCCAGTTCTGCACGGTCAGATGACTGAAGTCCCAGAAGGCGGCGAGCGTTCCGCTGCCATCGATGGCGACGATGAGCGGCCCTGCCGATCCGGGGAAGAAGTCTTGGAACTCGAGGAACTCACCCGTGGCGAGACCGACCTGCCGCGCGTAGACCGCGCTTAGGAGCGTGTCGCGGATTCAGCTATTCGCGGGCTCGCTCCTAGGAGCGTGTCGCGCATAGATGGATTCGGGTAGTGGGTCCCCAGGTTTCGGAGGCAAGGCGCTCCCTCACCCCTCGTGGCAGTAGTCCCAGGGGTGCTGGGGCTACGCAGCCTCCGGAAGCTGGGGGCCCGCTACACGGATTCAGCTAT
>JBLIHL010000007.1:0-33351 GCA_047635895.1 Paracoccaceae bacterium | reverse complement strand
GCCAAGCCAGATCGGAGCCTGGTAGGTCCCGAGGGCCGGCGCAGCGTTCTGGACCGTGAAGGTGACCGCTTCGCCGAGCATCGGGGCAGCGACGTTGGCGCCCGCCGTCAGCGAAGCCGTCGAGGCATTGTTGGCACTGACCTGGCCGCGGATCTCGCCGCTCGGGTTCATCGCCGTGTGGACGTTGAAGTACATGTTTCCGTTACGCATTGCCTGGACCTGGCTGGCCGAGACGACCTCGCTGCCGGTCACGACCAGCGTGCCACCCGTGTTCACCACAATAAAGGTCATCAGGTCAATCTCCACCCCGCCGGCGATGCCGGTGGCGCCGCGGTGCAGATGGACCGCCGTGGCCGGACCGGAGAGGTTCGCCACGGAAATGTCGAACGTCATCATATCGTTCGCCGGATTGAGCGATACGACCGCCAAGCCCGCGGGCTCAGCCACCGACGAGGTCACATCTTCCACGGCGAAGTCGAGCACGTTGTAGCCCACCGAGTTCTCGAAGTCCGCGTTCACGAACATCGGATCCGAGAGGATCGCGCCGCCGCCGATGTAGCCGGGGTGGTTCCCCACATTGCCGCCCTCGGCGGTGCCCGTGTCAGGCGCGGCCTGGCCGAAGAACGCCGTGTTGGTCGTGCTCTCGTCGTTGACCTCGGTACCCGCGTCGCGCACGTCGGTGCCCGCGACGGTGAAGCCAGTGCCGACGAAGGCGCCGCTCGCATCGAAAATCTCGTGCCCCAGCGGGTCATCGTTGCCGACAAACGCGTCGTTGCTGGGGATCACCATCGATATCCAGCCGAGGTAGCGCGATTCGGGAGCCGTCGGGTCCACGCGCATCGTCACTGACTGGACTTCGTTCGGGGCGATCTGGCCCGCCATCGGACCGAAGGTGCCCAGGATCTCGGTCGCCTGGGAGGTACCCGTGGCGCCCGCGAAATCGGCCGCGATGCCGGTGATGTCACCATCCTCAGCGAGGTCCTCAAGACCAGCCGAAGCGAGGTCAGCGTCATCGAAGAGGTCGAAGGTACCGTCGTGGAGGCCGAGCCAGACCGGCATGTGGAACGTGCCGAAGGTCGGTGCTTCGTTCCGCACCGTTACGCGGACGGCGGCGCCAAGCGTGGCGTTGTTAACCGTCTGAGCCCGGTTCAGAGACGACGTGAAGGCCGTCGAAGTGTTCGGGACGGGAGGGTCGGTGCTTTCATTGTTGTTGTTGCTGCTGCAGGAGGAGGAGGAGGAAGCAGCAAGGAGCGCGGAGGCAACAATGGCGAAGCCCACCGGGGCGCGGAGGGCTCGCTGGGAGCGCTCCTCGCAGGGCGAGGTCGAAGGGAAGTTCATGGAGAAACCAAGGAAGTGAAGTGCGGAGAGGGGCCCAACCGGGACCACGACGGGTCACCGTGGAGCGATGGCCGCTGGACCGAAACATGCGGTTATGCGGGTCTGAGGCGCCCTGCGTGCCGTCGCGTGAACGATACAGAGACACACCTGTGACCCGTCAACGTGTGCTTTCTGCTTCGCGGTTACAATCTTGGTCTGCCCGCTCTTCCCCAGATGAAGCGCGCGTCACCCAAACGCCACCTGCCGCCCATGTTTACGCGCCCAGAACTCGCATTCTATGTTTGCGCATTCTCATTACTGCCTTGTCCGTGGACCGCTGGCGTCGCTTCGGCTCAGTCCGCCCAGGTTCGAACGACCGAGATCTTTGTATCCACCGGTAGCACAGCCTTCGATCACTTCGGGGTGAGCGTCAGCCCGGCAGGCGATGTGAATGGCGACGGCTTCGACGACCTGATGGCCGGCTCTCTCGCTGGCGGGACAGGCCCCGGTTCACCCGGGTACGTCCGAGTTCTTTCCGGCCGGAACGGCATCGTGCTTCATGAGCTTCGGGGCCTGACCAGCCAGGAGCATCTTTTCGGCTGCAGCATGGACGCCGCTGGCGACGTGAACTCCGACGGATTCGACGACCTCATCGTCGGCTCCCCCAACCCAGACCCGACCGCGCCGATCTTTGGAAGCGTCTATGTGTTCTCCGGCGCGGACGGGTCCACCCTGCACCGCTTTGTGGAGAGTGAGTTCAACGATGACTTCGGCCGCGCAGTCGCAGGGGTGGGCGATATCGACGGCGACGGCGACGATGACTTACTGGTAGGCGCACCGCTGGCCGGCAACGCACGCGGCTTCGCCCGCCTATACTCAGGCAGCACGGGCGAGCCGATCCGAACCTACTACGGCGTCGGTGGTGAACGGCTCGGCGCCGCCGTGTCCGCACTAGGAGACCTGAACGGCGACGGCACGCCGGACCTGCTCATTGGATCGCCGGCAGGCATCCCAGGGTCATGCCCCGCATGCGTTCGCGCTGTCTCCGGCCTGGACGGCGCCCCCCTCCTCACGCTCACGAACGGGGACCCGATGTCGCAGCTCGGCGCAGCCGTGGCCGCCGCCGGCGACCTCAACGGCGACGGGGTCCCTGACATCCTCGCTGGCGCGCCGGATGCCACCATCTTCCAGAGCCAGGACGGCGCGGTCTACTTGTTCTCCGGAGCCGACGGGACCGTCCTTCGGCGCTGGACCGACCGAGAAGGCTCCCCTCTCCCTTCGGCGTTCGGCGCTGCCGTCTCCGGCGGCGGCGACATCGACGGTGACGGAGTGGATGACGTCGTCGTGGGCGCCCCCGCGGCGAAGGGCGCTGCTAACGGGATTTTGCGCGGTGCGGTCTACGCGTACAGCGGAGCCGATGGGCGCCGCTTGTTTCGGGTCATCGGCGACGCGGATCGAGACCAGCTCGGCAGCGGCACCTGCATTGTCGGCGATGCCAATGGCGACGGCTACGCGGACGTAGCGACGGGCGCCTCGTTCGCCACCTCCGCGAGCCAGTTCAGTGGCAACGTCCGGGTCCTGCGGCGCCTCGCGGAGAGCGGTGGAGCACTCTGCATCGGCGAGCCGAATTCTACGGGGAGCCCGTCGATCCTCGAGCTGAGGAGCCCGAGCCAGTTCGAAACGGCCACGAACGATCTTTCCCTGGAGGTCACCGAGCTACCGCCGAACGTGCTCGGCTTCTTCCTTGTGAGCCCGGACTTCAACATCCTCAACGCGGTGGGCGGAGGCATGGGCACGCTCTGCATTGCTAGCTCGAACATTGGCCGCTACTCGTCGTCGATCAGCCTCAGCTCCCCGGGTGGCGAGGTGGGGTTCACGATTGACAATACCGCCATCCCTCTGCCCTCCGGACAGGTCGCCGTCGTTCCAGGCGACACCTTCAACTTCCAGTTCTGGCACCGAGACGCGGGTGCGACAACCATCCCCACATCGAACCTCTCCGGGGCCGCAACCGTAACGTTTCATTGAGGCAAGAGAGGCCCTGACAGAGCTGGAGCGCCCCCAGTGCGAGGCAGTCGCGGCTAGAAGCGCGCCGCGACTCCCTGCGGTTCTCAATGCGCGAATCCCACGACGACAAACGACCCCAGGCAGCTACGATGAAGGGATGGTCATGCGCCTCCCCTCCGCCGTTGTTGCCCTCGCCGTCGTGTCCGCCGCCCTTGGCAGCGTACTCCCGGCCAGCCCCTCCAGGTCGAGTGAACCCGATCAGCTTCTCGTCACCTACAAGGAGACGATCCGGCCGATTCTGACCAGCTACTGCTTCGACTGCCACGGACCTGAGAAGCAGAAGGGAAGCGTCCAGCTAGACACCCTCGATCCAGACTTCACCGGCGGACATGACGCCGAGGAGTGGCACTTCGCCCTCGACATGATCCAAGGTGCCGAGATGCCGCCCTCCAAGGCCAAGCAGATGAGCGACGCCGAGCGTCGCGCGCTGGTCAACTGGATTGAGGACAGCCTCGAGGCGGCGAAGCGCGCCAGCGCGGGTCCAACGCGGCCGGTTCTCCGTCGGCTCAACCAGGCGCAGTACACCCACACGCTCCAGGACCTCCTGCACCTCGACATTCGCTTCGGCGATCGCTTGCCCGGCGACGCGAAGTCCAAGCTGGGATTCACCAACAACGGCGAGGTGCTCCTTGCGTCGCCGCTGCACATTGACAACTACCAGGCCATCGCGCGCGCAGCCCTCGACGAGGCCGTCGCGCTGGGAGAGCGCCCGGATTCCGTGCGCTACCGCGTCAGGATCGGCAAGGGCATCGGGCGCGGCAAAGTAGGCGCGAGGACCGGCGGCTACCAGTCGGTCCCGGTGGACTCCGACGACTTCGCCATCGACCTTCTCGATGCGGAGGGGCGCCCGCGGGTGCCGGCCTCCGACGCGGAGGAGAAACGGATGAACGCCATCCGCAAGAAGATCAGCATCGGACTCCGCGGTTCGGCGCAGGACCGCTTCCGTATCACGAACGAAGGGATGGTCCTTTACGGCGCCGTCCCCCACAGAGAGGTCGCGCCTGGCGCATGGCAGGGGCCCTCGCCCAACGTCAAGCTCGAGATGCAGCGCGTGTTCCCCGAGCAGGGCGACCTCGCCATGCGGGTGAGCGCCGCGCGCGGACAGATGTGGGATTCGGCGAAGGTCGTCCTCCTGGCGATGGAAGATCGCGACCCCATGGTTTCGCTCGCAGCCGACACGAACGAGATCATCCCAAGGGACGGAACCATGGTCAGTCGCGCGCTGAGCACGGACCAGCGCAAGAACCTGAGGAACGAGGGCAGCTCGCTCGTCCCCGTGGACGTCACGCTGGATAGCAAGGCTCGCTTCGGCATCAAGGTGCCGCGGGAAGGCTTCTACCAGATCGATCTCGCGCATCGGCCCGTCACCGCGGACGCGATGCCCTCGATCCGCCTTGGGCTCCGCAAGCTGACGCTCGACCTTCGGCCCGTCATGACGGGGGAGCAGCTGAAGCAGCGCACGGTGCTCACGACGATCGGTGCGGCGTACCTCCTCAAGGGGAGCACCCACATGACGCTCGGTGGACCTTTCTTCACCGGCTTCAGCGAGGTCGCTCTCACCCCCATCGAGACGGATCATGCGCTCGTGATGGCGCTCCTCGATAAGACGGAGGAACAGGAAGCCTTGGTCGCCGACCGACTCCCTGCCCTGCGCGTCTATGCCGGCACGCGCACCGATGACGGGATGGACTACCACACGTTTGATCGTCCCCAGGAGGTTTCGGGAGCCGTCGGCGAGTTCGAGACCTACGAGTTCTTCGGACGGCTCGAGAACCTCCCGATCCCCGAGCCGGAATCCGGCGACCTGGAGATTCTCTCAGGCTTCCTCCTCCTCGGCCTCTGGAATGACCACCTCGTCAAGGATCGCAAGGAGCCCGGGCCGCCGCTTCTCATCGAGTCCATCGAGGTCGAAGCGCCGTACTACCCGGTCTGGCCACCCCGCTCCCACACCGACATCTTCGTCGAGCGTGCGGACCGCGAGAGCGACGCTGGCTACGCGGGGCGCGTCATTGCGAGCTTTGCCGAGCGCGCCTTCCGCCGCCCGCCGGAGCCCGACGTGGTGAGCCGTTACGTGGACTTCTGGGAGTCCATCCAGGCGGACTACCCGACCCTGGAGGAGTCCGTCAAAGAGGTGCTTATCGCGCTTCTTTGTTCACCTCGCTTCCTGTTCCTTGCCGAGCCCGAGGTGACGGGTGACGTCATCGCCGACGGATCGCCGGCGGGAGTGCCTGGAGCCCGTGGCCTCATCGACGAGTGGTCCCTCGCCTCGCGGCTCTCCTACTTCCTTTGGAACTCCTGCCCAGACGAAGAGCTCACGCGCCTCGCCGGCGCGGGAACGCTGAGGGCCAACCTGGATGGGCAGATTCAGCGCATGCTCGACGACCCCAGGCGGAGGCGTTTTATCGACGCTTTCACCGAGGAGTGGCTGCGGCTTGATCGGCTCGAGCAGATGACCGTCGACGCAAGGCGCTACCCGGCGTTCACGCGCTTCGTGAAGCGCGACATGCGTGAGGAAACGCTGGCGTTCCTTGATCGCGTGGTGGCAGAGGATCTCCCGCTGACGCAGCTGGTGGACTCTGACTTCGCGATGCTCAACCAGAACCTCGCTGAGTTCTACGGGATCAGCGGCGTCATGGGCCCGCACTTCCGCGCGGTCGAGCTGCCACCGAACAGCGGGCGCGGTGGCCTTCTGTCCCATGGTGCATTCCTGGTGGGCCACTCGGACGGCGTCCAGCCCCACCCGATCAAGCGCGCCGTCTGGCTCAAGGACCGGATCCTCGGCGACCCCGCTCCGCCGCCCCCGCCCAACGTCCCTGACCTCGACCCCGACACGCCAGGGTTCGACAAGCTGACCCTCAAGGAGCAGCTTGAGCTCCACCGAGACAGCGCGTCATGCCGCGACTGTCACGCAGGCATCGACCCCTATGGCGTCGCCTTTGAGCGCTATAACGCCGTCGGTCTCTTCGAGCCCCAGCGCAAGGGTCGCCCGGTCGACGCGAGCACAACTCTGCCCGACGGGACGGGCATCGACGGCTTGGCCGCGCTGAAGTCCTACCTCCTGGACACGGCGACGGACGACATTGCGATGTCCGTCATCGAGCACCTCTACGCCTACGCTCTCGGGCGCGACGTCTCCTTCACCGATGAAGACGATCTCGAAGCGATCCTCGAACAAACGCGCGCCAGCGGCGGGAGCATGCGCTCCGTCATTGAAGGCATCGTGCACTCCCCCGCGTTCCACCGCTAATGTCTCCCAACCGAGTCTCCACCATGACACGAACCAGGTCCTGGCATCTCTCACGCCGAACCTTCCTCCAGGGCGCGGGCGTTGCGGTCTCCATGCCGTATTTGGACGCTATGGAGAAGGCCGTAGCCGCGCAGTCCACCTCAGGGGCACACCCGGGATCTGCTGCGCCGCGGCGCCTTGTCTACGTCTACTTTCCGAACGGCTGTAGCCTCCCGGAGAAGTCAGACAAGGCCAACGCCAAGTGGCGCTGGTTCCCGGAAGGCGAAGGCGAGAACTTCCGCTTCACCGAGGTCCTACGGCCCCTTGAGAAGCACCGCGCCCAGACGTCCGTCCTCAGCGGCCTGAGTCATGTCAAGAGCCGTGAGCTCCTCGGGCACCTCGCGGGTGACACGTGGCTGACTGGCGGCGACGTGCGTTTCGACCAGTACAAGAACTCGATCTCGGTCGACCAGGTGGCGGCCCTCGAGCTCAAGAAGCACACGCGCTACCCGAGCCTCGCGCTCTCCACCGACGGTGGAGTCGGCTACAAGTCCCGTGTGTCGACGCTCTCCTTCGGCCCCACCGGCAAGCCGATCCCTTCCGAGCACCGACAGCGCGCCATTTTCGAGCGCTACTTCAGTGGAAAGGGCGGTGCCCAAGCCACCGCAGAGCGGCGTAAGAGCCTCGCCCAGGGCAAGAAGATCGTCGACCTCGTCCTGGAGGATAGCCGTCGTCTCAAGCGCCGCCTCGGCCAGCGTGACGCTGAGAAGATGGACGAGTATCTCACTTCGCTCAACGCGGTCGAGGAGCAAGTCAGGCGCAACGAGGCGTGGCTGGACATTCCCATGAAGCCGTTCAGCGCAGAGCACCTGAACCTGGACCCCAACCCGCGCACCGCGGCGCAGGATTACCTGCGGGCCACGTTCGACCTGATCGTGCTGGCGCTCCAAACCGACCTCACCCGCGTGGCGACGTTCATGATGGGTCGTGAAGACGGCATGGGCTTCGGCGACAACTTCCCGAAGGTCGCCCTCGGCCTGAACAAAGGCCACCACACCATCAGCCACGACAAGGTCGAAGGCCACTGGGAAGAGTGGGGCCGCTTCGACCAGTGGTATGCGCAGCAGTTCGCCTACTTCATCGATCGACTTGCGACGGTGAGCGACGAGCACGGGCCGCTGCTGGACAGCACGCTCTCGCTCTATGGGGCCTGCTGTAGTACCACCCACAACGCACGCAACTATCCAACCGCGCTCGTCGGCGGCAAGGACCTTGGGCTTCAGCACGGTCGCCATGAGGTCTATGGCAACGAAACGCCGTTCAGTAACGTCCTGCTGACGACGCTGCATGCGGCTGGGGTACGCCGGGAGTCATTCTCGGATAGTACGGGCGTCATTCCAGGGTTGCTGAAGGGGTGACGGGGTGCTCGCCCGCATGGGCGAGTGTTGAGTGTTCGGTCTTCGGTCATGTCGCCGAGCCCAAAGCCGTCCTGCGCGTCCGCAGGACGCCCGGGCCATAGCGCGTGCCCGTAGGGCTCGTGCGGCCCGGCGCGAGGCTCGCCCTCGCGGCCCCTCCGGCGAGGAGGCCCGTGCGGCAGCACGCCCGTCCGGCGAGGACGCCTGCGCGGCGAGCGCCAGAGGCATAATCGCTCCAGCGCCGTCAGGCGATGGGCGCATAAATACAGCGCGGTGTCTCAGCAATCGCACGGTTCGGCATTCAGTGCCTTGGTAGCAGCCGGGACGGGTACCGACGTGCCCGGTGTCGACTTCCCGGTACCGGCCTGCTGCCGTCGGCGCGCAGCGCTCGACGCGTGGGCGGTGTCACGGCCGGTGGCGATCAGGCCGGTGTCGACTTGCACGGTACCGACCGCCTGCCGTCGGCGCGAAGCGCTCGACGCGTGGGTTGAGGCTTCAGTGTTACGGTCTTGGGTACTGCGGCCTTGTCGCTACCGCGCGAGACGTTGCCCGTCACCACGCCGCCCACGCGTCGAGCGCTACGCGCCGACGGCAGCAGGTCGGTACCGGACAGATCGCTACCGCGCGAGACGTTGCCCGTCACCACGCCGCCCACGCGTCGAGCGCTGCGCGCCGACGGCAGCAGGTCGGTACCGGGAAGTCGCTACCGGCCAGATCAATACCCATCACGACTGCTACCAAGGCACTGAATGCCGAACCGCCCGATCGCTGAGACACCGCGCTGTATTTATGGCATTTCCCCTGACCGGTGAGTGTCAAGGTAGTTGCAGCTCCGACGGATGGAAGTCATTCGGCCTTGGCTATGCGCGCATCGGGCTTGCCTCCGTGCAGCGTGACTGAGGTGACGTGGCTAAATCGGCGGATCTTGCGGCTCCAGCGCTTCGGGGTTTTGGTCCTAGCCCTCTCGTAGACAGCTGTACGCCGATTGAGTATCTCGGCATCTTCCCCTCTATGGCGACTGCTTGGAGTCACGAATCCAATCGCGCTATGCATGTGTTCATCGTTGTACCAGCGAACGAAACTCTGGATCCATGCGCGTGCGTCCTCGAGCGAGACGAACGGCTTGCTGGGGTAGTCCGGTCGGTACTTGAGGGTCCTGAAGAGGCTCTCTGAGAACGGGTTGTCGTCACTAACTCGGGGCCTGCTGAACGAGGCATGGACTCCGAGGCCCTGCAACGTGGCGAGCATCGTCGCTCCCTTCATGGAAGATCCGTTATCTGCATGCAGCGTTAGCGATCTGGGAGTCACTCCTTCCCGTGAGCAGGCCAGTGTCATGAGCTCGGCAGCTTGTTCACTCGACTCTCCAGCATGGACTTGGGCGGCCACGATCTTGCGACTCCAAATGTCGACAGTCATGTAGGCGTAGAAGAACATTCCACGGACCGAAGTCCGGAGGTAGGTGATGTCCCAACTCCAGATCTGACGCGGCTTGGTTGCAACCTTCAGCGCCGGACGACGGCACTTCCGGGGAGGTCTGGCTTTGCCGCGCAGCTTGGCAAGGCGCTCCTCGCGAAGCACTCGATAGAAAGTGGACTCAGATGCAATGTACTCGCCGCGGTCGGCGAGCTTCGGCACGATCTGGTTGGGGCTAAGGTCTCGAAACTCCTCGCTACAGGCCGTTTCGATGACCGTATGACGTTCTGCGTCCGTGAGCTTGTTCGATGGTGCTGTCGTCGGTCCGGCCCTAAGATCGTCACCGGTGACACTCTTTCGCCAACGAAACACCGTGCTCGCCGCGAGCCCGAGCAGCTCGCAAGCGCTCTTTTTCGAGGCTCCATCTCGAACGGCCACGTTGATCATCTCGATGATCATGAGTCGCTCTTCTCTTGGGTGTCTTCGCCCTCGACCCCCCAGATCTCCTCCGCTCTTTTTTTTAGCGCCAGTAACGCAGTCACTTCAGCGAGGGCCTTGCTCTTCCGGTCCAAGTCCCGTTCGAGAGCCGCGATCCGTTTGGCCTCTGGGCTCTTCCTACTCTTCTTCGGACTCGCCTGCTTCTGTGGCGCGAGGCTCGCCATCATGGCGCTTCGCCACTCGTCGAGATCGGCCTCATGGAGGCCCTCGCTGCGTAGGAATCTCCCCAGGTCAGCGTCGCTGAGCGATGCCGCCTCCAGGACGAGCCGGAGCTTCTCACTTGCGGGCCGGATCCCTCGCTTCGCTTCGTCTTCTTCTTGGCCCATCGTTGAGAGGCTACGGCTTTTGAGCCAGCGTGAGAGTGTGCTTCCACAGATGCCAACCTCCTTGGACAAGGCGTTAGCGCGGATGCCCTCAGGGCCCGCCATACGTTCGATCATTCGGCTCTTGAAGCCTTGGCTGTAAGTCACGTTGTTGCTCCGATTGCCCCCATGTGGTGTCGGACAGGAAGTCGGATTCGCCTACCCCCGCGGGGGTAGCTCCTTCCTGCGGAAGGAGGGCTGCGAGCCCAGGTCAGCGCTTCGCGCGGACCTGGGACCCCTCGCAGCTACGCCGCGCAGGGGAGGTGCTGCAACTACCCTGACACAGGGGGTGACGGGGAAATAGCGATTATGTCCACGGCGCTCGCCGCGCAGGCGTCCTCGCCGGACGGGCGTGCTGCCGCACGGGCCTCCTCGCCGGAGGGGCCGCGAGGGCGAGCCTCGCGCGGGCCGCACGGGCCCGGGCGTCCTGCGGACGCTGGGGACGGCTTCGGGCTGGACTGCAAGACCCCAAGAACCCCAAGACTCGCCCATACGGGCGAGCAGCCCGCTGGGGGAGCTGGGAGTCGCCAACAAGACGCGAGGGTCCCTACGGAAACCGGGCACCCTCTCGTCCCCTCACAGGCGGATCGGGCGCGGCCAAGCGCCCGTACGGGCACGTCGCCTCACCCCCCGGGCCAACGCTCCCGGCCTACCCCATCGACGCGCACCGAAAAAGATTCGCTCTCATCGGGGCTGTTCCATCAAGGGATTCGGGAGTCACGTCGATAGGTGGGACACGTGGGAATTGTCCCCCGCGAACGACCTCTATGGACCTCAACACGATCATCGGTGGCGTACTTGCGTTCATCCTCGTCCTTGGCGCAATGGCCATCGGCCCCGGCGGGGTCATGGTATTCGTGCACATTCCGTCCATGGTCATCGTGTTCGGTGGCACAACCGCCGTCATCATGGTGGCGTTCCCGATCTCCGATCTGAAACCGATCATGAAGGTGATGCTGGTCTCCGCGATGCGGAAGACCTCAACACCTACCGAACAGATCGACCGCATCGTCGAATTCGCCAACCTTGCCCGTAAAGAAGGCCTCCTGGCGCTCGAAACGAAGCTTCAGACCGTGGACGACCCCTTCTTTGCCAAGGGCATCCAACTCGTCATTGATGGATTCAGCGCCGACACCGTGCGCGACATCATGGAGCTCGAGGCGGAATGGGAAGACAGCCGCCACGGCACCGGCCGCAAGATCGTCGACCAGCTCGGCGCGTTCATGCCCGCCTTCGGCATGATCGGAACGCTTGTTGGGCTCGTGCAGATGCTCCAGGACCTCTCTGACCCGAACGGCATCGGCCTCGGGATGGCAACCGCGCTCCTGACAACGCTCTACGGCGCCATGGGCGCCAACATGGTGTTCATCCCGGTCGCAGGCAAGCTAGAGATGGTCGCGAAGACCAATCAGCAGCTGCGCGCCCTCATGATTGAAGGCGTCGTGGCTATTCAGTCCGGTGAGAAGCCGCAGCTGATCAAGGAGAAGCTCAAGGGCTTCCTCTCGCCACCCATGCGCGCCCTCGTGGACGCCGAGTCCTGATCTGGCAACGGAGGTGCTTCGATGGCGAAAGAGCTGATCAAGATCAAGGAGGTCAACGACGGCGTCGACGGGGCACCGCCTTGGATCACGACGTTCGTGGACATGGTGTCACTGCTCGTGACGTTCTTCATCCTTCTGTACACGTTCGCGAGCATCAAGGAGTTCGAGACCTTCACGTCCCCGAGAAACATCATCGGCTCGTCCGGCGTCTTCAAGGGCAAGGCTTCCGACACCATGGTCGCTCCCAAGGATGACCTGATGCTTGCGATGGACCTCGAGCGTGGATCGCGCAAGAGGCACACGCGCCCGGTCAATGAACTGAGCGAGAACATGGAGGAGATGGGACAGAAGCTCACTGAAGAGCACGTCCCCATCGACATGCGCGCGGTGGCGGATGGCATGCGTCTTCGATTCGCAGAGAAGGCCGGCTTCCGGCCCGGCGGCGTCAGTGTCAATCGTTCTCTGCACAAGGCCCTCGTCGAGCTGGCCGAAACAACGAGCTTCTATCCGATCATGATCGTCGTTGAGGGGCACACCGACGATGCGTTCATGCCGTCGCCGAGCTACCCCGACGCGCAGTCACTCTCCATCGCCCGCGCGCGTGCAGCCGCTGAGGTACTCGTCCGCGACGGCGGGACCGACCCAGCACTGATCATGCTGGAAGGCTACGGGGACGACCGGCCCTTCAAGGACGCTGTCACCGCCTCGGAGCGCGCCGCGAACCGCCGCGTCGAAGTCCGCCTGGTCTCCATGAGCAAGGACCGCGTGGCCTCCAATGTAGGTGGCAATCGATGACCGTGATCAGCGAGATCAAGGTCAAGACCATCATCAAGAAGGTCAAGACCCAGGGTGCCCCTGCCTACCTCGTGTCCTTCGGCGACATGATGACGCTGATCCTGTGCTTCTTCATCCTGCTGGTGGCGATGGCCGACGAGCGGGACACCGGGCTCATGGCACGCGGCGTCGGCTCTTTCGTGATCCAGACCAAGTCGATGGGGCTCACCGGCATCCTCGATGCGCAGGAGAAGCAGGCGGTCTTCGACCAGATGCGCCGGCGGTTCAACCTGCCGCCCGAGGACGACCCCGAGCGCCGCGCGGCGCACGAAGAAGCCGCCCTCTCCGAGCTCGTCCGCGCAGAAGATCTCAAGAAGCTCGAGCCCCACGACGAGGTGCGCCAACCGCGCATCGCGTCCTTCGAGTACGACTCTGACATGCTCGACGCAGCCTCCAAGCGTTACATCGACGCCCTTGTCGACACGCTTCGACCGCGTGGTGAACAGACCCTCAGCATCGAAGGACACGCCACGGACGCCGGCGCCCAGTTCCAGGGCGACAACTCAAGGCTCGCCGATGCGCGCGCCCGCGCCGTCGTCGACTACCTGGTCGACGAGCACGGCTTCAATCCCACGCGCGTTCGGGCCAAAGCCTGGTTCGCCGAGGTCATGGTCAACGAGTCCGCCGTGAACGGCGTCGACGCGCGACTCATCATTCCCAGCAGCACCCGCTAACCGAACTCCTCCCATGGCTGACGAAAACGACACGAAGAAAGAGAACGAAGACGGCGAGGCACCAGAGGGCGAAGCTGAGAGGAAGCCCAAGGGCCCCGCGAAGCTTCTGGGAGGGGTCGTGGCCTTGGTCGCCGCTGGCACCATCCTCGCCGTGATGGCCAAGCCGTCGAAGGAGGAGGCCGTCCCAAACTTCCAGGGTCCCGCCATGCACACGTTCTTCATCGATGGCGAGATCGTCGGCAACACGCTCGACGACAACTACTCTCGCTATCTGAAGTTCTCCCCCAGCTGCTCCTTCTTCGCCTACGACCTCGCGTACCCGGAGTCTCGCCGGGCCGACGATCACTATGAAACGCTGATGAAGGAGACGATGCAGTTCAAGATCTCGCAGTACAGCCTGGACGAGGTCATGGGCCCAGCGGATCGCGAGTCCTTCTCCGCTGCTCTTGAGGAGATCGCCGAACCCATCCTCTTCCCCGTGCACATCGGCAAGACCTCGACGCCCTACCAGCAGGACGCAGACAGCGGCCTGCGAGTCGGTGACAGCCAGGAGCGCAGCGGCACCTTCCGCGGCGGCTTCTACGATCACCTCCTCAAGGTGAATGAGCCCAAGAAGACCATCCAGCTCGACGACGGAACACCCATGACCTTCGGCGGTAAGGAGTATGACTTCCTGGTGGAATCCGAGGACGGTACAAAGGTCTACGTGGACGTCAGCGGCCTTGTTGAGGGCTTCGAAGGAGAAGTCCACGTGGGCGTCATGGGCCGCATCCGGCGCATGTTCACAGGCGACATCATCTCGCAGTAAGCGCGGTCACGACTCTCATGCCTGGAACGATGAATCCTGAAGAAGCGGCAGCCTTGGCTGACGCAGCCCGGCGGGGCGGAGCGGACGGCGGCACGCCGCGCGTCTCCGTCGTCACGCCGCGTGACTTCACGGAGCCGCGTACCCTGTCGGCCGACAGGATCGCGCGCATCCGAAAGACGCTGTCAGCTCGTCTCCAGGTGATCGCAAACGCACTCGCTGGACCGCTACGTGGTCACCCGAGCCTGAGCCTCGGCGAGGTCTCCGAGGTCAACGCCCAGGGCCTCTTCGACGGCTTCGTGCGCCCCTTCCTGGTCCAGGGCTTCCAGTGCAGCGCGGGCCTCGGCTGGATCATCTGGGAAACCGACGCCGCCCGCATCGCGTGCGACACGGTCCTGTCCGGCCCCCCGACCGAGACCGAGCTCGAAGAACGAGCCTCCGCGCGAGAGCCGATGCTCACCCGCACGGAGCGCCGCGTCGTAGGCAACCTTCTGGATGAGCTTGTCCAGCGGGTCAGCACTGAATTCGGCCTCGAGGTGGAGCCCGGCACCGTGTGGCAGGAGCCGGAAGAGCTCACCACGATGGAAGACCTCGGGCCGGACGCAGACGCGCGGCGACTCTTCATTCACCTTGGGTTCGAGCCTGAGTCAGGACACCCGAGTGACATCCGCATCTACCTCCCGGGCATCGCGGCGCCCGTGGACGAGGAGCCAGTCGGCCACCTGGAGCGCGCCCCGGCGCACCTCGCCGGCATGGAGCTTGAGCTCTCGATCCACATCGGGGGCACCGACGTGCCACTGGCCGAATTACTCAACATCGAGGTGGGTGACGTCATCCCCCTCGACGCACGAATCGGCGACCTCGCCGATGTCGAAATCGAAGAGACGGTATGTGCGCGCGGGCGCATCGGCTCAAAGAACGGGCTGCTCGCCCTGGTCATCCAGGAAATCTGCGATGTCCCCAAGAGCGGAAACGGTCACCCTGAACCCTCGGCCACCTCCGGCCACTAATTCTTCACCATGAACGACGAAGCCACCAGTAACGAAACGGACCTCGAGTCCTCGATCGATGAGGCGACGGTCGCCGTTGCCGTTCAGGCCGCCGAATTCGGCGAGGTGAACGGGATCACGGATGCCGAAGGGAACCCTATTGGCATGGACGCCCTCATGGAGGTCCCGGTGCGCGTCACCGTTCGGATCGGCCGCGCCAGCCTCCCCCTTGGGGAACTTGTCAAACTCGGTCCAGGAAGCCTCGTGCCCCTCGACCGGGAAGCACACGAACCTGCGGACGTGCTCGTCAACGGTAAGGTGATCGCACGCGGCGAAATCGTGACGATCGACAACACCTACGGCGTGCGAATCACATCAGTCGACAGCGACGGTCACTGATTTCTGATACTCATCGAGCTTCGTCAGCTCGGCGGGGCGGTCGAGATCATCGAGCCCCTTCGGGTCAGCGACCAGCTTGGACTGAATCCTCTTTGCGAGCGCCTGCTGCCGTGGGGACAGCCAGATCCCAGGGTCCGTTCGCGCGTGAAGCGCGCCATTGACACGACGCGCCTGAAGGGGCGTCAGCGGCAGGAAGCGCAGCGGAGACTGTCTGAGGTAGTAGACCTGATCGCTCTCCTTGGCTGCGCGGATCGATGTCTTGCCAAGCGCGACCGCCTTGTCTCCGACTACGTCGCGAGCCACCTTGAGCTGCTCGTCGCTCGTCGTCCAGACGCGCGTGGTGCAGCCGTGCTCCTTCGCATGCTCGAAAAGCGCGCGGCGACTCAACCGCGCCGCGTCGAAGCGCACCGTGACCACCTCCAACGAGTCGATCCATCCGGATTCGGTGGCCGTTACGCCTTCGAGGGACCCCAACTGGGCCTCACCTTCCCAGTATCATGTCATCGCGAAGACGGCGGTTTCGACCTCTCCAGAACCCGTCTCTTGGGCCACGGTAGCCAGCCATCGCGGCACCGGCTGCTTCGCGGCGCGAAGCGCCTCGGTCATCCGCCCCAGCAGAGCGCCGGTTGACCACACGCGGTCCTTCCGCGGAATCACGTCCTTGCCCTCCGCCCCGACGAAGCGCACGACCGGATTATTCCACGTGGGCTCTTGGTAGCGATCGAGGATCTCCTTCTCGTAGCCGCCCACGTTGTTGCGGATCGCCACCGGCTCGAAGAGCGTCTCAGCGGCTTCGACGAGCAGCGGAAGCTGTAGTGGACCTTCACCGAAGGTCGTGCATGTGCTTCAGCCAGGCACTTCCTGGAAGAGGAGCATGACGGGTTTCTTGGACTCCGCGGCGCTGGCGAGCGCTGGCTCAAGCTCGCGCCCCCACTGAACGTCACCGAACTCCCGGTGCGCTGTCTGCTGGTCGGAGCCGTCATTCGCCGACATGGCGACGGCCCCGCATGAGAGTGTCACGGCGAGCGCTGTCAAGGTGAGATACATGGCCCCGAGCCTACCAGACACGAGCGAGGAGAGCAGGACCTGGAGTCTCCATGGACGCAGCGTGAGCCTTGCACGCTGGCTGAAACAGCCGCGGCGAATCAGCAGACCACTTCGTTTCGCGCCCAAGGACCCCACCAGCGGCACCTGCGCTTCGCTTCGAGGCTTCACCTGACTAGAAGTTCAAGCGCCGTCATGACTGCGGGGCGCGCGCGACCCAAGCCGCGAGGCCCTCGCCGAAGAGCTGCTTCCATCCGCTCTGGAGCGACGCAAGCTGGGTCTCGCTCATCACTCCCACGAGGGCGTCGCTGATCTTGAGAACGGTGCCGTCATCGGTCGGCTCGAGCTTCAGCTGGAGCATCGAGAGCGCCGGACCGCCCCAGGCTGGCGCGATGTGCCCCACGAGGTTTAGCGACTTGCCCGGCACGACCATCTGGACGGAGTACCAGACCAGAGCGGCGCCCTCGGCTCCATGCTCGGCAAGAAGCCCCCCGGGGACGGGGTCAAGATTGACCGTCGAGTCCGGACCCAGGATACGGAAGTCGGGCAGCCACCACTCATTCGTTGAGGACGTGAGTGCATCCCATACAACGTCTCGCTGCGCCTGAACAGGCACTTCGAGCTCGTAGCTGGCGACTGTGGCAGAATCGTGCTGGGCCATGTTTCGTGGTCATCCTTGGGGACTCGGTACGACGTCAGTTTCACCGACAACGCCGTCGAACGCCAGGGGCCCGCGCCACAGAACGCAAAGTGGTGCCCGCTCGATAGATCAGTTGCGCCGAGCGGCCCGCCGCAAGCGGTCGTTGATGGCCAGGCCGAGTCCCGCGTTCGGGACCGGCGCCACCGCGATGCGTTCTGTACGTGTGTCCAGCTCGCGCAGCTTCGTGAACAGGCTCGCCGCTGCCTCGACGAGGTCGCCTTCTGGTGACAAATTGTCTGGCACAGCGCCGCTCGTGCCAGTCGGTCCGAACCCGAGGTACACCTCGCCCTCCGCAGCGCTCGTCGCGTTCAGGCGCAGCCTCGCTCGCGGCGCGTAGTGCCGGAGAAGCTGGCCAGGTGACGAGGGAGCGTCCGGTCGATCTCCACCGCTTCGCAATTCCACTCCAAGCGTCTCCGCCAAACGTTCCGGATCGACGCCGCCCGGGCGGAGCAGCGCCGGCTCCTCGCCGACGAGCGATACGATCGTCGACTCCACCCCGACTCGACAGGCGCCGCCATCCAGGATCAGATCGACCTTGTCCCCCATCTCCTGGGCGACGTGTTCAGCCCTCGTCGGGCTCATCCTGCCCGACGGGTTAGCCGACGGCGCCACGAGCGGTCCACCGAAGGCCCTGAGCAATCGCAGAGCCGTGGGGTGGTCAGGCTGACGAAGGGCGATCGTCGACAGGCCTGCACGTGCGAGGTCCGACACGCTCCCCGTCTGATCCGCAAACGGCAGGACGATCGTCAGGGGGCCAGGCCAGAACTTGGCGGCCAGGCGAGACGCGAAGTCAGCGCCGTCCGACGACCAGCTAGCCTCCCGTCGCGCCATCGCTTCATCGGCCACATGGGCGATCAAAGGATTGAAGCGCGGGCGCCCCTTGGCGGCGTAGAGCCTTGCAATCGCCTCGCCGTTGCTCGCGTCGCACGCGAGCCCGTACACCGTCTCGGTCGGCATAGCTACGAGCCCTCCCTCGCGAAGCACGCGAACGGCGCGCTGGATCGCGCCATCATCGGGCTCGAGAAGGAGGGCAGGCATCGCGGCAGGTCCAGGTCAGCTGAGCGCGCTGCTCACGATCTCGAAGACGTCCTTCGAGAGTCCTTCCTTCGCCTTGATCCGCTCGAGCTCCGACTTCATCAGGTCTCCGTAGGGAGCCACGAACTGCTTCCACGGGTTGAGCGCGCGCACCATGCGCGCCGCCACCTGGGGATTCTTCGGATCTAGCTCCAGAACGGCATCGGCGATCACCTTGTAGCCCGACCCGTCCTCGGCGTGGAAGCCGCGGAAGTTCGCCATCGCAAAGACACCCACCAGCGATCGCACGCGGTTCGGGTTCTCCATGGTGAAGTCCTTGTGGGCGCGGAGCTGCTCGTAAGCCGCCACGTCAAACGGCCGCGACATGGCCTGGAGCCCGAACCACTTGTCCATCACCAGCGCGTCCTCGCTCCAGCGCTCGTAGAACCCCTGAAGCGCCTTCGTTCGATGGGCACCCATCGTCTGCACAAGGCACCCGAGCGCGGCCTGGGAGTCGGTCATGTTGTCGGCTGCCTCGAACTGCTCAGCCGCCATCGCGAGGATGTCCTCCTCGCCGCTGGCGCTGAGAAGGCCGAGCGCAGCGTTCGCCAGACGGCGACCGTTGATCGACGCCTTATCCGCGCTGTACGCGCCAGTCGGGCGAATGGCCTTGCGCTGGGCGAGGAGGTCATCACGCAGCTCCACGCTCAACGTCTCGATCACGAAGTCCCTTGCCTTGATCAGCGCCGCTGGGTTCACCGGCGTATGCGCCTGGCTAAGGATGCTGAACCCGGGCAGGGACATGGCCTGGGCCTTCAAGGAACCATCGAGCGAATCGTCGTTCAGGATGTTCCGAACGGCATCCACCACGGCGGGTTCCAGCGTAAGCCGCTCGCCCTTCGCGGCGCGAGCCGCCAGGTCGAGCAGCACGCCCTTGAAGAGCGTCTGGCCAGCGTCCCAGCGGTTGAATGAATCCGAGTCGTGGGCAAAGAGGAACGCCAGTTCCTCCTGCGTGCGCTCCATCTCCAGGTTCACCGGCGCCGAGAAGCCCCGGAGCACCGACGGCACAGGCTTGGCGCAGATGCCTTGGAACGTCCACGACTGAGTGCCTTTGCGCAGCTCCAGCACTCGGTTCGTCGGCGCCTTGGCGGGGTCTTCGCCCTCGAGCGCCAGCCCCATGTCGCTACCGTCTGGTCCGACGAGGCCAAATCCGACGGGCATATGCGTCGGCTCGAATTTGGGCTCGTTCTCCGGCGCGCCCTGCGTGAGCTCCAGCGTGTAGGTCTGATTCGCCTCGTCGTAGCACCCCACCGCCTTCAGCGTCGGCGTGCCTTTCTGGAGGTACCAGCGCTCGAACTGATCGAAATCACGAGCGTTCGCATCGGCCATGGCGGAACGGAAATCGTCGCAGGTCACGGCCTGTCCGTCGTGCCGCTCGAAGTAGAGATCCATGCCCTTGCGGAAGCCGTCACGCCCAAGCAGCGTGTCGTACATCCGGATGATCTCGGCTCCCTTCTCGTACACCGTCGAGGTGTAGAAGTTGTTCATCTCGATGTACTGCTCCGGGCGAATCGGGTGCGCCATCGGGCCAGCGTCCTCGGCAAACTGGTGGGCCCGAAGCCCCTGTACGTCGTCGATGCGCTTGACGGCACCGGACGTCATGTCCGCGGTGTAACGCGCATCACGGTACACGGTCAAACCTTCCTTCAGCGTCAGCTGGAACCAGTCGCGGCACGTCACCCGGTTGCCGGTCCAGTTGTGGAAGTACTCGTGAGCGATCACGGCCTCCACTCCCTCGAAGTCGGAGTCGGACGCCGTTTCGGTGCTCGCGAGCACGTACTTCGAGTTGAAGACGTTGAGGCCCTTGTTCTCCATCGCCCCCATGTTGAAGTCGCTAACGGCGACAATCATGTAGAGGTCGAGGTCGTACTCAAGGCCGAACGTCTCCTCGTCCCACTTCATCGAGCGCTGCAGCGAACCCAGCGCGTGATCGCACTTGTCGTGATCCTTGTGCTCGACGTAGATCTCCAGTTCGATGTTCCGACCCGTCATCGTTTTGAACGAGCCGGGGTGGCAGTGAAGGTCCCCCGCGACCAGTGCGAACAGATAGCTGGGCTTCTTGAAGGGATCCTCCCAAACGACCGAGTGCCGTCCGTTCTCTTCGTCGCGCGACGCCATTCGGTTGCCGTTGGAGAGAAGCACCGGGTACTTCGATTTGTCGGCGGTGACGGTGACGCGGTAGGTCGCCATGACGTCCGGGCGATCCAGGAACCAGGTAATGCGCCGGAAGCCCTCCGCCTCGCACTGGCTACAGAAGTTCCCGCTCGACTTGTAGAGACCGCTGAGCGCCGTGTTCGACTCGGGGTGAATCATCACCGTGGTCTCGAGCGTGAATGGACCGCCCGGCAGGTCCTTGACGGTCAGCTCGGTCGCCGTCTGCGACCAGCCTGAGGCGTCGAGTTCCTGACCGTTGATGCCGACGCTCAGCGTCTCCAGCTCCTCGCCCATCAGCACGAGCGGGCTCCCGGGCTGGCCGGCATCAGCGTTCCGCTCGAGCTTGATCTCCGCCCGAACCGTCGTTCCCTCCTCACCGAGGTCAAACCAGAGCTCGACCTCTCGGATCCAGAACCCCGGGGCCTCGTAGTCCTTACGAAACTTGGGCTGGGGGGCGCTGGTGGTATTGGGAGTGGTGACAGTCATAAGAATCGGCGGGAGAGTGGTCTTTCGGGTGCGGTCGGCCGAAGAGGGTAGCAGCCCGATCCACCTTCGGGCGAAACGCACCGTGCCAGACCCCCTTCTTCTGTTTTCGATGGCCGCCCTCGGCGGCACAGTGGCAGGGATGCTCATCGTCCTGCCGCGGATGCGGAGGATCCCCCGCCTGAAGCCCATGCACGTGCCTGTCGGGGGGCCTAGCGAGGGGGCCTCACTGCCCCCAGCCCTGGATCATCACGGCCCCAGAGCCACCATCATCGTGGCGGCCAAGGATGAAGAATCGACGATTGAGCCGGCCCTACGGGCTCTCCTGGGGCAGCTTGACTCAGGACTCCAGATCATCGCCGTCAACGATCGGTCAGAAGACTGCACGGGCGCCATCCTGGAGCGTCTCAGCGCCGAGGACCCGCGCCTCCTGACCCGCCACATCCAAGAGCTCCCCTCCGGCTGGCTCGGCAAGAATCACGCTCTTGCGACGGGTGTGGCCGCGGCCCGCTCTGGCCCCACCCTCCCCGAGTTCCTGCTGTTCACCGACGCAGACGTCGTCTTCGAGCCCGGCGGCCTCCGCGCCGCCGTGGCCCATGCGGCAGAGCACGGGCTCGACCACCTCGCCGGCGCGCCCCGGGTCCACACGGCCTCTTGGCTCCTGGCCGGACAGATTGCGGCGTTTGGCGTCCTCTTCGGTCTCTTCACCCGTCCATGGAGCGTCCCCAATCCACGCAGCTCCGCCCACGTCGGTATTGGCGCGCTCAACCTCGTGCGCCTGTCGGCCTACGAGCGTGCGGGCGGCCACGCCGCCATCGCCATGCGCATCGATGACGACCTGCGCCTCGGGAAGGCCGTCAAGGCCGCAGGCGGCCGATCGGCGTTTGCGTTCGCAGGCGAGATCGCGTCGCTGACCTGGTACCCATCGCTGCGTTCGATGCTGCGCGGACTGCACAAGAACGCGTTCGCAGGCATCGATTTTCGCCTCAGCTTCGCCGTGGCCGCGACGGCGTTCCTGGCGCTCGCATTCGTCGCGCCGTTCGTCCTCGCGGCTCTTCCGGAGAGCTGGTCGGGAGCGTCGCCCCTCACGCGCAGCCTCGCCCTTGCCACCGCCATGCTCCATCTCGTCGGTGCCCACGAATCAGCGCGCTCGGCCGGACTTCCCGGCTCGAGCGCGCTGTTTTTCCCTGTGGGCGTGGTCCTGTTCCTTGGCGTCCTCTGGCGCTCAGCCATCGGCGCCCTGTGGACCGGACAGATTGTCTGGCGCGGCACGTCCTATGAACTGGACGAACTCAAACGAGCGCGCAAGGCCAGCAGCCCCTACTGAATCCGCTTGATCGCGTCCTTCACCATCTTCTGAACGATCAGGTTGGTGTTCTTTATGGCCTTCAGCTTTGGCAGGAGCGAACGCGCGTCCTTGCCGATGTGACCGAGCGACTCAACGGCCACCATGCGGCGGTCAGTGAGCTTCGACGTCAGTTCCTTCTCGAACGAGCTCAGGGCCTCGGCGCCGAACTTGATGAGGAACGCCGAGAACATGTAGTTGCCCTTCTCATAGAGATCCTGCATCTGGGGCAGGTACGGGCGCAGCGCTTCCGCGTCGTAGCGACTGATGGCCAGAACCATACCCAGGGGCGGCTTACCCTCCAGAATCGAGATCTGATTGACGACCGCGGCCCAGGCCGTCGGCGTCTTGATCGACGTGAGAAGCTGGGATGCGGCGACCATCGTTTCCGGACGGTTAAGGTGCATCGCGACGAGCCCCTCGTTCATCCGCTCGTGTTCGTACTGCAGCTCGGGGTCGATCATGATGATCCCCCGCCCGATGGGCCGGAGGCCGATCAGAGCTGACTGGATGAGCGGAACGTTGTCCGTCAGGAGCCACTTCAACCAGAGGTCACGACTGCGCTCCTCAACGTTGCCGAACGCCGCCAGCGCATCGGAGGCGAGCCGTGCATCCAGCCCGGTTCCGCCACTCGCCAGCGCGAACAGTCGATCCTCGGCCGCCAGGACTTCGGCAGGCATCTTCGACCGGTCCGGGGCCTCCGGAACCGGCAGCGTCGTGGAGGTCCAGGTAGGAGCAAAGCCCCAGATCTCACGCGCCTTGGATCCGATCCGCCCGCGATATCCAAGCGCCTTGCCGGTGTCGCGCCACAGCTTGAAGACCTCGTCCTCCGTGGCCTTCGCCATCTGCTCAGTGGCCGCCTTGGACGCGCCGGGGAAGCTCGCCGGGATCTCCGCGATGACGGGACCAGGGCCCGGTTCAACCAGGCTCGCCAGCGCCCAAAGGGCGGTCGCTCGGGTCAGAGGATCTTCTGAATCGATGTGCTGGATGACGCCCGCGGCCTGGCCCACTGCGTCCTTGCCTAGAAGTCCAATGGCCCAAAGTCCCGTGTCGACGAGCATCGGGTCATCGCCCGCCACCCAGGCTCCGTACTGGGGAAGGAACTCCGTCTGTGGGTTCTGCGACCAGACCGTTTCAAAGGCGAGCTTGCGCGCGGTGTCCTTGATCTTCTTGAGGGCCGGTTGGACGGACTCTGGGTCGCGCTCCGCGGTTGCGGCGGTCTGCCTCAGCATGCGCATCATCCCCAGGTCATAGGCACCGTCGTCCGTCCCGAGCGCCTCGGCGAGGTAGGGCAGCCCTTCCACGCCAAGGCCCGAGACGAATGCGAGCTTATCGGGCCCCATTTCCATGCCATCAATGTGCACACGGACGCTCTTTGCGGACGCTTTGCCCATGCCAAGCAGGACTCTAGTCACCGGCGACAGCGAGACCTTCTGGCCCTCAAATTCGCCCGTCCCAAGGACCTCAAGCAGCGGAACGCGCGCATTCTTTCCAATCGCCTGGAGCGCGACGGCCAGGGCATCAATGACCTGCGGCTCGGGATCGTTGAGCCCCAGGATCATCTGGGAGAGCGCCGGGGCGCTCTTCTTGCCGAGGCCCGCGAGCTCCTGGGCCGCGGCGATTCGATCGGCGACCGGCTGGTCGAGCGCGAGCTTGGCAGCGATCTCCTCGACATCGGGGCCTCTGGAGGGGGCCCCTGAGATAGCTCTGAAAGGGAGCAGCGCCGGAGCCGGAGCAGCAGCAGTCACTGGTGCCGATAGGACCATCGGCGATGAGAACGGGGCGGGCGCGAAGGCACCCAGGAGAGCGAGCGAGATAGCGAACATGGAAGTGTGGTGGTCAATGCTTGAATGGCCTGGCAATTATGGCGTCCAGCTCATCCAACAAGTGTTTGGATACCGCAAAGCAGGGATCCTCCTGATCCGCTACCGATCGGCACGAGCGAGCGACGGACTCTTCATCCCGTGACGACTGGTACGTAGCCCACTTCCATCCCTTCGGCTGAGATCACAAAAGTTACAGAGCGTGACGAAGGCGTAGCGCCCGGCCACGGACTATTGCGGCGGGCGAATAAGCTGCGTGGGCCGTTGCGTAGACTCGCTCCATGCTCCTACCCCTCCTGCTCTGCCTTCCGGCAGCCACGCTACAGATCACCGGCCTCCCCTCCCTCGATGTGCTGCCCGCTGAGCGCCAGAGGCCATCAGCAGCGGACTGGCTGTCCGAACGGCCCCCCCACGCTCCTGGCGTCTTCCGCAACGCCGAAGGGACGCGCATCTACCTCGACAACGGGCTGCTACGCCGGACATTCGTCGTGACCGGCGGCGATGAGCCAGGGCTCGTCACGGTCGCCTTGGATGACCTTGCGAAGGGCGGCAAGGGGCTGCTCCGGGACGTCGCCCCCGAAGCGATCCTGGAGATCGATGGCACCCGACTCGAAGTCGGCGGAGCGCGATCGAGAGCCGCAGGTCAGCCCGGCGGAGCGTTCGTGGCGCCACCGTGGGTCGAGGCCGTCGAGCGGGGTGATGCGGGTACCAAGAGCCTCTCGTCATTTCGATTCGCAGCCGTTCGCACGGGCCCGATCAGCGACGCAGGCATCGACTGGGTTCCAGGGGAGTTCCGCCACTGCGCCCCCGACGCCGTCTGGCCGCCCAAGGGCATCGCGCTGACGCTGGACTTCGTGTCCGGCGCCGAGCCGGCGGCCACGGTCCACGTGCACTACGCGCTCTTCGAAGGGCTCCCCGCCTACGCCAAGTGGATCTCCGTCGACAACGATGGCGCGACCCCCTTCGCCCTGGACAGGATCACGACGGAGACGCTGCGCGTCGTCGAACACTCTTCTTGGGTGGAGACGAGAGGCCAGGCGCAGCCCATCCCCTCCCTCCACGTCGAGACGGACTTCGCCTTCGGAGGTATGACCTACCGCAACGCCAACGATCACGTCGTCCACTGGCGCGAAGACCCGACGTTCCTGAGCCAGGTCAACTACGAACGCAAGACCCCCTGCCTCCTTGAGGTCTCGCCAAGCATCGGCCCGGCCGCGACGATCCTGCCCGGTGAGACGTTCACTTCGTATCGAACCTACGTGCTCAGCGTCCACGACGAGGATGGGCGCGAGCGCAACGGCCTCGCGCGCCGCAGGCTCATGCGAACGGTGGCGCCGTGGGTGACCGAGAACCCGCTCATGATGCACGTGCGCTGGTCGGACGAGAAGACCGTCCGAAACGCCATCGACCAGTGCGCGGAGGTCGGTTTCGAGATGGTCATCCTGACGTTCGGATCCGGCTTCAACATCGAGAATCGCGCCCCTGAGTACCTGGCTGAGATGAAGGGCCACGCGGAGTACGCGCGCTCGAAGGGGATCGAGATTGGAGGCTACTCTCTGCTGTCCTCGCGCAGGATCCAGCCCGCCGAGGACAACTGCATCAACCCGGAGACTGGCAAGCCGGGCGCTGAGATCCACGGAAGCTGCCCTTCTCTCACCTCCGCATGGGGCCAAGCGTACTTCGAGACGCTGACCACGTTCTTCGAGGCGACGGGCTTCATGCTCCTCGAACACGATGGTTCCTACCCCGGGACGCCGGACGCGGCCCAGCGACTGCCGCTGCAGTCCGGCCTCGAGAACAGCGTCTGGGCCCAGTGGAAGGTCATCGACGAGTTCTATCGCTGGTGCCGCGGGCGCGGCATCTACCTCAACGTCCCGGACCACTACTACCACGCCGGCGCGAACAAATGCGGCATGGGCTACCGCGAGGTGAACTGGTCGCTTCCGCGCGCCGCCCAGGTCCTCCACACGCGCCAGAACATCCACGATGGAACCTGGACAAAGACGCCGTCCATGGGCTGGATGTTCGTCCCCCTGACCGAGTACCAGGGGGGCGGCGCCGCCGCCACGATCGAGCCCCTCGTCGAGCACCTCGACCACTACCGTCAGATGCTGATGTCGAACCTCGCGATGGGTGTTCAGGCCTGCTACCGGGGCCCGCGCCTCTACGACACCGACGCCACGCGCGACATGGTCAAGGAGGCCGTGTCGTGGTTCAAGAAGCACCGCCGACTCCTGGAGTCCGACATGGTGCACGGCAGGCGGGCCGACGGTCGCGACCTCGACTGGATGCTGCACGTGGACCCGTTCGCACCGGAGGGCGAACCGCGTGGAATGCTGGTAGCGTTCAACCCGCTGGCCGAGACGGTAACGCGAACGCTGCGAGTGCCCTTGGAGCAGACGGGGATCCGTGGCAGCACCAGCGCGTCGGGCCCCGGCCTGGCCTCCGAGTCCAAGGAAGTGCTGGAGCTTGATGGACTGCACGCGGAGGTGCAAGTCCGGGTCGCACCTGGAGCCTGCTCCTGGATCCACTTCCAGTAAACTTCATCCATAGGCATGAGCGCGGAGGATGGAGCTTTCGCGCGCGATGACGTCACGCCGAGCGACTGGGTCCAATGACTGGGCCGAATGACTGGGCCGTGGGCGCCCGGTCCATGGCGCCCGGTCGATAGCGCCATGTAGCGCTACTTCGCCGAGCGCGCCTGCTTGACCTGTCGGATGAACGCTTGGCGCACATCATCCGTGGACTGGCAGGTCTGATCGAATGAGCCGTAGAGGATCCCGCCTTCGGTCTTCACGTGGAAGCCCTCTGGGTCCACGGCCACGAGCTCCGCGCTCTTGGGTTCGGACCAGTCCATCCCCAAAAGGCTTGCCGCGATGGTTCGCAACGCGTCGCCGTGGTCCTCGTTCATGTGCTCGACGATCCCGGCTTCGCCCTCCTTCCAATCGGGCGACGGCTGCAGCCAATCGTCCCGCTCGACCCAGAAGATCTGCCCAAAGCCGGCGATGTGCCGGATACGGCGGGGCTCGATCCAATAGAAGCTGAAGTTGTGCGTGCCCGCGTAGGCGCGGGACTCCGGGAAGAAGCTGAAGTAGCGCTCACCCGCCGCCTCCACATCCCCCTCGGGCACAAGCATCGCATCCCCCACCAAGGTGACGCGCCCCAGGGCCTGACGGTTCCGACCCTGCTTTGGCTCGGACGCGATGGTCAAGCAAACCCGTGGGTCCGCCAGCATGTTCTTTGTGTGCTGGGCAATGCTACTGACGTAGATGACGGCCCGCCCCTCGTGCGTCGTCACGTACGGCGTGACCGACCCGAACGGATAGCCGGGCACGTCCACCGAGATCGTGGACAGAATCCCGCCATCCATGGTGCGGACTAGCCGCCGGGCCATGGTGGCCTGCTCGCTTGCTTGTCGATCGGGACTGGCTGGTTCGGTCATATGGAAAGGGCTCCCTCGACGGGGGCAGCAGAGGTAGGCACAGGGTCGACGGCGCGTCGCGGCGCATCCTACACTGACATCCCCCGAAGAAACCCCTTCCGGCGTCACGCGGCTGCGATCTCCGCCGGCTCTCGCGGGAACGTGATGGTCAGCACGGGACGCGCAGGGTCATTTGCGCCTGTCCGGTGTAGCGCCGGTACAGGCGCCCACGTAGCGTGTCCTCCCTATGGGCGACACGATTCGATGCGACGAGTGCGGCGCGGCCGCGCGTGCCGCCGACAAGGGACCGGGGCGCGACCGCTTCTGCACCTACTGCGGCGCCGCCTTCCGCGCCGTGGAAGCCCCACCGCCGGTGCTGGTTCAAGAATCACGCAAGGACGAGCGAGAGCGCCGCTTCGATGAGCTTCGAGCCCACCCTGCGGCAAAGCGCGCCCTACGTTCGGCCCCGTCGGCGGCACCCGTCGTTGCCAAGCACGGTAGCGGGCTCGTGTTCCTCTTCATCGCGCTGGGCGTGGCCGCCGTGATCGCGAAGTTTCAGTGCTCGGTGGCTAACGAGGTCCAGCATGGATTCCAGGGGTTCGGGGGCGAAATGCCATCCGGGTTCCCCGTCGGAGGTGGCTTTGATCGCGAGCCCTTGGAACCCGGAAGCTCCTTCTTCAGCCTCTTCAAACTGGTGCCCCTCCTCGTGATCGGCGGGATCATCTTTCAGATCATCCGGTCGAGCAGCAGAACCGCAAGGGTAGTCGGCTCCCCTACCCGTTCATGGCTGGCCCTTGTGTTGGACGAGTCGACCGAGACCCGCGGCCACGGGGATAGCAGCCGCACCGTGGCCGTCCTGACGCTCGAGCGAGAGAACGGCGAGCGCACGACGAGTGAAGTGAACCATCGACTCGCAAGACAAGTCTCCCGCGAGGACATGGGCGTGGCCCATTCGCGCGGCGGCGAGATCATCGGGTTCACCCGAGTCGACGTCTGAGGGTTTCTGGCCGTAGGGATGGGCAGGAAAGCGCGTGATTACCAAGCGATGTCGCCCAGGTGAACGGTGAGGCGGAACAGGTCGAGACCCCTGCGAACCGCGCATTGCACGCTCTTGCCGTCCTTCGTGAAGCGTGGAGCAAAGACTGCGTCGTAGCCTTCGCTGGACCACGCCCCGATGACCAGGCGCCACGTTTCATCGCTGCGTCCGCGGCAGGCCAGGACCCGACCGTCGGGACTGTAGATGGGGTCGGTGATGTGATCGAAGTAGGGGCTCATGAGGCTCCCCGACATAAAGGCACTCTTCCCGTCCATTTCCACCTTCGCGGTTAGGGGAGAAGGGGTGGTTCGAATGCTAAATATGTACAGATCTTCGAAGGCCGGCTTCGCGAACAACGTCTATGTCGACGCGCTCCTGCAGGACCCGGAGGGGCGGGTCTTCGCCGCCGTGGCACACTCGGTCAGCGGGGAGCCGACGGGCATCTTCCACTCGGACGACGACGGAAAGACCTGGGCTCCGAGTGGGCTGCAGGATCAGCACGCGTACTCCCTGAGCGCTCCGCTGCCCGGACAGCTCTACGCGGGCGCACAGGACGGAACGTTCCGCTCCCTCGACGGCGGCGCAACCTGGTCGCGCGTGGGGGCTTTATCGCAGGCCGCGCCGCTGTCGGAGGTCCTTGCCGTCGGCGACACCCTCTGCGCGAGCTTCGGCGAGCCACGTCACCGAGCGCCCGGAGCGGGAGTGCTCCGCTCCCACGATGGGGGCGCCACCTGGACGAAGATGACGGGCCTGCCCGCGGAGACCTCGGTGCATGCGCTGGCGGTGGTCGGCGACGCGGTCCTCGCCGCCGCGGGCAACGTGCTCGGTCGCGGAGGAAGAGGGCTCTACCGATCTCACGATCGTCAAACCTGGGAACCGGCCGGCCTCCAGGACCACTGGCTCGCCTCCCTGACGGGCACCGCGGACGGGATCCTCTACGCCGGCGCGGAGGGCTCGGGGCTCTTCGCGTCCCGCGACGGCGGGTCGACTTGGACCTCCAAGAGCCGCGACATCGAGAACTGGAACGATGCCGCCCTCGCGCTCGACCCTTCGGGCCGCCTCTTCGCCCTGACCTTGCGTGAGCTCTTCGAGTTCGACGAGCCGAGCGGCTCATGGACTTCCCACGACCTCCCCGAAGGGGCCGCGCCTCCGACGCCCTGGAACTTCCTCGTCCGGCGCGACGGCACGCTCGTTCTTCCCGGCCGTGGCTGCGTGTTGCTCTCGAACGACGCGGGGCGAAGCTGGATGCGCAGCGCAATACCAGGCGCTTCGAACGAGGTTTTCGCGCTCCACGAGACGGAGGACGGCCGACTCTTCACCGTGCTGAGCAGAGAGGGGATCTTCGTCCTCGGACGACCCGGCGAGGGGTGGGATCGAGTGGACGCGCCCGGCGACTCCATGGGAGCGTTCGTCAGCCCCGCTGGAACGCTGTTCGCCCTCGGCGCCGATGGCCTTTGGCGAGCGAAGACCGGCGGGGACTGGCAACGGGTCGGTCCAACGGGCCAACGAGCCTTCGCCATGCAGAGCTGCGGAGACCTCTTGTTCCTCGCGAGCCCCCCGCATGGCGTCCTCAAGAGCTCGAACGACGGCCTTACGTGGGAGCCCGCCATCGAAGCGCTGCGCGTAGCCGCTCAGCAGCCCGGCTACGTGGCGGCGCACTCGGCCGTGGGCCTGCCGGGCGGTGGACTGCTGGCGGCGACGTTCAGCGACGGTGTTGTGCTGCGGGAGCCGGACGGTACCTGGAGGAATATCACGGACGAGCTCCCTACCCGAGCGGCGGGCGACATGACCTCGGGGCCGGGCGGGATGGTCTTTCTCCACACGCCCGCGGGGGTGTTCAGGCGCACGTTCTCGAACTAACGGGCCTCGCCCTTCACCCACGGAGGCGCGGCCCGCGGGCTACTTATCCTGGGAGTCCAGCGCCACGCGCTGATGGGTCGCTGGGCCGGTTCCAGGATGCAGCGGGATTGTCGCTCCCTTCGCGCGTAGGGCGACGATGCCGGGATGCTCGGCGCCGTAGCGCTCCGCACGGAACATGGCGGCGGGCAGGTCGTCGTTGCCCACTTCCAGCTCGTCCGGATCCGGTACGAACGGGCTGCGCCAGTCCCAGACGACTCGCCTGTCCGGCGTCACCTCGAACACCCAGCCCTGCTCGCCGGAGCAGACGAGCGTGTTGCCGTTGGGAAGACGCTGGGCCCCCGAGATGAACGGGGAGTCCAGTTCGCGAGGCACTTCGTGGACGTACGTCCACTCCGTCTCCGACGGCCCCCAGGGCTCATCTTTGGCGATCGGGTAGCGGCCATTCTCGTCACGCGGCGCCCACCACTCGTCCACGCTGGAGTATTCGCGCGGCCGAGCGCCGTTGTTGAAGACGAGCAGGTTGCCGGCGCCGAGGTGCCCCTCCGGGATCCACTGGACGTTGTGCTGACCAAGGAGTTGGCGCTCCTCCCAGCGCCCCATCCCGTAGGCGAAGGGGTTCCCCCAGCGGTACAGGAGATCGCCTGCAGGCCCCGCGGCCTGTTCGGTCGTGGTTCCGTGATCGATGATCCAGACCTCGTCGAAGAACCGAACGCTGAGCGCGATTTGATCAAGCTCCGCGCTGTAGTCGATGCCGTTCATGTGGAGCCAGTCGGCGTCTCTCACCCGCGCACGGCGCGCATCGCCTTCAGGGTCCTCCTCGTCGTCGGCATCGCCACCCCCGTACCCGAGTGCTGCCATGTGAGCAAGCTCGTCCCCGGCCTCCTCTTCTGAAGGCGGGTCCGGATTGCGGTCTCCATTGATGTCGATGCGCTCGGGTCGAGACGCGGGAGGCGCGAAATTCGACAGGTCCGGATCCGTGTGCTGTACGACGTGATCGAGCGCATGCCAGGACCAGACGACTCGTCCGCCCTCCGGACGGATGGGTTCGACCTCGTAGACGGCGCCCGGCCAGAACTCCTCTCCCTCCAGCAGCTCCGGATCGCGCCCCGCACCCAGTGCCACGTCACGCGTCGTGCGGTCCCACGCGAGGAAGAGGATGTTCCCGCTCGGCAGCTCTTCGAAGTCGTGGTGGCCTAGCCCTTGATCTCCCTCCCAGCGGAAGTCCCACAGGACGTCGCCGTTCCAGTCAAGCTCCTGAATCCACCCTCCGTCGCCCCCGGCGTCCTGAAAGACCGATTCGTCGTCCTCGATCCGATTCGCTTTCATGAGAGTGCCGCGTTCGGTCAGGTACACAGACAGTCCAGGCTTGCTCGCGGTGTCCCACGCATGCACGGCTTCGCCGTCCATGTCGACAAGGTAAACCCGCTTGGACTGGAGCGGAGTGAACAGAGTGAATCCAGGCCAGGGGCCCTCTGGTCCCCAGCCCTCCCGAGAGGACGCTGGCAAGGTGAGCGCCGCGTGCTCTGACTCTCCGCCACAGGACGTAGCCAGCGGGACAATGGCAAGCATGAGCGGCAGGAGTCCGTTAGCGGGCGCTCGAGTGGCGATTGAGATGGACATAGCACGACCGTACCGGCCCGCAGCTGAATCTGGAAGTCCTGGAGGGGGCTAGCAGGGGCGACTGCTTCCGGCGCGAACCAGCTTCGTTGGCGTTCAAGGGGTGTTTCGAGGGTTTCGGGCCGAGTCACGGGTCGACTTTTGGTCTTCTGCCTGGCATGGAACGGAAGCATCTTGAGGATCACTTTGTTGCGCGGACCGGCTGGTTGCGGGCCGCGGTCCTGGGGGCCAACGACGGCATTGTCTCCACGGCGTCCCTGATCATGGGTGTGGCCGCGGCGGCGGGGCGCGCGGAGGTGCTCTTGGCCGGAGCTGCGGGGCTGGCTGCGGGGGCGCTCTCCATGGCTGCGGGTGAGTATGTGTCCGTCTCCTCCCAGGCCGATACCGAGCGCGCGGACATCGCCCGCGAGAAAGCGGAGATCGAGGAGGATCCCGAGGAGGAGCTTCACGCCCTTGCCATGATCTATGAGGACCGAGGCGTACCTGGCGATCTCGCGCTTCAGGTGGCCACCGCGCTGCACGAGAAAGACGCCCTCGCCGCCCACGTTCGCGACGAACTGGGAATCTACGAGCACACCGAAGCCCGACCGCTCGTCGCTGCTTCGGCGTCAGCCTTCACCTTCGCCCTGGGTGCAGCGCTGCCGCTCGCGGCCGCGGCGCTTGTGCCCGAAGCCTCCATCAGCGTGGCGGTGACCGCACTCACGCTCGTCTTCCTGGCCCTGCTCGGAGCGATCGGCGCCAGGGCTGGCGGCGCACCTCCGCTGCGCGCGGTCCTGCGCGTCACATTCTGGGGAGCCGCCGCCATGGGCGTCACCACCCTCGTGGGCAAGCTCTTCGGCGCCACCATCGGCTGAGAGAGCGACTCCGCGATCCGAGAGGGCTCGAGCATCGAAGACTCACACTTCGTGCTACCGTCCTGGCTCAAGCGCATCATTTATCCCTTGCTCGGAGTTCGCATTGGAGATCATTTACTTCTTGTTGATCGGATCTGTCGCCGGCTGGCTTGCAGGCCAGCTGATGAAGGGCCGGGGCTTTGGACTGTTCAGCAACATGGTGATCGGGGTACTCGGAGCCGTCCTCGGCGGGTACCTGTTTCGGATCCTTGGCATCAGCAAGGAGCCGGGCGCGCTCGGGGTGTTGGTCGTGTCGACGTTTGGCGCGATCGTGCTCCTGGTGATCGTTGGAGCCCTCAAGAAGGCGTGACACCCGCCTAGCGAGGCGACCCAATACCAAGGCCCCGGCCCACCGCTGCAG
>JBLIHL010000006.1:0-34587 GCA_047635895.1 Paracoccaceae bacterium | reverse complement strand
TCGTCCAGCTCGGCGGCAGATCGCCTGCCGCTCGCGTTCACGTGGTCGCCACGCGCTTCATCGAGCACACGGTGGCTGAAAGCGCCCTGGGGCTCCATTCCATGGGCATGCCCAAGCGCACCGCCCTTCGGGATCACCCCACGAGCTACCAGTCGGGAGTTGAGATTAGCGACGAGTACCGCTACATCCTCAACAGGCGGTTGATCGATCCCTACCCGGGCAACATGCTGACCCGTCCGGGCTATCTGCTCAACCCCTGGGTGCTCCAGGAGACGGACGACGGGATGATGAATGACGGGCGTGACGGTGACGCGTTCGACAGCGAGAGCTTCAACGAAACCATGGGAATCGGCGGCGGCGCCGGCGGATCGTTCGGCTCTTCCAACGCGGGGAGGGCCGCCTTTCATGCCCCGGATTTCCTTGCGGCGGGCGCCGTCCTACTGACGGACCTGCGCCCCGACGGGAATGGCCTTGTGCGCATACCGTTCGCCGATCTTGGCGACAAGCACGTCATCCAGATCATTGCCATGGACCGTGCCATCACGGTTGACGAGGTCGTCCTTCGGCCGGAAACGCCCATGAAGCTGCGCGAGCGCCGCCTCGTCGACGCGCTCGACCCGGCCAATCCCACGGTCCAACAGCGGCGCATCGAGTATCTGGGCGCTGGCGAGTCCTACGTGATCCGCGACGCGCCCAACGCAGGTGCGAAGACATTCGGAACCTTGGGCGACGTCTTCGAGCTGTACCGCACGAGCGGTCAGGGCGGCGAGGAGCTGGCGAAGTTCGACTTCCTGACGCGCTGGCCTGAGCTGTCCGAGCTGGAGAAGCGTACGAAGTACTCGGAGTTCGCCTGCCACGAGCTGCATGCGTTCCTGAGGATGAGGGACCCTGAGTTCTTCCGTTCGATCGTGGTGCCGCACCTCTCCAGCAAGGGACACGCGACGTTCATGGATGATTGGCTGCTCGGGCGCGACCTGGGCGGCTACTTCGAGCCCTGGCGCATGGAGCAGCTCAACGTGGTCGAGCTCATTCTTCTCCTCCGCGAGACCGGTGGAAACAGCGAGGCGATCATGGGGGATATGCTGGCCCCTCTGCCACCGGGAGCATTCTCTCTCGATGCTTCGTTCGCGGAGATCCTGGCGAGCGGCGGCTTGAACGCCGCTTCGTCAGCTCTGACCCAGAGCCTCAAGGCAGCCAAACTCGAGGCGACCATCGAGCGCTTGCCCGAGCTGCCGTCCGACAAGCGCGGTGCCGGAGGGGGCGGCAGCCAGCCTGCCCCCCCCACCCTCCTATTTGGCCGTGCCAGCGCGGAGAAGCGGTCCCAAGGCCGTGGTCGGATCGCAGAGGCCCTGGGCGGCGTGGAAGCACCAGTGGAACTCCAGGAGGAGGAGGAAGAGGAGGAGATCCTCGAGGATTTCATAATGGACGAGCTCGCCCTGCGGCAGGAGGCCGAGGGCTTCTACTACCGGGACCTCGCCAAGACCGTCGAATACGCTGAGACGCACTACTGGCGGTCGCGCCTGGAGGAAATGAACGCGGGGCTGGTGACCGTATCGCCATTCTGGCTCGACTTCGCCGCCGCTGGCACGGACTCCTTCACGTCCGAGTCCTTCCCTCTGGCGAACCGCAGCGTGACCGAAAAGCTGCTTGCCCTCGCGTTCCTCGATCTCCCCTTCGAGGCGGTTGAGCCCAAGATCGTTGCCGATGGCCGTAGCGTGACCCTCCAAGCGGCGGCCCCCATGTTCCTTGCCTTGGAGGACATCGCACCGGCCGCACCGGAGGAAGGCACGCCCGCCGTCCTCGTGGGCCAGGACTTCTTCGATCCTAAGCACCGCACCGACACCGTCGACGGCGTCACCCGCGATCGCTTCATCACCGGGGAGCTCCTGAAGGGCGTCCGCTACGGCTGCCGCATGGTCGTGACCAACCCGTCATCCTCCACGCTCCAGATGCAGCTCCTGGCGCAGATCCCCGAGGGAGCGATCCCGCTGGGTGATAGCCAAATGACCCGCGGCGTTCCAGTGACGCTCGCAAGCTACGGAACGACTTCGCTCGAGACATCTTTCTACTTCCCCGTTTCCGGGACGTACCGCGACTACCCGGTGCATGCCGGTCGCGGGAACGTGCTCCTTGGCGCGGCCGCACCGGCGACGCTCAAGGTCGTGGACGAGGTCACCGAGATCGATCGAACGACCTGGGAGTGGGTCTCCCAGAACGCGGCGCTCCCCGAAGTCCTCGAGTATCTCCGTGGCAACAGCCCGCGCAGCCTCGACCTCGGCAAGCTCGCTTGGCGCATGGGCGATCGGAACGCCTTTGTCGCGGTAACCGGCGCACTGGGTGCTCGCGGGCTCTACCCCGACGCCCTCTGGCGCTACGCGGTCAAGCACCGCGACGCGAATCGAGTGGCGCGCTTCCTGGCTGGCCAAGAGGGCTTCGTCCAGCGCGTCGGCGCACCGTTTTCCTCGCCATTTTTGAGCGTGAACGCGCGCGATCGAAAAGCCTACGAGCACCTCGCCTACGAGCCGCTCGTCAACGGACGGACCCATGAGTTCGGCGGTGAGCGGAAGATCCTGAACGATCAGTTCCGCGCTCAATATCAACGCTTCCTCAGCACCCTCGTCATGAAGAAGGGCCTCGAGGCCGAGGAGCGCGTGGAGCTTGCCTACTACCTCCTGCTCCAGGACCGCATCGGCGAGGCGCTCGACTGCTACGCCAGTATCGACGCGGAGGGCCTCCGAACGCGCGTGCAGTACGACTACATGACGGCGTACATGGCCTTTTACCGCGAGGACGTCGCGGCCGCGCGGAGCGTGGCCGAAGGGTACAGGGACTACCCGGTCGACCTCTGGCGCTCGCGCTTCCGCGACGTCCTCGCCCAGGCCGACGAGATCGAGGGTTCGCCGGGGGCCGGCCCTGGACCCGATCTGAAGGGTCGCGAGCAGAGTCAAGGCGCACTCGCGGGCGCGGAACCGCTCCTCGCGGTCGAAGTGGACGGGGGCAAGGTGCTTGTCAGCGTCGAGTCGATCGACGAGGTCGAGATTCGCTACCACCGCATGGACGTCGAATTCCTGTTCTCAAACAGCCCGTTCGTGCGCGGTGGACAGGGGGCCTTCGGCGTGATCCGCCCGTCCCGCATCGACAGGCTCCCGGTGGCGAAGGATCAGGCGACGATGGCGATCCCGCTGCCCGACGAACTACGGACGGCGAACGTAGTCGTCGAGGTGCGCGGCGGAGGCATCTCACGCCAGGCGACGTACTTCTCGGGCGACCTGGCCGTGCAAGGGATCGAACGCTACGGCCAGATTCGCGTGCGATCTGGCCCGGACGGAGTCGCCCTGCCAAGAGCCTACGTCAAGGTCTATGCCCGCCTGCAGAACGGAGAGACCCGGTTCCACAAGGACGGCTACACGGACCTGCGCGGCCGCTTCGACTACGTATCGCTGTCGGGCGTGAGCGGCCCCGCGGTGGAGCGCTACTCGCTCCTCGTCATGCACGAGGCGGCGGGCGCGAGCATGCTGGAGCTAGCACCGCCCGCGCGCTAGGGACCGTCAGCGCGGCCGCCGAAGGCCGCGCTCACGCGCGTCCTCCACGAGCGCCCGGAGCCGCGCTGCGACCTCGGGATGCTCGGCCGCCACGTTGCTTGCCTCGGCTATGTCGCCCTCAAGATCGTAGAGCTCATCCCCGCCACTCTTGCGCGCCACGAGCTTCCAGCGCCCCTCTCGCACGGCAAGCGTCCGCGCTTCTTCCAGGACATAGGGCGCACCAACGGCGTCCTCACCCACGAAGGCAGCCCAGCGATCCTGACTGTCCATCGCCGCGCCCGCAGGTAGCTCGACGTCGAGCGCTCCGGCGAACGATGCCAGGAGATCGATCTGCGTCACGAGCGCACTGGAGCGCCCGGGCTCAATATGGCCTGGCCAACGCACCAAGAGCGGAACGCGCGTACCGCCCTCGTAGATCTGATACTTGCCCCCGCGGTAGGGACCCGATCCGTCGTGGCCCCGGTCGACCTCTTCCTCGCTCGTCTGCACGGTCGTCCCGTCGTCGTAGCCGTCGTCGTAGACCGGTCCGTTGTCGCTGGAGAAGATCACCATGGTCTCCTTTGACAGCCCCTGCTCGTCAAGCGCATCCAGGAGCTCGCCCACGCACCAGTCAAGCTGCACCATCGCGTCACCGCGATAGCCGAGGGTGGTCGTGCCTTGAAAACGCGGGTGCGGAGTACGCGGCACGTGGATGTCCTGGGACGAGAAGAGCAAGAAGAACGGTTCTTCGCGGTGCTCGCCAAGGAACGCACGCGCTTCGTCCACGAACACGTCCGCCATGTTCTCGTCGTTCCAGAGCGCGGATTCTCCGCCCGACATCTGCCCGATACGACCGATGCCACCGATCACGCTCTGGTTGTGGCCGTGGGTGCTGGCGTAGTAAGTCATGGCCTCAGGCGTTGCGCGACCGTCAGGATAGCGCGTGCTCTCGGGCGGAGCCTCCGCTGGATCCCCGACGTGGAGCGGATCCGCTGGATCGAGCCCCACGACCCGATGACCGTCGAGGTAGACGCAGGGCACGCGGTCGTTCGTTGATGGCAAGAGAAAGCACTCGTCGAACCCGACCTCCAGCGGCCCGGGCTTCACCTCACCGTTCCAGTCGACGGGGACGCCCTTCTCGCCGAGGCCCAGGTGCCACTTGCCAACGATCCCCGTGCGGTAGCCCGCACGCTGAAAAACGCGCGGCAGCGTCAAAGCGTCGGTGGGGATCGTGAGCGGCGCGTTGGGCCGCAGGATACGAACGCCGTGCCGGAATCCGTGCACGCCGGTGAGCAGCGAGAAGCGTGAGGGCGTGCAGGTCGCGGCGGTGCAGTGGGCGTCGGTGAAGACGCGTCCCTCAGCCGCGAGGCGGTCCAGGTTCGGCGTCGGAATCAGCTCGGCCCCATAGACACCGACGTCGCCAAAGCCCACGTCGTCTCCGTAGATCAGGAGGACGTTGGGCGGCCGCTCCGGTTCGGCACTCTGAGTCCCAGGCGCCGCGGTGGATCGGCAGGCCGCCAGGTGCAGCAAGAGCACGCATCCGAGGATCGCCTGCGCCTGGGAAGCTCCTGTCCGAGCAGAGATCTGCCTGCGGTGGCCCGAGGGCCCTACGAATCGATCGGTCCAAGTGAATTCCATGGGACCATCATACCGGCGATCAGCGGGACGCCCGGAGCGGTGGGCATGTGGCGGAATCGTCCCCGGTACGGTACCGGCACGAGTGCTGTATCGCGGTAAGGTCGCGTCGAGTGGTCAGAGGCGGAAGCCGAGTACCAGGCCCAGCTGCCAGTAGTCCGCGTCGCCCGCGGTGGTCTCTAGCTCAAGGTTCGTGCCGAGGAGTGTGCGCAGGTCGAGTCCGAGGAAGAGCGCATCGTTGAGATCGTATTGAACGCCGCCGTGGGCATAGAAGCCGAACGTGAAGTCCTGGTCGTCGGCGACCTGGCCGCCGGCGTCGTTGTCGACGCCCGCAAGGACCATCGAGAGCCCGGCGCCTACGTAGGGGGTCCAGCGGCGCTGGTCGTTCTTGAACCAGTAGCGACCGCCGCCGTAGATTTCGGCCGCGGCGCCCGTCACGTCCACGCCTCCGTTCGCGCCGGTATCGGTCCCGAGGGACGCGACTCCGCCGAGTTCGAAGCCGATGCCGTCTTGGACCTCGTGCGCATACTCAAGCCCGAGCGTCACCTCCGCATCAACGCGGCCCCAAAGATTCCTGTCGGTGAAGTCGCGGGCGCCGGCGAGGAACGAGAGCTGCCGGATCGAACGATCGAAGCGATCATCGATGTAGTCAAGGCGCAATGGAAGATCTAAGCCGTCATCTTCGGGGAGGACGCGCTCCTGGACCGGCTCCTCAGGAGGGCCGTCGGCTTGAAGGCTTGCACAGCCCGTGACCATGGAGAGGAGAGAGGTCGCAAGGACGGCGCGGAGTACGAGAATCTGCATGGCGCCGAAGGCTACCCCGCTATTGGAGGCGGGGTAGAGACGGTCGATAGGTCTCGGTACGGGACCAGGAACGACTCCGCCGGGCACCTCCGCTACGAGGTCGGGGCGCGGAGGGTCTTCAGGAGGCGGCCCTCGCGGTCCAGGATATAGGCGGCCTCGGTCTTGGCGTCGATACCCAGGAAGCGATCGCTACCGATGGGGCGGAGCGTTCCGACGCGGACGTCGGGCACAATGAACTGATCATCCTCCAGGCCGCTCAGCGTCCATTGGTTCTCGCCGTGACCAGTGCGCCTGGCGACCGGCCAGTCGCCAGGTGCCATCTGGAAGACGGCGTGTGGGAAGAGGCGTGACTTTCCAGTCGTAGTCTCGAAGAGCAGCGCCTTGGAGTTTCCAAGGTGCACAGAGAGCCAGCGAGCGTCGGATGACACGCGGAGACTGCCGCCTCCTTGGTTCATCAGGCTCAGCGGGCGGTCTTCGCCGGTGCTGGCGTCGAGGTGGTGCACCGTGCCGTCCGAGGCTGTGTAGAAGAGCTGCATCGGGTTCGCGGCCGCGACGGCGGGCTCGCGATACGTGTCGATCATGAAGGACTCTACGCCGCCCTCGGCCCCGGTCGTAGCGGGGCGCGACGCGCGAATGTGGGCGCGCTCTCCTCCAAGCAGCGGACGGACGCGTTCGAAGCGCCAGCCGCTGTAGTTGGCGTCACCCATGAACGTCGCCCAGTCGATGAAACGGGTGGTCTGCGTCGGCACATGCGTGGCGAAGAACTCGGACTGGTCTCCTCGCTGGAACGCCCCGAGCACGTGCTCGCCGTCCCAGGATGCCACGCTTGAGATGCACTGAGGTCCCCCTGGCATGAACGGGTGCAGCGCGAGTGCGGCATCTGGCAGGCGAGCCTGCTCGAGGGTGGCCACGTCGACCGCCCAGACTGAGTCGCGGTAGTTGATTCCACCGGGGTGCTGGAGGAAGACGTAGACCGTCTTGCCGTCGGGGCTGATGCTGCAGTTGGTCCCATCGATGTAGGCGCTGGCGTCATCGAATGCCGGCGCAGGCTGGACCTGGCGGCGCACCACAAGCCCCAGGTACACCATCCCGAGGAGCAGGAGGATGGCAGCTACTAGCCGACCGGCCGGCCGCACGAGGCTCGCCAAGGCGCTGGAACGCCGCTCCCACCACCTGAGCACATCTGGGCGTGCGTCAAGATCTACATCAGGGGCGGCGTGGCGACTCGGGAGAGCTTGGCTGGTGGGCTGCATGACCGTCCTATCGACCTGGGACAGTTCGGACTTGAGGGTTCGCCCTGATTTGGCCGCCGACTCCCGTGCCCGGGGCCAGGGCGGTCCACGACTTCCCATGCGGCGAATGGTCGGCCCGCCTCCCCCAGCAGAATTGACATCCCGTTGACAGGGTGTGGATCGCTGGGTCGTAGCGTTCCAGTGTGACAGGTTCTCCACCATCGAGCCCGCAGGGCCGCAGCCTGCGCGAGGCCGTCCTCGTGGGGACGAGCCTCGTGGTGGCTCTCGCCCTCGGCTGGGCTGGCTGGCTGGTCGGGCACGGCCCGGATGAGCTGGCCGAGGCGGAGGTCGCGAGCACCGCGCGGGTGGTGGCTCGGGACGTTCGGAGCCAGTGGGAGTCCCTTCGGGCGAGCGGCGACTTCCGGACCTTCTCAGACGGCTCGATCGAAGCCGTGGAAGCCGCGCGAGCCCGCTTGGAGGCAGCGGGAGCCGCCAGCGCCCTGCCAACGCTGGCCGAGGCGCCGGACAGCCCGCGCGCGTTTGTGGCACTCTTTCGGGAAGCTGAACGGCTCGCCCGACGCGGGTCCGTTCAGGACTCCCAGGATGCGCTGGCGGACGCGCTTGAGGCCGGGCCACTTGCGGAAGACGAACCTGCGCTCCGCTGGCTCGACTGGCTCCTGGCCGACGCCTCTGGGGACCCAGCCGTAGAGACGGCGGCATGGGACCGACTCGTGGCCGAGGTCGACTGGAACGTCACGCGGGACGGACGCCCCCTCCGGCTCGTGGCGGGGTGGGTGGCCGCCAGCGACCTCGACGCCACGCGCGCCCAGGCGCTTCGCCGGAGCGTCGCCGAGGAAGGAGCGCCATTCATCATCGGCGCCGCGTCACCCAGCGATCGTGTCTATCCTGAGCGCGGAGCACCGCGCCTCGAGGTGGATCCCGAAACCGCGGCCACGCTCACGCTCTCGGACTCCGTGTGGCCAGGGATCGGCGCCGAGCTGCGCGCGACGCCCGCCTGGGCCGCGCGCACCAAGGCGGCGCTCTCCCGCGTCCTGGACCCCATCCACGAATCTCGCGCCACCGCGGACTGGTCGATCACCGCAACGCCGCTCGGGCTGGCCGCACTGCGAGAAGGCGAGAGCCCGTTCCTCGTAGACCCAACGGAGCTCCCCACGCGGCTCCAACGCGAGCTCGGGCTCCAGGGCGACTTTTCCCTATGGATCAAGGGCATCACCTTGGATGTCAGCGGCAGCGGGACGACGCTGGATACGTTCACACTTCCTGGCCTCGACCGGCCGGTCCACCTGCAGCACCAGGACCCCGAGCGCCTTGTGCGCGCGGGCGCCCAGCGCCGCCGCATCAGCGCATGGCTGCTCCTGACGCTCGGCGTCGTGGTCGTCGCCGCCTCGCTAGTCGCCGCCCGCGCCCTCCGGCGGGAGCGCCGCCTGGCCGAGCTCCGCAGCACGTTCGTCGCCGGCATCTCCCACGACCTCCGCACGCCTCTCGCGTCCATCCTCCTGATGGCGGACAACCTCCGCAGCGGGCGCATTGGCCAGGAGCGGACCATCGAGTACGCGACCGGGATCTCCGGCGAAGCCGAGCGGCTCCGTCGCCGGGTCGATGACATCCTCGACTTCGCGCGCATTGAGCGCGGTGAAGGGGCGCTTGCCCACCGCGAGGAAACCGACCTCCCCGCGCTTGCCCTCGATATTCTCGACACCAGCCGCGAGCTGGCTGAGAACGCTGGGTTCGAGTTCACCGGCAAGCGCGAGGAGCTGCCGCCCAGCGCCGACCTCGACGCCGATGCGCTGCGGCGCATCATCGGCAACCTGGTCCAGAACTCCCTTCGGCACAGCGGCGGCACCCAGCTCTTCGTGGGGCTCGCCTGCCGCCGCGACGAACTGCTCGTGGAGGTCCGCGACAACGGGCGCGGGATCCCAGCCAAGGATCGTGGGCGTGTCCTCATCGCGTTCCAGCAGCTCGAACCCGGCGTCCACACTCAAGGCGGCACCGGCCTCGGCCTGACGATCGTCTCGGGGCTCGTCGGCGCCCTGGGCGGTACCCTTCAGATCGACGCAGGCCCAGACGGCCAGGGCGCGGCCTTCCACGTTTCCATTCCCCTGCACTCCACTCACCCATGACCGCCACGCGCCGAGTCCTCGTTATCGAAGACGAGAAAATGCTCCGGATGGCGCTCGTCGACGCGCTCGTTTCGGAGGGGTTCGACGTCCTCGAGGCCGCCGATGGCGAGCGCGGACTCGAGATGGCTCTCCACGAGGGCCCGGACCTCATCCTGCTCGACCTGATGCTGCCGAGGCGCGACGGATTCAGCGTGCTCCGTGCGGTCCGCCAGGATCGACTCGCGTCCCACGTCATCATTTTGTCGGCCAGAGGCGAAGAGTGGGACCGCGTCCAAGGCTTCGAATACGGCGCCGATGACTACGTGGTCAAGCCGTTCAGCATGCGCGAACTGCTCCTGCGAATCCGGGCGCTCGAGCGGCGGGACGCCGGCGGTGCCCCCGGCATCGAAGACGCGAGCGGTCGCGTGAAGATCGGCAGCGTCGAGGTCGATTTCGCGGCGTACTGCGTCGTAAGAGGCGACGAACGCATGGGTCTGTCGCGCCGCGAGATGGAGCTGCTGCGCTACTTCATGGCCCACGACGGCGACGCGCTCGACCGCCTCCGGATCCTGACGGACGTGTGGGGCCAAAACGAAGCGCCCACGACGCGAACGATCGACACGCACGTCCTGAAGCTCCGCAAGAAGATCGAGGTCGATCCCGCGGAGCCCGTGCACCTGCAAACGGTCCACGGCGTCGGCTACCGCTTCACCCGCAGGGCTTGACATCGCGTTGACACCCGCTGGTTCACGTGGTGACAGGTGACGCCAGCCCCGCTCGTACAACGGTCGACATGGGGAGGAGTCCTCCTCCCCGCACCACGGCCCAACAACCCACGAACTGACATGCTCGTATTCACAGCCGCACTCGCCTGCCTTCCCACGCTCTTCGCTTCGCCACCTGCGGGCTGGATAGCGCTGGCCCAGGAGGAGTCCAGCGCCAGCACGCCCGCCCAGACCCGCAGCGACGGACTGCGCCTCCTGCGGGTCGAGATCGCCACGGCAGCGCTCGAACTGTCCGAGCTAGGCTCAGCACAGAAGGCTCTTGACCGGTGCGACGCGGCCGCCGGCGAACTGATCAAGCGTCTCCCCGACGAGGCGTCTACCGACGACATGGCCGTGTGGGTCCAGGTCGCCAGCGCGCTCTCCGACGTGCATACGCGGGCCGTTGCGGCCGGAGCCACGGCCTCGAAGGATCTGAAGGCCACCTGGGAGAGACTGGAGAAGCTAAGCCCCACAGTCGCTGATGGCGAGTCAGCGGCGTCCGGCGAGAGGATCGACCAGGAGATCCGCCGCAATGCCCGAGTCGGCAATTTCGATTTCATCCTGCAGGTCGGCTCCCGCGCCGTCCCTGGCGTCGTGAGCGCGCTCGATTCCGCCAGCCGAGATCACTACGCAGATCCGCGCCAGGATCCGCTCTACATGCTGATGAAGATCGACCCTGTGGCGGCTGACCAGTACGTCGGCGAGCTGCTCAAGGAGGGTCCGCCGAGTCTCTTCTGGGAGCTGCGCTTCGCACGTGCGATCGAACTGGCTGACCCGTTCGCGCCGCTGTCTACCTGGAAGTCGAACACGCGCCTCGGCGATGAGACGCGTCTGGTGCACCTCGCGAAGGTCTGTGACCAGCTCCTGCCCAAGCCGGAGCTGACCGGAGCTTTGGCCAAGGCAATGCTGCCGTTCACGCAGCACCGAAGCTTCACGCGTGGGATGAGAGCGCTTCTTGATGACGATCTCGAGGCAGGGCGCGCTTGGCACCCCTTCATTCCGAAATGGTTCACGACAAGCCCCGCCCAAGAGGACCTTCGGGGTCTGCTCGTGCGAGCGATTAGCTCACCCAACGCAGGGACTGCGATCGATGAGCTCCGCCACTTCGCTGGTAACGATGGCCTCTATGAGGCCGTCTTGGGCGCGACCCCTATGGTTCGTGAAGACGGCCACTTGTGGCTAAAGCCACGCGCCGTTTACCTTGTGAACGAGGAGAGCTACAACCGGGACGTTCGTAGCGTGGGTTGGACTCCCTCCTACGGCCCCGAAGAGTCTGCGTTTCTTGAGGCCCTTCTGACGGACAAGAACGCGAACGTCCGGGCAGACACCCTGAAGAACCTCAAGGACATCGAGCCCATCAAGGTCCCCGTCGAGCTGCCGGCATGGCCCGAGTACGGCATCGACTCCGAGACCGAGACGCAATATGTCTTTCCCATCAAGCTCTCTGATGCGGCCCTCACGCAGCTGGTCATGGACTTGGACGAACGCAATTACAGGTACATCCTTCGACTGGCCAGCACCCTGCCACACGATTCGGTTCGGTCGCTGATCATCGCCTTCGATCAGAAGAGTGAAGCCGAAGCCGATCTGATGGTCGGCAATCTGATCCAGTTCCTGGACTGGACTGGCAGACCCAAAGAGTGCGTGAACGTCGCGGCGGCACTCTTGGATGACTCCCGTCTAGATCGATTCCTTGCCTCCCGCGACGTACGTAGCTCCCTTGGCCACGCCTACCGCACACCCGAGGGCCTCGTGGCTGTAACGGAATGGGCGCTGGCCTCGGAGAACCTGAACCTCTGCCTCAACCTGGCGTTTGACGGCCAGTCTGCTCGCCGCCAACTGGCTGCCCTGCCCGGGCCGCTCTGGGCGCAGCTCGTCAGCCGGGTCTATAGAGACGGTATTCCCGCCTACTCTCTCAACGACCTCCCCGTCAGGGTGAACGTGTTGGCCGCCGGCCGCTCGGACAACCAAGCGAGGCTCGCCGCCGTCGAGCTGGCTGCATCGAACCCAGGGGTCAACGTCTCATCGATGTTCGGACTGCTCCTCGGGCCCCCGCCATCTGACGAAGGGGCCGCGGCTCCCGCGCTGCTTCGACTGCTGAGCGAGGGGGAGTGGGCTGACAGCTTGAGCACGCAGCACTGGCCACTCGACCGTGACATGAAGGAGCTCCTCGGGCAGTACTCCAGGTCCTTGCGCGAGGAGATCAGTCGCGACCTCCTGAGTTCCGGCGCCTCGGACATGCAGCTGGCACAGGTCTTCCACCGTCTCAACGGCACGATCCCCATCACCCCGGAGATCGTCGAGTTCGCCATTACCCACACGGATCGCCTTCGAACCGATATCAGCCTGGTGGACGCGGTCATCCATTGGACCGCTTCCCACCCGAGCCCTGATCGTATCGCGTGGATCGGCCCTCTCATGGGTGACCTCAGGTTCGGAATGACGGCCCTCAAGGCCGCGGAAACGCTCCGCGATCCCGCTCTCCTCCCCCACCTCGCCAAGATTGTTGATGGGCCGGCTTCCAGTCCGCTCTACGAGAAGGCGGTCTATGCGCTGAAGGGCTACCTGTCCGACGAAGGCGCCGAGCTTCTCCTGACCGCGGCGCGCAAGACCAGCAGCGAGGAAACGCGCACCTGGTGCCTCGAACACGTCGAGCGCATCGCGGCGCTCCAGGACGCTGAGGATCGCTGGGCCACGCGCCGGGTCAAGCAAGCGACGCGGGACGTCACGGTCTCAAGGCTCATGGGTCTCCTCGGTGACGCTGACCCCGCCGTGCGCATCGAAGCGATCAAAGGCCTCGGGACATGGGAAGCCGTGGAGGCCATGCCGGAGCTCATCGGATTCCTGAAGGACCCGAAGCCCGAGGTCGCGGCAGCGGCGCGGGCTACGCTGGATCGATTGAACCAGGAACGCTGAGCTCTCCCTTGCCTATGCGGGGCTGGGTCAGGGCGCGTGCTTGGCGCCCACTCGGAGAGCGCTACTGGTCGTCGACTTCACCCGCATAGCCGAGGCCCCTGAGGTCGCTCTTCGCTTGCTCATCGAGCTCGTCGATGTTCAGCGCCTCCCCAGGCTGATAGTAGGTCCCTAGCTGGACAAGGGCGTGATCTAGAATGGGTTCCACGATTGCGCTGAACTTCTTTCGACCGCTGCGGAAGGTGAACGGTTCCAGCTCTCCTGGATCCTTCGCGAGGTCGAAGAGCGATCGGACGATGGGTCCCGCATAGATGATCTTCTGATCCCGGGAAATAGCTGCGGACACGCTGTCCCGCGCCACAAACACCCACTCATCTTCCGCACGCGGCGGCCCCATGGCCGAGCGGCCGGGAAGCCGGTCATCCCCGGGTAGCCCGGCAATGTCGAGGACCGTCGGAACGATGTCGATCAAGGACATGAGCTCATCGATCCGTTCTCCGCCGCGTTCACCGCCCGGAAGCCTGATGAGCAACGGGACGCGAAGGCCCTCTTCTTTTAGGCCGCCGTGCCCGCCGTAGTGCTCCAGGCGCTGGCGGAGGCCTTCGCCGTGATCCGCCGTGATCACGACAATGGTGTTGTCGAGTAGCCCGCGCTCCTCCCAGTCCGTGAACCAGGCTTCGAGAACGCTGTCCACGTGGCGGATGCCGCCGTCGTAGAGCGCCACCACGGCCTCGTGCTGCTCTGGCGTAGGCGTGACCGGCTCAGTCCACCACTCCAAGGCGTCGATCCCTGCGAGCCGCTCCTTGGCATCCTCCACGAAGAGGCTGTCGAAGGGGGCCGGAGGGTCGTAGATGGTCGAGCCCGGAAGATGGAACGAGGCCGAGTGAATATCGAACAGGTGGATGAACTGAAAGTAGGGGAATCCAGGCCTGACCGCCTTCATCGACGCCCGGACGAAAGCGTCGGCCTTCTCGATGGAGAAGGCTCTTTCGTAGCTGTCGAAGCCTCGGTTGAACCCGTACCGATCACCGACCCATCCGTTGGCGTACACGCCGGAATTGAGGTAGCCCTCGCGATGAAGCCGCTCGGCAAGGGTCGGGAACTCGTTCGTCAGGGCGACGTCTGCGCTGAAGACCCCGTGCTGATTTGGGTAGAGGCCCGTCAGCATGGACATGTGCGCAATGAGCGTCCACGACATGGTGGTATACACGCGGTCGAAGACGATGGACTCCTTCGCTAGCTTGTCGAGGAACGGAGTGGTGTCACGCTCGTACCCGTTGAATCCACAATGGTCGTAGCGAAGCGTATCGAGCGAGATGAGGATCAGGCTCGGCGGGACTTCCTCCTCGACCTGCGTCGACTCACCACCGCAGCTGGCCAGCGCCAGAGCGGCGACTGAGAGGGCGAGAAGGCTCGTCTGAGGACTCAGTCGGTAGAATTCAGGGCGTCGCAAGATGGATACTCTTAGGTGGAGTGGTGCCCACATGGCCCAGGCCTCGAATCCAAGGATTCGCGGCTGCTGCATGGGCGGGCAGCTCCGGTCGAGCTTGCCTTCAGTGGGCAGGATACACGGCGGGCCCTGTCTAGCTTAGACATCGACTCAGTTCCGTCCGTCCTTGGGCCTTCTGGGCGGACCGTGACTCGCCCCGGGACGGGACCCAACGGTCTTCCCGAGGAACATCCGTTCGCTCACAAGCAAGACTACGCCGGCAGCGATGGCCCATGGTGCGGCTCAGTCCCAGGTCGCTCTCGCCACGGTGGCAGCATCAGGCTCCAGTCGCAGTCCCGGCTGGCCACGGTCGGGGTAGGCGACTTGGCCGAGCACGTAGCGGATCGACTCCAGTCGTGCGTCCTTCTTGCTGTTGCCTTTTACGACGACCCACGGGCTGGTCTCCGAGCTCGTCTTCCTAAACATGGCCTCCTTGTAGTTCGTGAAGGATCCCCAGCGCTGCTGCGCTTCGAGGTCCACCGTGGAGAGCTTCCATTCCTTCAGCGGATTGACGCGCCGGTTCTCGATGCGCCGATGCTGCTCGTCGCGATTGATGGAGAACCAGAGCTTCACGAGCACGAGCCCGTCCTCGACCAGCATGTCCTCGAACTGGACGACGTGGCGCATGAAGCGCTCGTGCTGTTCGTCGGTGCAAAAACCCATCACGGGCTCGACGACCGCTCGGTTGTACCAGCTGCGGTCGAACAGAACGATCTCGCCGGGATCCGGGAGGTGCTTAACGTAGCGCTTGAAGTACCACTGGCCCTGCTCTGCCTCCGTAGGCTTCGAGAGCGCAACCACGCGCACGTTCCGCGGACGTAGGCGCTGGGCAAAGCGCAGGATAGCGCCGCCTTTCCCCGCCGTATCTCGGCCCTCGAAGAGAATGGCCAGCCGCATGGACTTCTCCATGACGTGGCGCTGGAGCTTCAACAGCTCCACCTGAAGACGCCCCAGCTCGATCAGGTAGTCCCGGTCGAGCTCATCGAGCAGGTCTTCGCTCATCCAGTCGTAGGCGTCGTCGTCGCCGTCATCCATTTCGCTGGTCATTACCCAGATAAGCTAGTTCATCAGCCCGCGAACCGCACTAGCGCGGCAAGGGCAGCAGCAGGCGCGCAGGCGGCCGTGGTTCGCTCTCGCTGGTGCTCGCGGCAAGCACCTGTTGATCGGGCTGGAAGTCCGCATCGCCAACGGCTGCTTCGCCTGGGCCGCGAGCCGTCGGGGCGAATGGAACTCGGGGCGCGACGCTGCGGGAGGAAAAGCGACTGGACGGACCGACATGCGACGATCTGACCAGCAGAGGGCACGATGTCGCCGCGACGCATCAAATGGAGCGCCGGATCTGGGGCATGGCCCGAAACGCCTTGAGGTTCTTCCACGCGTCGCCCACGGGCACCGAAACGTCCTATTCAGGCGGAAATTGGTACTTCTCAGCCTGGTACCGCGGCTCCTATCTAGCGCGCGTTTCGTCCCTGTACTTCTCACAAAGTGCCCAGGTCTCGAACATATATGTGCGGCCGGATATTGAATCGGGACGAGACGGAACCGCGCATACAGGGTTCCCGTCCATGGGGAGCGAGAGCGGGCTACGATGTGTGGCCTGGTTCTCGTTCCCTTGAAACCCCACCTCGCCCGGTCATGCACGGTTCGTTCCTTTACGTCACGCTTGCGGTCTGTACCTCAGGCCTCTCGGTTGCTGCCCAGCAGCCTCTCTCGTCCACGGCCCCCCAGGCCGCCTCAAGCTATATCCAGCTGAGGTACGCCTCGTTCGATCCTCTCAAGGGTCAGCCTGAGGTCGCAGAGGCACTCCGTAGCGCAGCGGACCAGAACCTCGTGATCGTGCAGTTCGCGGCAACGCCCACCCAGGCTGGCCGCGACGCGATCGCCGACCAGGGCGGTGAGGTCATTGGCTACCTGCCCGACAACGCATACGTCGTGCGCGTTCAGCCGGACGGCGCCAAGAACCTCCTTCGGAACAAGGCCGTTCGCTGGGTTGGTGCCTACCACCCAGCCTTCCGCCTCCAGCCCGAGCTGCTCGAGAACGAGACGTACGCACAGCCCGACGCGGTTCGCTACAACGTGGTCGTCGCTGACAAAAGCATCGACAAGCCTAGCCTGATGAAGAAGGTTGAGGCCCTCGGTGGCGTCGTCAACAACGAGCAAGCGGGCAGCATCATTCTCGAAGTCACGCTCACTGGACCACAGCTCCTCCAGGTGGCTGGCCTCGATGAGGTCCTCTGGATCGACCTTTGGTCGGCGCCGGAAGAGGACATGGACAACGCGCGCATCCAAGGCGGCGGCAACTACGTCGAGACCCAGGCCGGATACACCGGGTCGGGCGTCAACGCGCACATCTACGAAGGGATCGAAGCTACGCACCCGGACTTCACGGGCGGAGCAGTCAACGTGCGAAGCAACGGCGCAGCGCAGTCACACGGCCACGCAACGGCCGGCATCGTCTTCGGCAACGGCTCAAGCAACTCCGCGGTACGCGGCATGGCGCCGGACGCCGGCAAGTTCTACACGAACTACTCGAGCGTCAGCGGATCGCGGTACCAGGTCGTGAGCGACCTCGTGAACATCCACAACGTCAGCCACACCACGGCATCGTGGGGCGGCGGGCGAACCTTCTTCTACACCTCGACCTCAGCGGAAGCGGACGACATCGTCTTCGACCACGACCTGATGTGGACCCAAAGCCAGTCGAACGCCGGCAACCAGGACTCGCGTCCCGAGGCGTGGGGCAAGAACATCATGTCGATTGGCGGAGTGCGCCACGGCAACAACAGCAACCCGCTCGACGACTCCTGGTCTGGCAGCGGCAGTACCGGACCGGCTTCTGACGGTCGCATCAAGCCGACGCTCAGCGCCTACTACGACTCGATAGGTACGTCGGACCGCACGGGCAGCTCAGGCTACTCCAGCGGCAGCTGGACCTCGAACTTTGGCGGCACGTCAGGCGCCACGCCGATCGTCGCGGGGCACAACGTCCTTGCGATTCAGATGTTCACGGACGAGATCACCGCTGGCGAAGGTCCGTTCGGCAATGCGCTGCGCGTCCCCGGCGGCACCAGCCACGAGAACCGTCCACACTTCACGACGCTGAAGGCCCTTCAGGTGGTCAGCGCCAACCAGTACGCCTTCACCGCTGCGAGCAACAACAACCGTCGCGAGCACGTGGGTTGGGGCTTCCCGAACCTGCAGAACATGTGGGACAGCCGCTCGATGACGAAGATCGTTGACGAGACGGACGTTCTGACCCAGGGTCAGTCGACTCTCTACTCCATCAACGTTGGAGCTAGCGAGCCCGCGTTCAAGGTCTGCCTCAACTGGAACGAGCCGGCGGGCAACCCCGCTGCCAGCTCCCAGCTGATCAACAACCTGTCGCTGCGCGTCACGTCACCGGACGGCTCCGAGGTCTACTGGGGCAACCACAGCCTGGAGAGCGGCGTCTGGTCGACCACGGGTGGCAGCGAAGACAACGTCAACTCGCTCGAGTGCGTGTTCGTTCAGAACCCGACCGCTGGCGCCTGGACCGTCGAAGTGATGGCCACGTCCATCGTCCAAGACAACCACGTCGAGACGCCGGCTGTCGATGCCGACTACGGCCTTGTCGTCGTCGGCGGAGCTGACGGCTTCTTCTCGACCGCTTGCGCGGGCGTGACGAACTCGACCGGCCTGAGCGCCGTCCTCGACCTTGTGGGCAGCGCCGTTCTCGCCGACATGGACCTCACGGTGACCGTCGACCAGCTTCCGCTGAACTCGCTCGGCTACGTCGTGACGTCGCAGGAAATCCAGATCATCACGAACCCGGGCGGCAGCGCAGGCAACCTCTGCATCGCGAGTTCGACCATCGGTCGTTACGCGGGCAACGTCCTCGACTCCGGCTCCACGGGTGCGGTTTCTATGGTCATCGACCTCAGCGCCATCCCTGCCGCATCGGGCACGGTGCCCGCCATGGTCGGCGACACGCGCTGCTTCCAGTACTGGTACCGCGACCAGATCCTGAGCTTCCCGACGTCGAACTTCTCGAGCGCCAAGTGCGTGTCGATTCAGTAGAGGTTCTCTGACGCGCGGCCAGGTCCCGTGCGAGGCGCTACCATGAATGCATGATTCAATGGTGCGTCTCGCTCGCCCTGGCCGCGTTTGTATTCTCCCATGTCATCGAGGGTCGTGCCCTCGACGATGACGGCCAGCCGCTCGCTGGCGCTCACCTCTGGGTGAGCAGCCAAGCGGCCCGCCCCTAGGGGCCCACTTGGGAGCTCGTCGCTGAGGCGACAAGCACAGAAGACGGCCGCTTCCAGCTGACCCTCCCCACGGAGTGGATCGCGGCAAGCGGTGTCCTGCGCTACCTTTCGGTACTCGTTTGGAAAGACGGGCACGGCGCGCTCCAGACGAAGTGGGAGCCGGATGACGTACCTGCGGGCGTGCCATTTGAGCCGTGGCTGCCGGCGCCTAGGAGCGTGTCGCATGGCGGCGGAAGGGACCACGGAAGCCAACGCAGGCGACCTCGTGCGGCTGACGCTAGAGCCGTCGCTCCAGGCCCGGATGAACCTCGCCTGGGAGGGAGCTGGGACCGCGCCACGCATCCGCATGACGCTCGTGGGTGAAGACGCTGTGCGGTACGGCAATGTCGACGGTGGCCTCCACGCTGCCGGAGGCCTGCGTCATGCCTGCAACGCGGGCGAGACGATGACGTTCGCCCATCCGCTCGAGCCGGAAGCCACCTACGCGATTCGCTACGAAGGTTGGAGCGACTCCGACCAGCGCCAGATCGAGGCGGGCATGACAGCCTTCATGCCGGCGGCCAAGCTTACGGAAGGCGTCACGATCACTCCTACCGAGCGATGGATCGCCCCGCGCATCCTTGCGAGCGAAGTGGGCGGCAACGCCGAGGGCGAACTTCGTGCTCGACTCCGGACGAGTGAGTATGGGTCGCCCGTGTCTACCGACGGAACGTTTGACCTCATCGGAGGCGAGTCCGATCCCGATGTCCTTCTCATCGAGCGCGATGGAATGGTCGAAGCGTCGCTCAGTCACGACAGGAAGGACGTCATGAAATGGCTCTACCCCCTGATGCACGCAGACCCCGACGGAGTGCTGGCCTTCCTCGACTCAGGGACCTGGACCCATCCATCGAATCCAACGTTAGCACTCTCGATCCTTAGCCAGACCCTGGCGCCACTACGGCCGAACGATGCGCTCTCGCTTGTGCGCAGTGAATAGCTCGCTCACCGTCGTTACTACATCGCTTACCTCGTAGCGCCCCACATGGCAAATGCGGCGACGATGGAGGAGCTGGCCAGCGTCATGGCGGACGTCCTCGCGGGCTCCAGCGCAACGGGGCAGGTCGTCAAAGCCGCCCTGATCGCACGTCGACTCTTTGAGCTGGATGAAAAGGACGCCGCGCGCGCCGTGATCGAGCCAGCGCTCGAAGCCCTGCGGCAGGCCTTCGATCGCGTGGAGTCCGACGCGGCCCTCTGGCCGCTCTCATGCGCATCACCCGGTGGCGGCCGCGCCCCACCTCCTCAGCGTCGCCGAGGTGATCGACCCCAAGGCATTCGAGGGCTGGCAGCAGCGCACCCTCGGCCTTCCTCGACGCCCCGCTGGCTTCACGCCGCTGCGCCTCGAAGGGCTCATCAACGCAAAGGCATGCCTTGCCATCGCACTCGCTGACCGGAGCCCCGCCATCGCACGCGCGGTCATCGACCCATGGGTCGAGGCCCTCTCGCTAGATGGGGACCGCGCGATCAAAGCGCGAAGTCAGATCGAAGCGATCAGCACGGCCTTGCGAGCATCTACGGCAGCTCGATTCAGGACAAGCTCAAGGAGTTGCCTGACGACCCTCGCAGCCGCGCCTTGCGGATCGGAGTCGGGGCGCTTGCCTGGGCCTTCGAGCCCAGCGGCAAGCTCCTCGCCGCCCGCCAGATTCTCCCCGCCTCATGGTGGCCCGGCGAGGGAGTTTTGTCGTGGCGTGCGCCCGAGTCGCCCGCGTCCGTCACCCCCCGAACCTACTATGCCCATCGTCCTCCTTCTCGCCGCCCAGGTCGAACGCCCCGCTTATTGACTCACAGGCCTATGGCTCGGCGCTTGGCGTCAGCGGGAGAGTGCCCCTGGGTCACGAAAAACGCCCCCACACCGTTGGGGTGCAGGGGCGCTCAGCCGGACCGTGGCCCGGGTTGATCACTCAGTTTCTTAGAAGAACTGAACGCTGATGCCGTTCGTGAAGTTCGACGTCGAGAAGCTAAGGATCGTGTCACGGTGCCATGCCTGGAAGTTCCAGGTCTGACCGCTCATGGCCGCCGTGGTGCTTGTCGGCGTCGGGATCATGTCAAGGTCCACCGAACCGAGGACAGTACCCGTCACGCCCGTGTCGAAGACGCCGCCCGCGACGCCGCGGCCGATGGCGCCGCCAAGGCAAAGCGTGCCAGCGCTTCCGCCGGCGTTCGGAACCACGTCCTGCACCATCGAAACGATGAAGAAGCCGAAGGCGTTGAGCGGAAGCTTCGTAGCCTCGAGGTCGATCGTACGACCGACGAGGTCGAAGCCCGCCAGCACCAAGACGCCCTTGACGCCGGTCGAGTTGCTGGTCGACTCACAGAAGCTCTCCGTGATGATGGCGCCGCCGGTCGCGTCGCCCGGCGACTGAACGTCGGCGAGCTGGTCGCCCGGGTTGCCGGGCTTGAAGAGGCCAATCGTCGCGCTGGCGCTAACCGGCGCGGCGTTGGTCGTGAACCAGAAGCTGTAGGTGGTACCCCAGCGAAGCGCGTTAGCGTCCTGGTTCATGATGAACGACTCGGTCGACCACGTGACGCTGTCAGTGGTGACGGTCTCGTTCCACGAAGCGTTCGTGTAGGGCTCACCCGAGTGGTACATCGGGAAGGAGTGGCCAACGCTGATCACGGTGTTGCCGGTGCCGAGGTCCACGGAGAAGCTCTGCCCGGAGAAGTCACTGTTGTTGTTGAAGATCGCGTACTCGTAGCGCCAGGCGCCATTGCCGAGATTGATCGCGTTGCTCGCAACGAGGAACTGGCCCTCGGAGGGCACGTTGACCTCACTCAGGAGCACGGTCGGCTCCGCTTGCGCATAGGCGTACACGGCCGCTTCTTCGCGGTTCGTGGCACCACCGATCGAGAGGCCGGAACCCGCACTGTTGCGGTTGAGTGGCACCCACGACGTGTTGTTGAAACCGTTGCCGGAAGCCGCGTCGTCAGGCGTGATGTACTGTGCCTCGCCGAAGTAGCGTGCGGTCGGGTGGTTGGCGGCCAAGACGTCCGCGACCGGAACCTGGATACGCTTGAAGACGCGGTCGCCGCTCTGGCCCTGCTGGGCGAATGGGTAGGAGAAGGCTCCCGTGAAAGCGTTGACCTGGAAGCGCGGGCCGAGGCCTCCCTGGCTACCGTTGAGGCCCGAACCGTACGGGTCCGAGCAGCCCACGCCGAGGCGACTGCCTGTGCCCGAGCTGTTGCAGCTGCAGCAGAGGTTCTGCTGGAGCGCCGTGAAGCCGTGCTTGAGCCAGCTCATGCCGAGCTGCTCGAAGCGTCCTTCCTCGAGGCGGTAGATGTTCTGACCGATCACGGGGTGGTTCGTGTTGTTCGCGAACCAGAGGAGTTCCGTATCACCCACGTTGCACGACGTCGTGCCAAGGGAGTAGGCAGCCATTCCGCCAAGCTCTCCGTAGTTGGAGATATTCGGAATGCCGCCGACGATCACGTCGGGCCCGGAGATGGGGTTCGAGCACTGGGCTGCGGCGCTGTCGGTCGCAACGACCGCCACGAGCGCGGCCGCTGTCAGGTAGGAGAGAGTTCGCATGAATTCGTGCGCCTTGGGCGCAGGAGGTGGGCACAGGAATAGGCTTGGGAAACGGACGCCGGGAAGCAGGCGGCAACCGAGAGCGCGGTGGCGCTTGGGAGCGTACCTGACGTCAGTTTCGTGCCTAGAGTGTCCGCGCCAGCAGGCCATCTGGCAAGGCTTGGGCGCGAGAGCTCCCTAGTTGTCGCACCCTGACGACGCCGGTTGCTCCCGAAGCAACACCCGCCTCTTACGAATCACACACGCAACGGCGACAGCCGAGAGACCGTGATGCGTCTCAAAACCTCAGGCTGGTTCGGGACAGAATTTCGTGGGACCGAGTGAAGGGGCGCTCATCCCCCACCTCACCTGACCCGTGCCCTCAACGATTGCACGTTCCGCACCCAGCCTCCCGGCGTCCTCTTTGCCACAGGAACGGTCTTGTTGACCGCTGTCGCGGCGCATCGCGGCCGCGCCCTCAATCGAAGGACTGCGGCCCACCCCACCAGTGTCCCAAGCGGAGACTCTTACCTGGCCAGTCTCAGCATCCACTCGGCCAACAGCTCGACCATCTCCGGGCCGCAGGCCGAAGCCACAATGCCCGTGCCGAGACAGGCGACTTCACGCTCTACCCGCACCTTGGGCCAGACGTAGATTGTACACGGCACATCTCCGGATGACGCGCGGGAGCGCCCCCCGAGCGCAGCCGCATCGAGCACGACGGCCCACTGTTCCGGCTTGAGCTTCGATGCCGCTTGGGTCATGGTGATGGTTCACCTGCGCGTCTACCCCCTCGGCGCTTTAGCGCTGGGCCTCGTGACCTCGGGAGCCGGCGACGCGTAGGAATGACGGAGACCAGGCAATGATGAAATGGACATGGACGATCGCGGCCCTCGCGCTGGCGGCTTGCGGCAGTGCAAGAGAGGCACGCGATTCACACCGAACAGAGCGCGTCGGTGGCGCAACGACTGGGAGCGCGGTTCTCCCGCCGCTTCCGGAAGTGATGGACCGCATTCGTGAGGCAGGCGGCGTGCTCATCGCCGCACATCGAGGTGGGCCCGCCCCCGGCTATCCGGAGAACGCCGTCGAGACCATGCAGTACGGCTTCGAGCAGGGCATTCGAGTGTTCGAGGTCGACGTGGCCGAGAGCCAAGACGGCGTGCTCTACCTGATGCACGATCGCTCGCTGCGGCGGACCGGCGGCCACGACGGCGGCATCGCCGACACTGACTGGGCCGTTGTGCGCGCGCTCGACCTGCTGGACAGCAGCGGCCAGGCGACGGGCTTCCACCCGCCAAGCTTGGAGGAAACGTTGGCCTGGGCCCGCCGTAACGGCGCGATCCTCGAACTCGATCGCAAGGAGACCACCAGCTTTCGCAACATCATCTCCGCCGTTCGAAGTGCCGGCGCTGAGAACCATGTCCTGATGATTTCCTACAACGACCAGGAAGCGATCGAGGTCGCTCGCCTCGGCCCCGAGCTGATGATGACCGCGGGGGTGGACAGCCTCGAGCACCAGGAACGACTGGCGGCCGAGGGCGTGAACTTCACTCACGTGGTGGCCTGGATGGGCACGCGCAGTCCTGACGTTCGCGCCTTCGCTGAACTGGGGGAGCGTGGCATCGAAAGCGCGTTCGGAACGCTGGGGCGGCCGGGCAAACGGTTAGATGACGAGTACGCCGCGGACGGCGATGCCTCCGAGTACCAGGCACTCGTCGATGGCGGCCTGACTCTCCTGGCGACCGACAAGCCCTACTTCGTCGCACGCGAACTGAAGTCGGACGACCTGGCCCTCAAGGTCCTCAACATGGCCAGGTGAGGAGACCCTGGGCCTGTCAACGCACGAGGGTCACGCACGCCACGCCGCCCGAGACTTCCATCCGGATACGTTCCTGCGCCTGGAGCGTATCGAGGGCGGCCCCTACGGAGGCGCGCATTGACTGGGCCAGGCCCTTTCCGCCGAACAGGCCCAATACCTCGCGCTGGAGGTCCTCAAGCGGCCAAATCGTTCGCTCGGACAGCGTCGCGATCATCGCATTCACGACCTCGGGCTGGGGAACCTCAGACATCGGCCGCGGATCCATCGATTCCTGGGTCCGATAGCCTGCGTAGGTCGCGGCGTGGCGTTCGGTCTTCCAGTAGACGCGCTGTACCTCGTCCGCCCCCGATGCGTACTCGATCATGGTGAGCCCCGATTGGCCCAGACACTGAGCCACCCTTTCGCGGCACTTCTTCGAAACCGCCGCAAAGCCCCATGCGTTCGCCACGCGGCGCACAAGAGTCTCATGGGTCAAGGGCGCCTCGAACATCGCCACGGATGAGATCGTAGACGTCACGTCGCCGCTGCAGGCAGCGTCGTAGAACTCTGCCGATCGGTCCGCGTAGCCCTCGATCTCCGCTGGTTCATAGCGTTCTGCATGGGGCCGCTTCGCTTTCGGCGCGGGGTCTTCGGCAAACTCCAGGAGTTCCGTTGGGTCAGGAGCGGCAGAGAGACGCTTTGGCGACTCGTCTTCCGCTTCTGGCCCAGGAAGCAGTGCCTTGGGGAGCTGGGACGCCGGAAGCTGACGCAACGAGCCGCCTTCCTCCGTGGAGCCCGAACCGTCGATCGCAAGGCGCTCAGGGCCTGGATCGAGGGCCAGCGGCTCCGTGCGACCGTCCGCGTCCGCACTGCCGCCACTGGCATCGTCCGTGTCCTCTGGCAGCGACTCTTCGATGGCTTCGGGCAGCACCGGCGGCTCGTCCGGGACCAACGGCGCGGGCACCTCGGGCACGTCTGCTTCCAGCAGTTGGCGCAGCTCCGCGTCGAGTCGCTCGACCTCCGTATCCGCATCCCTCCACCAGTCCACGGCCCAGACCTGGACCAGATTCCAGCCAAGGCCCTCCAGAACGTCCGAGCGAAGTCGATCGCGATCCCGCGCCGTCGAGGCGCGGCGGTAGTTATCCCCATCGGTTTCGATGCCCGCCAGGAACGAGCCAGGCCGATCGGGGTGCCGAATGCCGATATCCACACGGACATCTGAGCGACCCACCGCGTACTCGACTGCCCATCCACGCTGAACCAGACGGGCGCCGATCACCTCGACGAGCGGATCGCCATGGGCCGTGGGATGTGACGCCTCTGGCTCCGCCGCCACCACCTCTGACTCGGCCTTCTCGGCAAATGCCAGGAAGGCCCGCAGGTCCCTGACGCCGCGCGCGTTCGTGCGCGCAAGATCGATCTGGTCCGAACGTATCGACGTGTAGACAAGGACCTCTTCGCGCGCCCGCGTGATCGCCACGTTGAGGCGCCGCTCGCCCCCATCGTTATTGAGCGGTCCGAAGTTCATCGAAAGCCGGCCGCGCACATCCGGGCCATAGCCGATCGAGAAAATGATCACGTCCCGTTCGTCGCCCTGGACGTTCTCCAGGTTCTTGACGAACACCGGTTCTTGTAGCGCCTCATCAAAGAAGCGCTCGATCTCCGGGTGCCTACGCTGCGCCGCATCGAGCAGATCGAGCACCAGCGTTTGCTGGGCCTGGCTAAACGTCACTACGCCGACCGTGCGCTCGCTCTCCTTCGGGTCGCGAAGGCGCCTCACCACCTCAGCGGCGACCGCTTCCGCCTCCACCTGGTTGGTCCGCGTCGCGCCCTTGTCGTAGACGGCCTCTGGGTGGTACCGCAGCCGAACACCACGGCCCTCCGACGAGCCCGATGGGAACGTCAAGAGCCTGGAGTCGTAGTAGCGCTCGTTGCTGAACGCGATCAGGCTCTCGTGCCGGCTGCGATAGTGCCAGCGCAGCCTGTGCGTCGGAACCTGGGCCCCAATGCACTCATCGAGGATGCTCTCAAGGTCCTCGACGTCATCTTCGTCCAGCGCCTCGGCGTCCGCGCTGCGGCTGAAGAAGCTCGTCGGCGGGAGCTGCTTGGGGTCCCCCACGATCACGGCCTGCTTGCCGCGCGCGATGGCCCCGATAGCGTCCCACACCGGAATCTGGGACGCCTCGTCGAAGACGACGATGTCGAACGGCGGATGATCTGCGTCGAGGTATTGGGCCACGGACATCGGACTCATGAGGAAGCAGGGCTTCAGCTCCATCGCGACGTCGCCGAGCTCAGCCAGCAGCCTGCGAATCGCGAGGTGCCGCGTCTTCTTCGTGATCTCGCGCTGGAGCAAGCCAAGCCCGGTCTTCGAGGCCTTACCGCTCGTCGCCGCGGCCGCCGAGGCCGCCGAGGCCTTCGGTCGTCGGCTTCCGATCCGCTGCCGGACTTCTTCACGCGCGGCGGCCAGGCGCTCGTCATCGAGATCACGGAACCCTTGCAGGGCCCGCCCATGATCCTTCCCATCGAACGCCTTGAGCGCATCGTCACCCGAGATCTCGTGGAGTGCCCACGCCCGAGAGAACGAGACATCGAAACGGTGGCGCGCATCGCCAGGAACGCAGTCGCCGCTCTCGAGCCGTTCGATAACGGCTGCGAGACCTCCTGCGCCCACGTCGGCGTCAAGCGCGCTCTGCCGCAGGCCCTGCCAACGCGCCCACCCGCGCAAGCCGGACCACGCGTCCGCCCAGCCCACCGAAAGTGACTGCAGCCCGCGAACATCGTCAAGCGAGTCGGCGACCGGCGCCCCCGGCAGGGGCTTCGCAGCGTCGATCAAGCCAGCCTTCGCCGTCGCCATCTCTGCCAGCGCGCCCAAGAGCTGCTTCGCGTGATCTGCGAGGGACGACTGACCCAGGGAGCGAACGAGGCCGGTCAAGAGCGCTTCCTCAGGCGCGCCTTCGAAGCCAGCGGCCGCGCGGAGCTCTGACCAGCGATCCTGGAGTGCACTAGCCATCTCGAGCTCGTGACGCGCCGCCTTCACATCGGTCTCAACGCCGCGCCACAAGGTGCCAAGCACGAGATGCCCGGCGCTCGTCTGCTGCGCCACAAGCGGCTCAAGCTCCACTTGGCGCTGCGCCGCGTCCAGAGCACGGATCGCGCCCTCGATGCTGATCGCTGCGGGATCCTTCGCAATCCCACGCAGCTCGCTGAGCAGGGACCGCTTGCGCTGCCAGCGCTTGATGAACCCACCGCCAACGTACTCGCGCCGCAGGGTCTCCAGCGAATCGAGCGGCAGCGTCGTAGGCGACACCCGGAACTGTCCGTTGAGCTCCGAAACCAGCGCCTGGTACTCCTCGACCTGCGCCAACCCTTCGGCCAGGGACGATGACACCTCAGGCCGCGCGATCCAATCAGGCGCACCCTCCGCACCAGAGAACGCCCCGGCCGCCACCTCCAGCAGCGCAGCGAATCGGCTCCAGCCGGCCCCGGACGACCATCCTTCGCCAGAAGTGGGAGCCCCTGATGTGGAAGCCCAGCCGACACTCTCGAGCGCGGCCGAAGCAGAATCGAGGAACTCAGACGCCGGCCCGTCGAAGGCACGAACCACCGCCAGCGACTCTGCTTCGAAGATCGGCGAGTACTCCGCCTGACCCACCAGTCGAAGCGGATGCTCCGGGCCGACAAGCTGCTCGGAAGCCACGATGTCGATCTCGTCGAGCAGCCCGCGCCAGCGCCGCAGCGTCAGCTCGTCGACCGCCTTTGGATCCGCAATCCCGAGGTCCGTACCAAAGTCCCAGACCTCTTCACCGGACGCCGCATGGCTCGCTGTCGCTCCGATCACGCCGTGAATCGTCTCGCCGCTCGCGCGAGGCGTGTGCAGCGCGTGCACGTGCCCGTTCAGCCTCTTCCGGGCCCCGTCCAGGTCCTCGGCAATCTCGTCCCATGACCGGCGGCGGGCGCCCCGGACACGGCCTTCCTCGAGCGCCTCACGGAACTGCTCAAGCACCGCCTTCTTGTTGGCCTTGTTCGAGTGCAGCTCGAGGCACGCGGGCCCGAGGCCCAGGTGGCGCAGGCGGCGATGCACGACGTCGAGCGCCGCCATCTTCTCGCTGACAAAGAGGATCGTCTTCTCCTGGGCGATCGCATGCGCGATCAGGTTCGTGATCGTCTGGGACTTGCCCGTCCCCGGCGGCCCCTCCAGCACCATCGTCTTACCGCCGGCGGCCGCGAGGATCGCGCTGAGCTGGGACGAGTCGTAGGAAAGAGGCGCAAACACCTCCGCCGCGCTGAACTCCTCGTCCAGCCGGTCCGGATCGGGCACGGCGACACGATCAGGATAGGCCTCACTGGGACGCTCGATCAGGTGCGCAACCAGCTCGTTGCGCCGAAGCACGTCCGCGCGGTCCTTGAGGTCGCGCCAGAGGAGGTACTTCGCGAACGAATAGAGCCCTATCTCGGCCTCATCGAGGATCTCCCAGCCGTCCTCGTCCTTGATCGCGTTCTTGAAAACCTGGAGCACGAGCGGCACGTCGACGCCCTGGTCATCCATGGGCAGCGGATCCAGTCCCGTCACGTCGATCTGGTGATCGCGGCGCAGGTACTCGAGAAGCGTCACGTTCGCGCGTGGTTCGTCGGCCCCCTGGATCAGCGTGTATCCGCGCCGCGCGGACTTGCGCTTGAGCTCGAGAGGCAGCAAGAGCAGGGGCGCCCGACGCGTGCGCGTTGACTGCTTGGTCTCGCGGTACTGGAGGAAGCCCACCGCCAGGTAGAGCGCACCAGCGCCGCCCTCTTCGCGCGCCGTTCGCGCCTCGCGGTAGAGGTTGAGCAGGCGCTCATCGAGCTCATTGCCGGCCAGCCACGAACGCAGCTCACCGGCCTGAACACCGGCGGCCAGGAGAGGCGCGATGCGCGCTGCGTCCTCTGCCCCAGCTTTGCCGCCGTCCAGCTCCACCGGCCGCTCGAGCACCCGGAAGACCTTCCCCTCGGCCAGCCGATCTTCAATCGCGCCGAGGTTGCCAGGAATGAGCGGGATGATGCGCTTGCTGCTCGTGGCCGAGTTCAGCAGGCGGTTACGCATGGTGAGGTCGAGCAGCTGGCGCAGCCAGCGGTCGAGGCGCGTATCCGGCGTTTCATTCTCCTCACGGCGTCGACGCTCGGCCTCGAGGTAAACGCGCAGCTCCTCGTCAAGATCGCGCGCCGAGCGGGTAGGCGCAGCGTCTTCCTGGGCCACGCCGCCCATGGCCTCGTGCACACCCGCCTCCAAGATGGGTAGTGGCAGCACGCCGCCGAGGCGCGCGCGATGGACGTCGATCGCCACCCGGAATTCCGCCGGGTCCGCCAGGCGCTCCTTGGCCGCCGCGCGCGCACCTTCGAAGTCCGGCGACGGGCGCGAGGACACCGACGTGGCGTCAAACACGACAATCTCGGACAGTTCGATGCGCTTCGCCAGGCGCGTGGGCTCCTCGACCACTGGGTTCGAGAACGTCTCCTCGACGAGCCATGCCCCCACGAAAGCGTGCCCCTCGGTCACGATCACGATGGGGTGCAAACCGGCCTGTTCCAGGGCGGCCGCCGCGAACAAGGCCAGGTCCAAGCACGTGCCGAGCCGCGTGGAGATGATGGCGCTCGGGAACCGAACGCGCTGCCCCTCATCCTCGAAGCTCGCGGGCGGGTTGGCGTAGGTGATCTCGGCGCCCTGGAGCGCTGCGTACACCGACTCGACCATCCGGAGCGCCCTGATGGGGTCCTTGGACTGGTAGCCGTCGAGCGCGGGTGAGCCCGTCTCCGCGTTCATGCCCTGCGCGGCGAGCGACAGCGTCGCATCCACCGCAGGATCGTTCGGCAGCACGTAGGCGGCGAGCAGCTCCGGGAGCGTTCGCAGGCCGAACCAGGTGTCCGTGGGGAACAGGGTCCATTCCCCGTCGGCGCGAGCGATCTCAAGACCCTCCGAGGTCCGCAGCGTGGCCGTCACGGTCCCGTCCGCTCGCTCGGACAGCCGGCTCAGGATCGCCCGATCGTGGGCCAGGAAGGCAGCCACGCGGCGCGGCCCGAGGTCAAGCTCCTCGCCCGGATCCAGGCTCTCGATGCGGAGCGTGGACGGGCGGATGAACGCCGGGTCCGAGGTCACCTGAAGCTCGACGTTTTCCAGTGGCTGAGATCCGTGATTGACGATCCGCAGCGTGTGGACACCGGCTCGCCGCTCCTGGAGCATCGCCAGGTGGACCCTGGGGAGAATCCCCAGCGTGACCTCGACTTGATGTCGCTCCGCTGTGGCTCCGGCTGGGGCTCCGGTTGGGGCTCCAGCTGGGGCTCCGGCTGGCTGCTCGCCCTCTCGGGAGAGATCCTCACTGAGGTCCCCGAGCTCAACAGGGAGAGTCGCAGGCTGCACCGGCAGGACCAGCGCGGTGACCTCTTCGGCGGCGTCACCCTCGCCCAGTGGACGGGAGCTGCTCTCCTCGAGATCCGTAAGGCGGCCCTCGACCTGTGTCAGCAAGTCGCCCAGCTCGACTCGCTCGACCGGCTCATCAATCGCCAGCCCACGGGTCAAGATCTCGCGCGCCTCCCGCAGCCGCTCCATCTGGGTCTCCGGCCGCCGCGCTGCGCTCGCCCGCTCGACCGCCCCCACCGCGGAATTGAGTCGCCAAGCCGTCGGAAAGCGCGCCACCATGGACTCCGTGAAGCCGCGGATGTTGCCCTGAATCTCCTCCGGAAGCCCCATGGAGGCCAGCTGGTGATAGCACTCTAGCGCAAGGTCGTAGCGCGACCTCGCGGTCTCCTCGACCTTCGACTCAAGGGCGATCTGAAGGGAATCTCGAAGCACCTGGAAGAGCCGTTCGACGTCACGACTGTTCTCGTACTGACCGGCGTAGCGCGAAGACGCGCGTTCTGGAATGGAGGCCTGCATGGGTGCGGGGATCATAGTCGGGCCGAGTGATGATCCGCGGATCTCTCCGGGACTTGGCGACACGAGGTGTTTCGGTATATGGGAAGGCCGCTTACGCTCCACGTGGGGAGAGGCTGCGGAGCCACTCCCAGCGCGGTGACGGTGACCCCCTCAGCACAAAGAAGTTGGTATTCCCGAGGGGGAAGCCACGCCGCAGCGCCCGATCGTCCCATCGGAACGTTCCGTGGCGCTGTCGCCGAGTGATAGTTCGAGACGCAGAAGATGACCAAATCCATGGGAGATTCCGACCACGAAGACGTCAACGACAGCATGAAGCCTACCCCGAGTGAGATGCATTTCGAACGCCCTGGCGGGATTCGGCTCAGCGGCTTTAAGACGGACGGCATCAGCTATGTCTCGATCCCAACGGTCAAGGCGGATCACGCCCATCACATTCTGTTCAAGGGCGTGATTGTCGGGACCTGGGAGATCCACCACCTCGGTTCCAAGGACGACAAGGGACGCGCGCAGTTCCAGATTAAGGTCGTCGTCGACACCGAGACGCTGACGTCCAAGACCCACTTCAAGGGCCCCGATGACATGGACTACGCCCACCGCTTCCTCGAGCGGCTTCTCCAGCAGCTCGACCCGGCCGGTGACTGAACGGCCCTGGGCGCCAATGCGCGGCCCTATACGGGAAAAAGTGCGATACGGTGCGGTCTCCGCTCGTCGACTCCCTCTCCTCCTGCCACTGGCGCTGCCCACATGACTCCGAGGACCCTGCTGACGCTCGCCGCCCTCGCGTCGGCCGCCCTCGTCTTGGCCGCCCTCCTGCACGGCGACGACGTCGCAGCGGACGGCACCCTGGCCTCGACGCATCCCATGGGCGAGGTGGGCACCGATCTGCCACAGCCTCCCACGGCGACCCTCGGTGATTCAGCCGCCCGAACGTCAGCCAGCGCTGAGGCGACCCCCCGGGCGCCCGCATGGACCCGCCCCCAGGCACTGTCCGCCGTAGCTCGCGGCGAGGAGCCACCCGGCTTCGGGAGACTCCACGTGGAGGCTCGACGCGAAGGCGTACTCCTCAGCGAGGTGCTCGTAGCCCTGCGCGGCACCGCCGACTCGATCCAAGTGCCCGACCTTGATCGCCCGTGGTCCTACTACGTGCGCGCCGGCTCGCACGTGGTGGTGGACGTGACGGACAAGGCAAGCGGATGGGTGCAGACAGAAACCACCGTGGCACCACCCGCTGGGGAAGAGCGGACTCTGACGGTTCAGCTCGATCCACCCGAGATCGATGGAGCCATCCTCCTGCGCTTCGTTTCGCTGGCGAATGGAGCGCCCGTCGCGGGGGCCCAGGTCATCGCGATCTCGCACGACCCGCCGGACTTCCAGCAGCAGACCTCCGACGCCTCCGGACGCGCACGCGTCCCGATGGGGCCGAACTTCAGCTACGTGATCACCGCGCCTGGCCATGCCGCGCTTGAACTACCTGCGTTCAAGCCCGGCTCGCCGGTTTTTCAAACCCATGAGATGGTGCCATTCGCACGCATCTTCGGCCGCGTCCATGCGTCGCTCCACCCAAGCCGCACGGTCGACCTCGTGCAGAGGGAGCAAGGCTCCGACCCGTCTCCCATGCGCCGGGGCCGGGTGCTGGGCTCCTCGAGCGTCCTGACGGGTGGGACCTGGGAAATTGGCGGACTCATCCCCCCGTCAGGATCTGACCGAATCACCGACCTAGGAGTTCTTGTGGTCATGGGCGGCACGCGAAGGTCCATCATGGAGGGTCTGTCCCTGGGACCGGGCGACTCCGTCGAGATCTTGGACCGGGCCGTTCCGCAGGGCTCGGTCACGCTCGAGTTTGTCTATCCATCGGGCCGCAGCCTCGCCCTGGATCTCCCCGTACTGCTGTCACGAACGCGCCCGGCCATGGACTCGACAGACCAGGAGACGGAGGCCAAGGAGCATCTCCGGGGCACCCTCGACGACCAAGGGCACATCACACTCCCGTCGCTCGCCCCCGGCCCCTGGACCTGTCGCATTCACGCGCTCGAACCCATCGAGCTCGTCGTATCCGGAGACGCGGTCCAGACGATCGTCCTCGAGGGTCGCACCATGATCTCGGGGCGCGTCGTGACCACCCGGCCAGAGAGCAGCGATCCCAACGCCCTGTGGCTCTATCGGACGGAGCCCCACGTAGTCACCCTCACGGGCGCAGCCAGCTTGGGTACCCCATCCAACGTGCTCCGCACCGGGCAGACCGGCGGCTTCCGCTTTGAACTGGTGCCCGCGGGATCAAGCGGCAAGCTTCAACTGGGGACAACGCTCGTAGAGGTCGTGGCTGGTGACACCGACGTGGTGCTGAACTTCACTGCGCCGGAGTCCGATCGCCGTGGGGACTTCTTCCTGAGGGGAGAAAACGAGAAGCCCGCCAAAGAGTACGGCTCCCCGCCAATCTTCTAACGAGGGCGGACTACTGCCAAAGAACGTTGAGCGCGTTCGAGAAGTTCGAGCCCGTCCCCACCGAGTCGCGGTGCCACAGCTGGAAGTTCAGGCTCGCTCCCGGAACGAGGTTCGCCGCGACGATTGGCACCGTCAGGTCGACCGCGCTGGTCGCGACGCCCTGGGCGTCCGCTTGCACCGCGGGCAGGATTCGCAGGAGGCTGCCGCCCACGCAGATGAACCCGTTCTGGGCCGGGCTGTAGACCTGGTCTGCCCCGAAGAAGTAGATCCCGAAGGAGCTCGCCGGAAGGCCTTCCGCGGTGAGGGTAAAGTCGTTGTCCGCCACCGTAGCGCTCCCCTGGGCGCTGATGTTCGACGAAAAACCCGTCGAGTTGGGTGCCGCCTGGCAGTAGGTCGATCCGATGGAGCCTGACGGGTTGCAGTCGATGTTCAGCACCCGAAGGAAGTCGATCCCGGCCTCCGTGACGGTGTTCGTGTCCATGACCGAAAACCGCAGTCGCGTCTCTGCGCTCGGCGCCACAAAGTCCGCCACCCGCAGGGCCTCAACCACCCATTCACCCTGGCTCGGGTGCAAGGCCGCGGGAGTCCACGTCACGCCGTTGTCATTCGATATGTCGACCACCATCGGCTCAGCTCCGGTGCTGCTGATCCAGCGGGCGTAGCTGAGGTACGGATCCGCGGACCCGCTCACGTCGAAGATCCGCGAAATGAGTCGCGTCGGACCGCCGTCCACGTCGGAGTTGCCCGCGACGTTGTCCGTCAAGAAGCAGCGACCCGAGCCGTCGAAGTCGGTCGGCGGATCGTTGCGCACGCCGCCGCCCACTGGGACCTCGGGGGTCGCACTCCAGGCACCGTCGGTGATGGAGACGTTGACCACGGACCAGCCCGCGCCGACCTCGGCGTTGTCCACGAGCACCGCGTTCGTCGCGCAGGAGCGGAAGTTGCGCTCGAAGGAGTCACCGCCGATGCCGTCGCCGTTGCCGTCGAGCAGCGCGCCGAAGGGGTTCGAGAGAACGGACCCAACGGCCGAGAAGCGGTAGTCGCCGGCCGCGCTCAGCGCGCCCGTCACGGTGAAGGAGATCTCGTTGGCGGCCACGAGGTACTCGTCCCAGGAGATCGCCACCGGGCTGTCATCCGCGGTGCCGAAGACGCCGTCGGCGCCGGAGTACACGAGCGT
>JBLIHL010000005.1:0-35824 GCA_047635895.1 Paracoccaceae bacterium | reverse complement strand
CTTTCGCCCGCCCAGCGCCGGTCCCTACGAGTTCAGCGACAAGGAGCTCAAGCGCTTCGCTGATAAGGGCCAGGACGTTGACGCGGAACGCGCCGCCAAGGTCGAAGCCACGGGTCATTACTACCGGTCCATGATCGGGCATGTGCAAGGGGTCCTTTCCGACATCCAGCGGGTGGACCCTTCCCACGACAGTGAGCGCGGCTACGAGCTGGCTGGCTTTGCGTGGTTCCAGGGATGGAACGACCTGGTTGCTAGCGACGTCTACCCCGACCGCTACGCTCCGGGCGGCTACGACCTCTACAGCGAACTCCTCGCTGACTTCATCCGCGACGTCAGGAAAGATCTCGCCGCTCCCGAGCTCCCCATCGCCATTGGCGTGCTGGGAGTTGGTGGCCCGACCGAGCTCTACGGCCCGGACAAGCAGCGCTACCTTGGCGTACACCAGGGGTTCCGCGACGCCATGGCGGCGCCTGCTAGCCTCCCGGAATTCGCCGGCACGGTCACGGCCGTCCTCACTGAAAACTACTGGGACCACAGGGCCTCCGAGCTCCGAACGAAACGGGGCTCCAAAGACGCAGTGCTGACTCCGGCCGAGCTTGAGTACCTGGACCACAACGTCTCCAACGCGGAATACCACTACCTTGGGTCGGCGAAGGTCCTGTGCCAGATTGGCGAGGCCCTCGCGGAGGCGCTCCTTGGCCTTGACCTGCCCGCTGGTTCTACCGCTGGCAAGTCCACGGGCAAATCCGCTGGCAAGTCCAGGCCCCGCGACGGTGACGCTCCACAGTGGATCTGGCTGGACGAGCTGCAAACTCACCAGGAAGTCATCTTCCGCAAGACGATCGAGCTGGCAGCCAAGCCGGCCAAGGCCACGCTCTCGGGTTCGTGCGACGACCACATGATCGTCCTCATCAACGGAGAGCGCGTGGGAGCGCACAGCCAATGGGACGAGGTCGCCACGCGCGACGTAGCCAGCCAGCTCCGCAAGGGTGAAAACCTCATCGAGGTTCGCGCGCGCAACGTGGTTGGTTCGGCGGGGCTCGCCCTTCGCCTGGCCCTCGATGACGGGCAGACCTTTGTCACAGACGTGTCCTGGAAAGCGGCCCTGGCCCAGCGCGCCGTGCGCGGTAGGTGGACCACCGCGACCGCGCTCGGCCCCGTTGGCAGCGAGACGCTTCCCTGGAGCGAAAAGGTGACGCTCGCCAGCTACGACGCGCCTGAGGCGCTCCTGACCGCAGTGGATGCCGGCGGCCCCCAGGCGGCGCAGCCCGCCAGTGAACTCCACCTGTTGGACGGCTTCGAGGCAGAGCTCCTTTACACCGTCCCGAACGAGGTCTTCGGATCCTGGGTCGCGCTCACCACGGACGACAAAGGACGTCTTTACACGAGTGATCAGGGCGGACAGGGTCTGTATCGAATCACGCCGGCTGGGATCCCGGGCGCTGGGACCCCGGGCGCTGGGGCCTCAGACGCCGGGAACAGCACCAGCAACGTCACCTCCATCGAGCGGATCAACGTCGACGTGAGCGGAGCCCAGGGCATGTGCTGGGCGTTCGGCGCGCTGTACGTCAACGTCAACGGACAGGGCGTCTGGCGGATCACTGACACGGACCAGGACGATCAGCTGGACCGCGCCGAGCATCTCATCAAGCTGGGCAACGGCGGAGAGCACGGACCCCACGCCATCATGCTGACCGAAGACGGCGAGGGCCTCTACTTCATCGGCGGCAACCACGTTCGTGCGCCGGAGTACACGTCGTCGATGGCCCCCGACAACTGGAAGGAGGATCTGCTTCTGCCACGTCTCTGGGATGTGGGTGGCCATGCCCGGGGCATCCTCGCGCCGGGCGGCTGGATCGCGCGCTGCGACCCGAACGGCGAGAACATCACGATCCTGAGCAACGGCTACCGCAACCAGTACGACATCGCGCTGAACGCGGACGGCGAAATGTTCACCTATGACTCGGACATGGAGTGGGACATCGGCTCGCCGTGGTATCGCCCGACGCGCGTATGCCACGTTACGAGCGGATCTGAATTCGGCTGGCGCGGCGGCACGGGAAAATGGCCGAGCTTCTACGAGGACGCGACTCCGCCCATGCTCGAGATCGGGCCAGGGTCGCCGACCGGGATCGTGTTCGGCACCGGGGCGAAGTTCCCGGCGCGGTACCAGGACGCGCTTTTCATTCTGGACTGGACGTTTGGAACGATCTACGCGCTTCACCTTGAGCCCAATGGAGCTACCTATAGCGCCACCAAGGAGGACTTCGTGTGGGCCAAGCCCCTCGGCGTCACGGATGCGATCGTGGGTGTGGACGGAGCCCTCTACTTCACGGTCGGCGGTCGCGGCTCCCAGTCCGCGCTCTATCGCGTGCGCTACACGGGCACCGATTTGACCGAGCCCGTGGCCACGAAGCCAGACGCTGGCAGCGCGCGCTTGCTGCGCCGCTCGCTCGAACAATTCCACGGCAGCGTCGATCCCGGCGCTCTTCGCGCCGCGTGGCCTTCGCTCTCCCATGACGACCGGTTCGTGCGCTTTGCCGCCCGCATCGCCATCGAGAACCAGCCCGTAGGCACCTGGCGCGACCGCGCGCTGGCAGAGCAAGATACCCAGGCGTCGATCATGGCGCTCATTGCGCTGGCTCGCCAAGGAACGGCAGCGGACCTCCCCGGCATCGTGACCGCCCTGGGGCGCCTCCCGCTCACCGGAATCAGCGCGAGCCAGCGGCTGGGCGCCCTGAGGGCCTACGCGATCGCGCTCAGCCGCCACAGTGAGGCCAGCGAGATCGGGGATGAACTCCGCGAACAGATCCTCAGCGCCCTCGACCCGCTCTTCCCCGCCGCATCAGACGCGTCGGACTCCCGGGTCAGCGACGCGACGAACGTCGAGCTTGCGCGGCTTCTGACCTACCTGGGATCACCCACGGTCGTGGCCGACACCCTTGCGCTGATGCGTAGCGGTGATCCGGATCGGCTGCCGGAATGGGCCGAGCTGATTCAGCGCAACGACGCCTACGGCGGCCCGATCGCGAAGATGCTGGCCGACATGCCCCCGGTGCGCGGCATCGCGTACGCGCTGATCCTGAAGGATGCCACCCAGGGCTGGACGCCCGAGCTGCGGCGTGAGTACTTCTCGTTCTTCGTGGAGGCCTCCAAGCACCTCGGCGGCATGAGCTACGCTGGGTTCCTTGAGAAGATTCGGGACGATGCCGCCGCGACGCTCACCGTCGCAGAAGAGCGGTTGCTCGCTCCGCTGCTCGGCCAGTCGCTCTTCGCGCCTTTACCGGAGAACATCACTCCGCCCGAGGGCCCCGGGCAGACCTGGACGCTCGCGGCTGCGGTCGCCGCCGCGGAACCCGCCCTGGCGGGGCGGAGCTTCGAGCGAGGTGAGAATCTCTTTCACGCCGCCTCGTGCAGCACCTGTCACCGCTTCGACGGCGCGGGCGGCGCGATCGGTCCGGACCTCTCGACGGTGGCGAACAAGTATTCGGTCGCCGACATTCTTGAGTCCATCGTCGAGCCGAACAAGGTCATCTCGGACCAGTATGGTTCGCACATCATTCTCGATCGGGACGGGAACATCGCCGAGGGCATCCTGGTGGAGGAGGGCGATGAGCTGACCCTCTACTCGCGGGACCCTGGGGCGGAACCGATGGTCTATGACCGGTCCGAGATCGAGCGGATCAAGGAATCGACCACCTCCCAGATGCCTGGGGGTCTCGTGGATCCATTGAGCGCCGAGGAGCTGCGCGACCTTCTGGCCTACCTTGTTTCAGGCGGCAACCAGAAGGACGCGGTCTTCTCCGGGGCGCCGCGGGACGGAAAGAAAAGGTAGCCCGATGGTGTCGGTCGCGCCCTTCAGTCGCGGCCGACCTTTTGGGGCAGCGCAGCCCCCCCCGCCAGAGTTCATTCGGGCGGGGGGGCCTGCTCTGCGGCGAGCGTGTAGCGAATAGCCGAAGCTCGATCCGGTTCACGATCAAGCCGGGCGCGCGGACTTTGTATCCTCCGCGGACCTTGCTGCACCTCGTCCTCTACCACCCAGCCATTCCCCAGAACACGGGGAACATCGCTCGCACCACCGTCGGAATGGGTGCCCACCTGCACCTCATCCACCCGATGAAGTTCGAGATCACCGAGCACGCCGTGCGCCGGGCAGGTCTCGACTACTGGCCCTCCGTCACGCTGACCGAGCACCTCTCGGACGAAGCGTTCCTGGAGTGGCTCGGGGACCGCAGGCCATGGCTGGTGACAAAGTTCGGGGCCCAGCGCTTTGATGAGCCGGCCTACGCAGAGGGCGACGTGGTCATCCTCGGCAACGAGAATACCGGCCTGCCCGAGGCGTGGCGCGAGCGCTGGGAAGACCGCACCGTGACCATCCCCATGCCGGGTCCGATCAACGGTGGCGAGAACATCCGCAGCTACAACCTCGCCAACGCGGCCGCCATCGTGCTGGCGCACGCGCGGCTGAAGATGTGAGCCTTACTGAAAGGTGATCTGCCAGCCGTCCGTGAAATTGCTGGTCGCCTGACCGCCTATCGCGTCGCGGAACCACGCCTGGAAATGCCAGGTCTCGCCGCTCATGACGGCGACCGCTCCGGCCGGCTGGGGCAGCGACGTCAGGTCGACGTCGGTGGCGAAACCCCCGAAGAAGCCTGAGTTCAGGATCTGGCCACCCACGACGCGGCCGATTGAGCCGCTGAGGCACAGGTTGCCCACGCTGCCGCCTGGCTGCGAGATGAAGCCGGCCGTCTCGCTGCAAAGGAAGTAGCCGAGCGAGTTGTTCGGAAGCTGGCCCGCGAGAAGCCGGAAGTCCAGGTCGGCGATCAAGGCGCTGCCGCGGGCTTCGATCGTCGCGGGAGCCCCCGTCGAGTTCGCCACCGAGGGCGAGCAGTACACGTCGCCAAGCATCGGGGCGCAGGCGCCGCCGAAGAGGCAGTCGATCCACTCGGGGTGGTCGACGAACGGGTTGCGGTTGCCCTGGAACGACGCGACGACCACGTTCTTCCGGCGCTCGAAGTCGTCGACAGGGTCGGCGTAGTGCCACTGGAGAAGCACCGCAAGCCGGCCCATGTAGGCGACGGATTCATTCGAGCCGGTCGAGCTGCCCGCGATCAAGCCGAGGTTGTCGCTCAGGATCAGGTCGGGCTCCGAGAACCCTGTGCCGCCGTGGCTGCCGCCCTCATAGCGGACGTCTGCGTAGAAGAGGGTGCGGGCGATGTCGCCGCGTCGGAGTACGTTGACCTCCCAGATGCCGCTGGTGAAAGACCCGGACGTCCAGTTCGAGTTGCCGGGGTAAACGCCGCTACCGCCGCCGACTCCGTTGGTGTTGTCGGTCGTGCGCTCGGTGCAGCTTCCGCTGCAGCTACCGAAGGGCTTGTTGCTGCGGTCCGAGTTGTAGCCGCCGTCCGAAAGCCAGAGCAGGTGGCAGTCGGTGTAGGGGCTGTTGGTCGGACCGTCATCGGGAAAGCCGTAGGACTTTGGCCAGGTGTGCTCACGGTTGTAGGAGCCGCTCGTCTTGGCGAAGCTGCGGTTCCGGTAGACGTCGATGATCCGGCTGGAGTCCTGCTGGTCCTCCTGGGCGAGGCGGAGGATGTCCCACGTATCCGTGCTGCCGCTCGTGTAGGGGAACCGCGTGTGATCGTCGATGACCTGGTGCAGCGTGGTCCGCAGAGTCGCGGCATTCGTGGTGTCTACCGAGTTGTAGTACGAGCCCTGGGCCCACGCCTGGGAGGCACTGCCCGCCACGAGAAGCGTCAGGGACAGGGCGGAGAAGGCGGTTCTAAAGGGCGTCTTGTGGAGCATGGGGGATCGCAGCGCGGTGAATCAGGGGGAGAGGGGGGGCACTTGTAGGCCCCCGGCTCTCCGAGCGGGCGCGGAAGAGGCAGGGTGATTGAAAGCCATGGAGGCGGCCAGGTGCCTGCGTTTCCCAACTTTCGAATTCTCCAATCTGGGACCCGTGGATGGCGGCCCCGCTACGTCGCCTTGAGGCCCACTTGGTCCGCGGCCAAGCTGGCCGTCCGTCCCGGTCTTGGTCGTGCCCGCGCCCTGGCCCACCCTGCACCTCGGTTCTGAACGTCCGGCTCCAGGTATGAGCGGTCCTCCACGGGGGCGCGTCACGGAACTGCCATCGCGAACGTAGTCCCTGGGCTCTCTGGCCCTTACACTGCGCCGCTCTCCCATGCGCAGAATCGCGATCATCAACCAGAAAGGCGGCGTCGGCAAGACGACGACCGCCGTGAACTTGGGCGCAGCCCTGGCCCGCCTGGGCCGGCGCGTTCTGGTGATCGATATGGACCCCCAGGCGAACGCGTCCATCAACCTGGGCGCCGAGCTACATCCTGGCGAGCCGTCCACTTATTCGATCCTGACCCAGGGCGGGCGCGTAGCGGACACGATCCGCGGGACCTCCGCACCCGGCCTCTCGCTCCTTCCGGCCCACCTCGACCTCTCCGGGGCCGAGCTTGAGCTCGCGAGCGCCATTGGGCGCGAGACGATCCTGAAGGACGCCCTCGACGATTGGGAAAACGAAGAGACGGCGCGGACCGGCCGGGCCCCCGCGGACGTCATCCTCATGGACAACCCGCCGAGCCTTGGACTCCTGTCCGTCAACGGCTTGGCGGCTTCGAAAGAGGTCCTGATCGCGGTCCAGACCGAGTTTTTTGCCCTCCAAGGCCTGTCCAAGCTCGTTCAGGTGGTCCAGCTCCTCCGCAGGCGCCTGAACCCGGAACTCGAAATCACGGCCGTGCTGGCCTGCCTTTACGACAGCCGCCTGCGGCTGGCGCGGGAGGTCCTCGCCGAGCTGCGGGCGCACTTCCCTGAGCAGGTGTTCAAGCGGCCGATCTCCCAGAACGTCAAGCTCGCGGAGACGCCGAGCTTCGGGCGAACGATCTTCGAATATGCGCCCGAGTCGAGGGGCGCTGAAGACTACCTAGCCGTCGCCAGGGAGTTCCTGGCGAGGGAAGAGGCGAACCGGGAGAGCAGCGAGGTCCGCTCCCTAGAGTTCAAGGCGGCCGTCACGCTCCTCGACGAGCCGCCCAAACTCAGCCACAAGGAGCCGCCAAGCTGGATGCGTCCCGCCGGATTCGACCCGAATCCCGTGGAGCATGCCCTGGAACCTGATCCCGACGTCGATCCCGTGGCGACTCTCCCTGAGTTGCCCTCGCCTGAGTTGCCCTCGCCTGAGTTGCCCTCGCCTGAGTTGCCCTCGCCTGAGTTGCCCTCGCCTGAGTTGCCCTCGCCTGGGGGAGTCGAGGCAGAGGCTTTGGCAGCCCTCGAGCCCGAAGTCGCGGTAGCTCTCCTGGAGCCGCCCGCCGAAGAGCCTGATTCTGAGCTGGTGAGCGCATTTTGCGTCGAGCCTGAAGAGGCTCCGCAAGCTGGTCTTGAACCTGGTCTCGCGGCTGAGATAGAGGCTGATTCTGAGCCTGAGGTTGAGCCCGAAGCTGGGCCCGCTTCTGGGCCCGCTTCTGGGCCCGAACCCGGGCCTGAACCGCCGGTTTACCTGCTTCCCGCCCCCTTGCCGGCGCCCAAGATCGAACTCTTGGCTGCTCCCGAGCCGGTGATGCAGGAGCCTGAACCTGTGGAGGCCGCCGCTGTCGAACTCCCAGCTGCAGAGGCCGCAGTGGCTGATCCTGTCATAGCGCCCGCGCCGCGCCCGTCCACTCTCATCGACCCGCCGGGTGCCTATCGCGGCGAAGAACGCGCGAGGAGCCCCCGACGCAGGTCACGCACCGAGATCGAGATCGAACCCTGATCCATCATGCGAATCGGCATCCTCTGCCACCCGACGTACGGCGGCTCAGGCGTCGTCGCGAGTGAGCTCGCTCTGTCCCTGGCTGAAAAAGGCCACTCGGTCCACCTGTTTTCCCACGACGTGCCGCCCCGGCTACGGCGCGACCCCGGCCCGGTCGAGCTCCACGTGGCCCAGGGCAGCCCCTATCCACTCTTCCACTCGACGCCCCATGATCTCGCGATCATGTCGCGGGTGCTCGACCTGCACCGCGTCGATGGGCTCGACATCCTTCACGCCCACTACGCGCTGCCCCACGCAATCAGCGCGCTACTCGTCCGCGCCGCCGCTCTCGAAGCCCGCCTTGGGGCGCTCAAGGTGGTCACCACGCTCCACGGCACCGACATTACGGTGGTCGGCAACGATCCGAGCTACGCGCCTCTGACCCAGTACGCGATCACGGCCTCCGACGCCGTGACGGCCGTTTCCCAGGACCTGGCTGATCGCAGCGCCGACAACTTCGATGACGCCCACCGCTGCGGCATTAAGGTCATCCCGAACTTCGTCGACCTTGAGAAGTTCCAGCCTCGCGGCGAACGGCCCCCGGTCGCCACCGCGATTCACGTCAGCAACTTCCGGCCGGTCAAACGCGTGCCTTGGCTCGTGGAAGCCTTCGCGGACGCCCTCGATATCCTGCATGAGAGCGGGGCAGAGGCTGAACTCGTCCTGGTCGGGGATGGGCCCCAGCAGGCTGAAGCCCGACGCATCGCACGCGAGCGCGGCGTCTGCGACCACGTGAAGTTCCTGGGGATGCGCGACGCGCTCCCCGAGGTCCTCTCCCCGGCGGACGTTTTCTGCCTTCCCAGCACCGAGGAGTCCTTCGGCCTCTCCGCCCTGGAGGCCATGGCCTGCGGCACCGCGGTGCTCGGCACGCGCGTTGGTGGCGTCCCCGAGGTCGTCGAGAACGGCGTTTCGGGGCTTCTAGTGGAAGTGAACGATCGCGAAGCTTACTCCCGTCATCTCGCCGCCCTCCTCGGCGATCGCGAGCGCGCCCGAACCATGGGCCTGGCGGCGCGCGAGCGCGCCGCTGCCCGGTTCGACCGCCACCAGGTCGTCCGCGCCTACGAAGACCTCTACCGCGACCTGATCCACGAGGACGTCCCCTGCCCCGAATGACCGTGCCCTCTTCTCCCGGCTCCGAAAAGGAGCGCCGAGTCCACCTGGACTTCAACGCCACCACGCCGCTTCGGCCCGAGGCGAGGGACGTGTTCCTGGAAGTACTCGGCTCCGGGGTGGGAAATCCGTCCGCCGTGCACGGCTCGGGCCGCGCCGCTCGGGCCATCATCGACGATGCTCGGGACAGGATCGCAGGCGCGCTGCGGGTGGACGAAGACGATCTGACCTTCACAAGCGGCGGGACCGAGGCCAACAACTTGGCGCTGCTTGGCACGCTGGAGGCTCTTGAAGGCCGTGTCGAACTCGTCACCACGCCCGTGGAGCATCCGGCCGTGCTGGAACCCGCCCAGGCGGCCGCCCTGCGGTGGAAAGATCGGGTCCGACTCACACTCCTGGACGTCAACGAGGCGGGTCGCCCCGACCTCGACCAGCTACGTCAAAGGACCGCAGGGGTCCCAGCGCTCGTCTCGATTATCGCCGCCAACAACGAGATTGGAACGATCACGCCGTTCCAAGAGGTTCGGGCCGCGCTAGGGGAGCGAGACGACGTCATCTACCACGCAGATTCCGTTCAGCTTCTAGGTAAGCGCCCCTTCGATCTCGATGGGGTCGACCTGGCGAGCTTCAGCGCCCACAAGGTGGGTGGCCCTGTCGGCGTCGGCCTGCTAGTGCGCCGTAGGAAGACGCCCATCCATCCACGGACGTTCGGCGGCGCCCAGGAGGCCGTCCTCCGTCCGGGGACCGAGAACGTCGCCGCCATCGCGGCCGCCGCGTGTGCGATCGAAATGGCCGTCCATGAGGCGGCCGCCTTCGAGCTCCACGCGAGAAAGTTGACCGCTCTGCTCTGGGATCGGCTCCGGGACGCCCTTCCGGGCATGGAGCTCAACGGGCCCACCCTCGACGATCCGAATCGACTTACTAACACTCTCAACGTCTCGGCTCCGCTTCAGGAAGCGCGCACTCTCGTGGTGCGGCTCGACCTCGAAGGACTGGAGGTTTCCGCGGGTTCCGCGTGTGCCAGTGGCTCCATCGAACCTAGCCACGTGCTGAGCGCCCTGGGAATCTCCCTGAAACGTGCCGCCGCCGGCATTCGAATCTCCGTCGGAAGCACGACGTCAGAGGAGGATATCCACAGCGCTGTGGACAAGTTGAGGAGAACTTTGGGGGAAGCGTCGTAAGTCACGGGTTGATGCGCAGATCGCCCGATCGCTGCCGATATGTGCGTCGGGAGCCGTTGACGGTTCCCCCGATCGCGAGTTCAATCTGACCTGTCAAGGGCCGTGACCTCACCGCACTTTCCAACCCCGCCCCCCAGCCGCCTGGCTGGACCGTCACCGGCGGGGTTCGTCACCCAAGCCTCCGCAGCTCTAAGCCCTTTTCTATCCGCCCACCCGGCCAGACTGACTGACTCTTCGGTCTTCCTGGGTGGTCCCTGTCAGCGCCGCCTGTACGTGAGCGTCGTCCACGCCTGAGCTTGTATTAGCGGGGCGTGGTTATCCACGAGTTCTCCACAGTCGTATCTGCCGTACTCGCCCCTCGTGTGGGCCACCGGTCGTCGCCCTATTTTGGCGTTCGATCACGTGGGTCCCGTCAGCGCGTGGACCGCGAGCGTATGCCCCGCGTCTCTCCCCCCATCCAATCATGCGTTCGCGGTCCGCCGTGACCTGGCCCCCCCCCCGGCCGGGCCCACGGCGCGATCGAGCGCACCTGCTACGTACCCCCCGACTGTTTTCATGGACGATTCTTCGCCACGATCTGGGCCTCCGAATGGTGATCCTGATGAGCGCCCAGCCTGGGCACCCCGAGCGTCGCAGGAGAATCTCTTTGACCTCGACCGCGGGCGGCCAGAAGACCATCGGGAGCTGCCGGAGCCGCCACATGCGCTTCGCAGCCCTTCCTTGAAGCCGACGGCTCCCCTCCGGGCCGAAGCGCCCGCCATGCCCGCGGAACCCACGCTCGACCGGGCTCCGGCTGCTGGCCCTAAAGCTGGAGGCGGTTTCATCGGTGAAGGCGACCACATCGCGCCCATGGCCGATGCGCTCAAGTCGATCCTCCAGAGCGACATCACGCCCGAGCAGTTCCAGACGTGGTTCAAGCGATCAAAGCTCGTGCGCATCGACGACGAGGCCGCGACGATCGCCGTCCCGAACTCATTCGCTCGCGAGTGGATCAACCGGTACTACCTCGACGTGCTCGAAAGGGCCGTAGGAAAGCTCCTCGGGCAGAAGCGCCGCGTCATCGTGGTCGAGCAGCCCGAAAGCCTCGTCGAGAAGACGCCGGAGCCGGCCCAGTCGGAGCCTAATCCGGCGCAGCCTAATCCGGCGGGACCGAACCCGGCCCGGCGGGCGCCATCCCCGGGCTCGCAGTCTCCGCAGGACAGGAACGGCCAGCCAGACCTGACGGGCGTGGCTCGGTCAGACGCTCCGCCCGCCGAGCGACACCGCCACGCTGCAAAGCCGATTCGCCGAGGCGTGATCGGCCAGCTGGAGAGCTCGTCGGATTTCGTGCTCAACCAGAAGTGCACGTTCGATAACTTTGTCGTCGGCCCCTGCAACCGCTTCGGACACGCCGCGTCCATGGGCGCAGCGGAGCAGCCGGGCAAGAGCTACAACCCTCTCTTCCTGCACGGACGCGTCGGCGTCGGCAAGACTCACCTACTGCAGGCGTTTTGCTTCTCGGTGCTCGAGCGCTTTCCCGAGTCCCGCATCCTCTACCTGTCGTGCGAGACGTTCGTCAACCACTTCATCAGCGCCCTCGATGCGGGCGACATGCAGCGATTCCGCGACAAGTACCGCGATATCGACGTGCTGGTGATCGACGACATTCAGACGCTCGCCAACAAGGAGAAGAGCCAGGAAGAGTTCTTCCACACGTTCAACTCCCTCTACAACGCGGGCAAGCAGATCGTGCTGTCGGCAGATTGTCCGCCCAAGGACATTCCGACGCTCCATGACCGCCTTGTGTCGCGTTTCAAGTGGGGGATGGTCACAGAGATCGAGCCTCCGTGCTACGAAACGCGGATGGCGATCGTCAAGCGCAAGAGCCGCGAGCGTGGCGACGAGGTGCCCGACGAGATCGCGCAGTTCATCGCCGAGAACATCGAGGAGAACGTCCGCGAGCTAGAAGGTGCGGTGACGCGACTCATTGGATACTCGCGGATGACAGGCGCGGAAATGTCCCTTGAGCTCGCCCGTGAAGCCCTCGCCGGCCTCATTGAGGTGCGTAAGGGCGCTCCCACCGTTGAGGACATCATCAACCAGGTGACGGATCACTACCAGGTGAAGCTGTCCGACCTGCAGTCCAGGCGTCGAACCAAGGCCATCGCGTTTCCCCGGCAGGTCGCGATGTACCTCGCCAGGAAGGTGACGCGACACTCGCTCGAGGAGATCGGCGGCTTCTTCGGTGGTCGCGACCACACGACGGTGATCTACGCCGTGGACAAAATGGAGAAGCTCATCGTCAGCGATCCTGCTTTCTCCAAGGACATCCAGCAGTTCATGGACCGCCTGGGACACAGCAGTCGCTCGAACTGACCATCGTGAGACGACATATTCTCGGACCTACCATCGACGCTACTGACGTCGCACGAGCCGCCTTCGGAGATCTTCTCCCCGAAGGCGGCTCGTGCCGTTCCCAGCCGCACCAAGGGGCGCCTTCCACAACTGTGGGTAACCTTGTGGAAGGACGGTGGATCGAGCGTCAGTCACGTGTAGAGCGATCGGGGAGCGTTCGCGGATCCATGTGGATGACCTCGTGGATAAGCCTGAACAAACCGGGGATCAATCGTGAGCTTTCGGGGCCGCTCGAGCGCCAACTGTATGCCTGTGGAAATCAGCCGCGTTTCCCACGGGTTATCCACGGGCGAACAGGATTCATCCACGCTCGCCTCGCCGTCATAAACCCTTTAGCAGAAAAGAGAAATGATCGCGCGAGTCCAGCTCTACACGGTGGACAGGGGACCCTATTAAGACGATGATCTTAACTACAGAGGAGACCCTGGATAACCGGACTCCGCCCTGCTCCCGCTGAGGTCCGTGGGGCGAGCAGCCATTCGAGCCCGGACCAGGACCTAGCTAGAACTGGTCAGCCACTCCGTCACGAAGTCTGTCTTGCGCTTCGCGCCTCCGCCGTACTGCACGACTTTCGACCAACACGCTCACAGACTGAAGACCAATCGCGCAGCGAAGGGTCAGACGCACCAAGAGCGCTCCCTTCCACGCGCCCCCCAGACTCCAACCAAACACCCGGGTCAAGAACCTCCCGGTGAGACAGAATCGATGAAGGCCACCTGCGACCGTGATGCACTGCGAGAAGGACTCGCCATCATCAACAGCGTCATCCCCAGCAAGAGCACGAAGCCGATCCTCGACAACGTGAACATGGTGGCAACCGATGACACCCTTGAACTCGTCGCCACAGACCAAGAGGTCTCGGTCAGGTTCAAGATCACGCAGTGCAAGGTCATCGAGCCAGGCCCCGTAGTGATCCCTGCGCGTACCGCCTTTGACTTCGTGCGCGATCTGTCGGGTGACACCGTGACCATCTCCACCACCGAGACGCAGTGCACCATTACCAGCGGAGCGGACTCGTGTGACCTCGTGGTGGCCGACGCCGATGAGTTCCCGGTCGTGCCCCGTTTCAGTGACGAGGGTTCAGTGAGCCTGCAGGGAGGCAACTTCACGCGACTCGTGGGTCGGACTGCCTTCGCCGCTGCCAAAGAGGCTGGCCGATACTCCATGCACGGTGTTCTCAGTGAACTGGAGAACGACCAGCTGCGTATGGTGGCCACAGACGGCCGTAGGCTGTCCATGGCGACGATCCCTGTGGAAATGAATGGTATGGAGCCTAAGCGCGCCATCGTCCCTACAAAGGGCATGCAGCTCTTCTGCCGGGTCATCACCGATCCGCTCGACCAGATCAAGTTGGCGCTACACGAGGATCAGATCGGCCTCATCTCCAAGAACGCCGAGATCTTCGCGCGCCTGATCGATGGCGACTTCCCCCAGTATCAGGCTGTGATCCCCGCTGAATGTGGGAACCGCATCGAGGCCGACGCCGAGCAGTTCACCAGGAAGCTTCGACTCGTTTCGAACGTCTCCGGCGACGAGACGCGCGCGGTTCGCCTGCGCGTGAGGGGCGACCAGCTTGAGATGTACGGACACTCCGCCGGTCGCGGTGAAGCAACGGCTCACATGGACGTGATCTTCAAGGGCGAGGATTCAGACATCGCCTTCAACCCCGATTACGTCCTGGACGGGATCAAGAACGGCCAACCCGAACTCATCGTCCTGGAGTTCGCCCAGAAGACCAGCCCCGGGAAGTTCACTCTCGGAGAAAACCATGTGTACATCGTGATGCCGATCACGCTCGACGCCTGATCGCTCTCCGCGACTCCCTGATCCCTTGGCCTACCGACCCTCAAGACGCCGCTCGGGGTACCTTCGTGGCTCCCTCGGTGGTTCCCTCGGGGCCGGATCTACAGCGGGTGGTGAAGCCGGCGGTGAAGCATCGCCTGACGGCCCTCGACGAAGGCGACGCTTTCGTTCGAGAAAGCCCGCCGGCCCCATGATCAACCTGGGTCCCAGGCGCGTGGAAGAACCTACACGCGGCCTGGTCAAGCCCATGGAAGAGTCCGTTGTGGAGTACCTGCAGGTGAGCGGGCTCCTCCAGCGCAAGAAAGCAGCCCCGGCCATCGCGGCCTGGGACGAAGCCGCTGGCCCCGACCTGTCCGAACGAGCCCGCGCCGTCTCCTTTAGGCGCGGCATCCTGACCATCGAAGTCGAAAGCTCGACCCTCCTATCCGAACTCCGAGGCTTTGCTTCGGAAGAACTCAGAGCCCGTGCTGATGCCCTTCTCGAAGACGCATCAATCCGGAAGCTTTCCTTCAAGTTGAAACGACGCTGATGAGCGACCAAGACATCCAACCTGCCGACGCCGCGAACGCCCCTAAACCGGAGGCCGTCGAACCACGCGAATACAGCGCCGACTCAATCACCGTGCTCGAGGGCCTCGAGGCCGTTCGTGTTCGCCCGGCGATGTACATTGGCGACACGGACGTCCGTGGTCTGCACCACCTCATCTGGGAGGTCGTGGACAACGCTGTGGACGAGGCGCTGGCCGGCAAGGCCACCAAGTGCAAGGTGATCCTCCGCGCCGACGGTTCCGTTCGTGTGGAGGATGATGGCCGCGGTATTCCCGTGGCCATTCACCCGACCGAAGGCATCCCTGCTGTGGAGGTGGTGCTGACCAAGCTCCACGCGGGCGGCAAGTTCGACGACCAGTCCTACAAGGTCTCGGGCGGTCTGCACGGCGTAGGTGTTTCGTGCGTGAACGCGCTTTCCTCGGTTCTCCACGTCACGGTCCACACGCACGGCGAAATCCACGAGATGGAGTTCGAGCGCGGTGTGAAATCCAAGGATCTTGAGGTGACTGGCACGACGGACCACACCGGCACGATCGTCACCTGGTACGCCGACTCGACCATCTTCTCGACGACCGAAATTCAGTACGAAATCGTGGAGAAACGACTCCGCGAGACGGCCTACCTGATGGGTACGCGCGGGCTTCGAATCGAGCTCGAGGACGAACGGAACGGCGCGTCGGAGGTCTTCGAATACCCCGACGGACTCAAGACGTTCGTTGGTCACATCAACAAGAACAGGACGGCGCTCCACCCGGAGGTCGTGCACTTCTCCAAGGAAGTGCCCAGTTCGGATGACCCCAACGCGGAGTACGAAGTCGAGCTGGCGCTCCAGTACACCGACTCGTACCAGGAGAGCATCTTCACCTTCGTCAACAACATCAACACGCACGGCGGCGGCACGCACCTCGCCGGACTGCGGGGTGCGTTGACGCGGACGCTGGGCGCCTATGCTCGGAATGGGAAGCTGGTCAAAGAGAACCAGGACCTGCCCTCAGGTGATGACTTCCGCGAGGGTCTGACCGCGGTTCTCTCGATCAAGGTCCCCGATCCTCAGTTCGAGGGCCAGACCAAGGACAAGCTCGGCAACCGTGAGGCCCAGGGCATCGTGGAGTCGGCGGTCAACGAGATGTTTTCGAGCTACCTCGAAGAGAACCCGGGTCCAGCTAAGGCGATTGTCGGCAAGGCCGTTCGCGCGAAGGAAGCCCGTGACGCGGCGCGCAAAGCCCGCGACATGGTGCGGCGCAAGTCGGCGCTGGCCAGCGGCAACCTCCCCGGCAAGCTCGCCGACTGCCAGAGCAAGAACCGTGCGGAGACGGAGCTGTACATCGTCGAGGGTGATTCGGCAGGCGGACCGGCCAAGATGGGCCGAGATCGTCACTACCAGGCCATCCTGCCTATCAAGGGTAAGATCCTGAACGTGGAGAAGGCGCGTCTCGACAAGATGTACGGCCACCAGGAGATCCAGCTGATCGTCGCGGCCCTTGGAACCCATATCGGCCCCGAGTTCGACATCACCAAGCTCCGCTACGGCAAGGTCATCATCATGACTGACGCTGATGTGGACGGGTCCCACATCCGCACGCTGCTCCTGACGTTCTTCTTCCGTCAGATGCCCGAGCTGATCGAAAACGGTCACCTCTACATCGCCCAGCCGCCGCTCTACAAGCTGACGATTGGCAAGAAGAGTCAGTACATCGTCGACGACCCCGGTCTGCGGCGCGCGCTGCTGGATCGCGGCGTGGCGCAGATCACGGTGGAGGACCGCACCGCCAAGCGCGAATGGACTGGCGCGGAGCTGAAGGTTCTCCTGGACCAGCTTCAGGAGCTTCAGAACGTCGTGGACAAGTCCGTTCCGGCGTGGTCAGAGCTCAAGTTCTCCTCGTTCCTCGAGCGTTGGAACGGTGAGCGCCTGCGCCCCTATTACGGTTCTGTGCGGCAGACTGCGGAGTTCTTCGAGACGAAGGAAGAGCTGGACAACTGGCTCGATCTGCAGTCCGCAGGAATGGACGAGTTCAGGGTGTACCGGGGACCTGAGAGTGACGTCCTGCGTCAGAACGCGGACGCCATGGCGGTTGTGCTCCAGAACCGTGATGACATCGAGTCGCTGCTCGGTGCGCTGGCTGAGAGTGGCCTGATGTTCCAGGGAGGCGGCGACTTCGTCGTGCGGACGGCCAAGGGTGGTGAGGTTGAGTCCAGCGACCTGATGGACCTGGCAGCTGAGGTTCAGCGGGGCGTCCAGTCGGACGTCGACATCCAGCGCTACAAGGGTCTGGGCGAGATGAATGCGGACCAGCTTTGGGAGTCCACCATGGATCCGGAAGCGCGGCTCCTCTTCAAGGTGACCCTTGACGATGCCCTCGGTGCGGACGAAATCTTCACGATTCTGATGAGCGAAGGCGTCGAGGCTCGAAGGGAGTACATCGAGCAGCACGCACTCGAAATCACCAACCTGGACGTCTAGAGGGCACCTCAGGCTATAAAGGCGGACACATTTTAGACTTATAGTCTTCGTGTGGTCCAGCTGGCGATCCTCGCCTGGCGCTCCGGAAGGGTCGCCGGGCGAGGATCGTTTCAAGCCCGAGCCCGGATCGGTCGATAGCTTTGGTTGTCTCGCAACCTCGAGACGCCCTCCCAACGTGAAGTACACCCAGAGACTCGATTACGGCCGACTTGCAGAAGTACTGCATGAACGCGGCCTGGCTGGCCTAGATGCCATCAGGGAACTATTGCAGCTGAGCCAGGACGGCGGAATGCCGTTTTGCGAAGCGCTGGTGACCTCCAACCTGGTGTCAGATTGGGACCTATCAAAGGTCGTCTGCGAGACCTTCCAGCTGCCCTTCCTGCCACTGGACTTGATCACGCCGAATCCGGCAGCCCTCGAGGAGATCAACGTCGCTGACTTCCAGAAGCACCAGCTCGTTCCTCTCGATGTGTTCGGACAGGTTCTGACGGTGGTGATGCCCGGCCTCGTTCCTGCGGAAGTGCTGGCTCACATCGCGGCCATGTCGGACTTCGAAGTCCTTCCGGTGGTCGGCACGGTAGAGTCGAATCGTCGCTGGATCACAGAGAACATGGCGGAGGTTCCGCCTGCCGCCGCCGGCGAGGGTGGATGGGAGTCAATGTTCGACGAAGCAGACGCCTCTCTCGAGGATTCGCCCGGAGCAGACGCCGACTCAAGCGAGGCCCTCAGCCTGCTTGACGATCCTCTTCTTGAGGAAGGAGACACCCTTGAGGAGTCCATCCTTCCGATGGACGACGGCTCGCTCGAGATTGAACATGAAGGGCTCGACCTTGGCGCGATCGAGTCGCTCCCGATGGACGAAATTGAGTCCGCGTTCGGACTCGACGCCCTGGATGATCGGCAGCCGGACGCAGGTGAGAGCGGGGGCGGACCCTCGCCCCTTCCGCCGATGCCGAAATTCAATCCGGATCAGCGCGAAGCGAGCTGAGAGCGCGAGCCCTAGGCTCATTTGCGTGAGCCGATAGAATAAGGAGGGCCCCATGGGATCGTGGCCCACGAGCGCCCGCTGGCCCTGTACCTACAGGCCCTGTTTCCACAGGCCCTGGGGAAACAACCGATCAGCTGGCCTCAGCCGAGCGGGGATCGGTGGTCGCGTAGAACTCCTCCGCGACGGCTAGAGCGACGCTGAAAGGCAGCACGATCATGGCCGAATAGGTCTTGCCAGCGGCAACCACGTCGGTCTTCACCCACGCGACGCGGCCTTCCGGAATCCGGCTGACGAGCGCGCTCCTCGATGCAGTCGAGGGTGAGACCTTGAGGTCGTCGACCGACTGGGAGATGCGTAGGTTCCGCTTGAGGTCCTGGAAGACGCGGTTCCAAGACCCGCAGAGCAGGTTGGCCATTTCCTGGAACGTCTCTATGTCGTTCTTGGACAGGCCTGACCGGGCCTTATCCTCCTTGGTGGATTCGGGGATCATCAGTACTTCCCCGATGACCTCGATCACCAACTCGTTGGGAAACGCGAAGAAGATGGGACCGACGCCGGCCTCGTTCTTCTCCACCTGCGTCTCAATGACCACGTGCTGGGAATCTATGTGCTTGTTGATTTCCGCAGCGCCGGAGGCAATCAAGATGGGAGCGCATTCCGCCTTGGCTGCGAAGCCAACCAGCATCTCCCAGTCAGTGAACACCTGTTCCATCCCCCTGGGTGATAGATCACCGAAGAGGTTCTGGAGCTTGACGATGGTGATCATGGCAGCTGGTGAGAGTGAAAAGCGTGTCAGGCCGCGATGTCGGAATTGATCCGCTCTTCGAGCTCAGCTTACGAATGACGCCGGAATCGTCGACGAGGAGAACGTTGAGTCGCATAGCGATGTAGTCGTTCCGCGAACGAGGTCAGTGAGGATAGGGGAGATCGCTCGATCAGGGGCTCAAGAGCAAGAGTGCGGTGGGCCATCGGAGCGAGCAACCGCATGGCGGTCTATCGGGTCTATCGCGGGATGAACTCAATGGTGATCGCCGGCAATTCGCGGGTTATCCCCGTCCATATAGAGGTGATCCCGAACCCGGTGTGCCTGAGTTCGTGGAGAGGTCTCGCCCTATCGACTCGGGGCACGCCAGTCGCCGCCGAGTCTCCGCACAAGGGTCCTGTCCGCGAGGCGGGGAGTCAGGATCGACAGGATCCCGAGTATCCGCCACTTCCAGCGTAGGGACCGCTCCGGCACGGGCTTGCGGTCGAGCTCGAGGACCGCGCGCGCGACGTCACCAGGGCCGGCGGCGCTCTCGAGGTCGGGGGCGGGAAGGTCTTCTGGATTGGCCTGGGCCTCAAAGAACCCCGTCGCCGTCAGCGCCGGATTGAGGGTTGAGACGGCAATGCCGTCGTCCGCCCATTCGATGCGCAGAGCCTCACCGATCGAGCAGACCGCGGCCTTGCTAGCCGAGTAGCCCGCTTGCCCAGGGATGCCCCTGCGACCCACGACGCTCGAGATGTTGACCACCACGGGCTGATGGCCGCGGGTCAGCAGAGGAAACGTGGCCTTGCAGGTCAGCAAGAGCGCAAAGACATTGGTATCGAAGACCCGGCGGAGCTCAGCCGGGTCAAGGTCGGCCACGCGTGCGCGATAGCCGATGCCAGCGTTATTGACCAGTAGATCAAGCCCGCCGAACTCGCCGTCTATCTTGGCCACGGCGGCTTCGATCGAGGGGAAGTCGGTGAGGTCGCAAGGGACCACGAGGTGAGGCCCTGCCTCCGAGACGGGCAGCTCGGCTGCGATCTCGTCGAGCCGGTCACGGCGGCGAGCCAGGAGCGCGACGCGGTAGCCCTCTTGGGCAAGGAGGCGAGTGACCGCCTCCCCGATGCCGGACGACGCGCCCGTAACGAGCGCTCTGCGATTCCTGGGGCTCCTGGGACTACCCATCATTTGATCTTGCGGACCTTCTGGTAGTAGTCGGCCCAGCGGCTACGCTCGCGCCGCAGTCGATCTACCTGGCGGTCCTCAGGGTGCTCTCCGTCCAGGTCGAGGATCCAGTCGCCGGTGTTCATGAGCGCCTCGTCGAGCTTTCCATAGCCCTCGAGGCCCTTGGTGCGATAGGTCTCCTCATCGCCCTTGTTGCGGGCGGCCACAGCTTCCTTCACCAGCGCAATACCGGCCGTACCGAGGACCTTGGAATTCACCCAGAGAGGCGTATCCGCGAGGCCGGCAGGCGCCGTATTCTTCATCGCCATCGAGCCGCCGCCACGCGCCTTCGGAGAGTTGTCGCGGTCTCCGAAAGGGTTGGAAGTCTCCGGCTCGTCGGCTTTTTGTTGGACCTCGGTCGCGGCCGCGGCGGCCTCTTCCTTCTTCTGCTTGTTCTGCATGACCGCCACGATGAGGGCGGCGATCACGAGCACCGACATGGCTACGAAGACCGGCACCATGTTGGGGCCTTGGGACGAACGGGCTTCGGAATTCCTAGGTGAGCGGGATGCCATGGCAGGATCGTTGGGGATCGGGTGTGGAAGGAATGGTGAGCGGTGGAGCGGACGTGCGTTCTCGGAGTGGCGTCAGCGTTTGCGCCTGAGCCTTGCGGCATAGCCGCCATCCACGGGGCCGCCAGATTCGAAGACGCCAGGTCGAGAAGTGCGCTCCTGCTCGACTTCCCAGGCGCCCTTGCCGGCGACGGCAGCGGCGTCCTTCAGGAAGGACTTCACGATGCGGTCGTTCTCTTCTGCTTCCAGGCTGCAAGTCGAGTACACGAGGGCGCCACCGACTTTCACGTGGAGGGCCGCCTCGCGAATCAACTGGGCCTGCAGCACGGTGAGCTCGCCTTGGGACCTGGGGCCGTAGCGCCAGCGTGCCGCCGGCCGCTGAGCGAGCACGCCCGTGTTGCTGCAGGGAGCATCGATGAACACCACGTCGAAGGCCGCGTCTGCCGCAAGGCCCCGCGTGCTGTCCATCGCCACTAGCAGTGGAGCCGCCACGTGGAGCCGCTCGAAGGTCGACGGCATGCGCTCCATCCGGAACGCCGAGAGGTCCGTGGCGACCAATCGCGCGGGCTTTCGGCTGGCGAGTACGGCCGTCTTGCCACCAGGGGCAGCGCACAGATCGAGCACGTCGAGTCCTTCCACGTTGCCCGCCGATTCGGCCGCGCGCAGGGCGTGCTCACCTTGGATCGTGATGCGCCCTTCCAGGAACGGGACCGATCGAACCACAACCCCCGTGACGTCGGCGGGGGCGAGCATGATGCGTGGATGACTGGTGGACATCGTCGTCTCGACGCTGAGCTCCGTGAGCTCGGCACGCAGCGCCTCGACCGAATCGGTCTGCATCGGGGTGATGCGAATGGACAGCGCAGGCTCTTCTTGGGCCGCACGGGCCATTTCATTCGCCTCGTCGAGGCCGTAGCGAAGGCTCCACTTCTTGTGGAGAGCGTTGGGGATGGACAGCGCGTCTTCGGCCCAGAGGTGTGGATGAACCCCGGGATCACGGAACATCGCGTAGTCGAAGTGGATCGGACGACCGTCGATGTCACGGGTCGGATCGCCGCTCTTGCCCTCACGCATCTCCCGCAGGACGCTGCGGAGCACGCCGTTGACGATCTTCCCCTTGGAGAGTCCGAGGATGTCGGAAGAGGCGCGGACGGTTTCGGAGACCGCGGCGTGCTCGGGCACTCGATCCATGAAGAGGATCTGGGCGAGCCCGATCCTCAGGAAGGTCGCCAGCTCGGGCTTTGGCTTGTGGTGGCTGAAGGATCCGACGACGGCGCGGAGCGTTCCGCGGCGTCGGACCTCGGTACCCACGATCTTGCGCAGGAGACTCTTGTCTCGCGGGCTGAGACCCCGCTCCCGCGCGACCCGATCGACCTCGCGTAGGGGTTTGTGGGAACTACTTCTGAGGCAATGAAACGCGGCGTGACGAGGCATATTTCGCGAATCGTATCCGCTAACGGGTCGGGAGTGACGTACGGGCTTCCGGAAGGCGTCGGGGAGCCCCAAAGGCGGACCCGGATCTTGAGTTTGCCGATGGGGCCGACGAGGTCGCCGGACCGTTTCACCGCCTGCTACGCTACCTGCCCCTAGCAGGCCCCAGGCTCTGCCCAGATTCATCTCCAGACGCTTGCCCAGACCCTTGCGACGACAACATCCAAACCAGCCCAGCCCCCTGCTCCTGGCCGGGCTGCTCGCTACCCAACTCCTGGTGGGCTGCGGCGGAGACAAGGGAGCCAGCGCTGACCGTTCACCGAGCGGAGCGCCCGACGGGGCCCAGGACACGGGAAAGAGAGGCGAGACCGAGGAGATGGGGAGCACGGGGGAGCCCAAGCCGCCCACTCGTCCGAACGTTCTGATCATCCTGGCAGACGACCTCCGCTACGACGGGCTCACCTCCACCGGGAACCCTTGGATCCAGACGCCCGCCCTTGACCGCATCGGCCAGGAAGGAGTCCTCTTCGAGCGGAGCTACGCCACCACGTCTCGCTGCTGCCCGTCCCGCGCCAGCTTCCTCACGGGTCGCTACGCCCACGTCCACGGGGTGCTGACCAACAAGCCGAAGGTCGACTTCCAGGAGACGTTCCCGACCTACGCGGATGAACTCCAGGAGGTCGGCTACCGGACCGGCTACATCGGCAAGTGGCATATCAAGGCGAGGAACCAGGCGTCGAAACCCCGCCCGGGCTTCGATCGGTGGGTCAGCTACGAGGGGCCAGGGAACCACTTCGACCAAATCTTCGATGTGGACGGCGTCACCGTGCCTAGCGATGGGTTCCAGGCAGACGTTCTGGGTGACTACGCCATCGAGTTCCTCGAGAACCAGCCCGAGGATCGTCCGTTCCTCCTGACGGTTGGCTTCAAGAGCCCGCACGTGCCGATGACGCCCGCTCCGCGCCACGCGAACCTCCTCGACGGCGCGAAGATCGCTCTTCCCGCGAGCGCCTACGATCCCGTGGACAGCCTTCCGTTCTTCTACCAGAGGATTCGTGGCAACACCGACAGGAACCACGCGATCGACAGCGCGGCGGACTACGTCGAGGACACCCGGCGCTACTGGGAGCTTGTTCTCTCCGTGGACGATAACGCCTCCCGCATTATTGCGTGGCTAGAGGAGAAGGGCGAACTCGACAACACCGTCGTGATCGTCACGGCGGACAACGGCCAGCTCCTGGGCGAGCACGGCATCCAGCAGAAGGGCGTTTCCTACGAGCCCTCGATTCGCATTCCGTTTTCGCTCCGCTATCCGCCCGTGACGGGGGATGGGGGCCGGACCCAGAGCCTGGCTCTCAACGTCGACCTCTTTCCGACGCTGATGGATCTATGCTCGATTCCGTCCCCGCCGCCGTCCGAGGGAATGAGCCTCGTGCCCGTGCTGCGTGCACCGGACCAGATCCAGCGGTCAACGTTCCTCTACGTGGGCCCGCAGTGGAACAACGGCGCCATGGACGAGCGCGCCGTCGTGGATGGCCAGCTCAAGCTGATCCGCTTCGTGGCGGCTGACGGCGCCCAGGACGTCCTGTTCGATATGGCGAAGGACCCCGACGAGAGAACCGACGTCATCGAGGATCCGGCCTACGCCAAAGACGTGCAGCGCATGCGGGCCTTCATGGCCACGGAGTCAAAGCGGGTTGGGCTCCAGTAGTCCGAAGACTGACGTAAGCTCTGGTGTGATGGAAACCAAACGAAGCTTCGGGCGACCGGCTGTCCTCCTTACGGGCTTAGGTGCGGTGGGGCTGGTCCTCGCCGGAGCAGCGAGCGTTGGGTGGGACAAGGGGCCCGAGGCTCAACGGGAGGCGCCAGAGAAACCGCCTGGGAAAACGCCAGCGCCAACCGCAGCGCTAACTACTGGGCCAACTACTGGGCCAACGGCTGCGCCAACGACTGGGCCGGCTGTGGCCGGCCCCGTCACCGTCGTGGAGCCGGCTCAGGTGAGGGTCTCGAAGGCCCAACCCGTCGAGATCGCGCCGCAAATTCTGCACCTGGATGGGCGCTCCGTGACGTTCTCATGGAAAACAAGATCGCCGGTGACCGGCCGGCTGGAGCTCGTGGGCCCCGGCGGCGCTGCGGACCAGGAGTCGGTCTTCCTCGAGGAGGGGCCGCCGTCCATGAACCATCGGCTGTCGGCGGCGAACCTGGTGGCGGGGTCGCGCTACCGCTATCTCGTGGATGGGCGCTTCGCCGGATCCTTCGAGACGGCCACGCCCGGCGAGCCCATCAAGTTTGGAGTCTTCGGCCATCCGGGAGGAACGGCGACGTACGCCGCGTTCCCCGTAGCTCATCTGGCGACAACGCTCGATGGGATGGGCCTCGACTTCGCCCTTTGCACAGGCGACATGTGCAACTACACCAGCGCCGCCAGCTTCAAGCGCTTCTACTTCGACCCCTTCGCACGTTTCCTGGCATCGCGGCCGATCTACGCAGCCGCGGCGAACCACGAGGGCGGCTACCCCACGTCACAGGGCAAGAACTTCGACGTCTTCCGCGAGCTCTTCCCTTATGAGTTTCCGGGTGAGAAGCACGCCTACCACTCGTTCGTAAGGGGCAACGTCGAGTTCTTTGCGTGCGCCTATGCGCCGGCCCGTACGAAGGACCACGAAGAACAGCTGGAGTGGCTCGCCGAGGCCCTGACCGCCAGCCGTTCTGAGTTTCGGGTGGTCTTCCTGGGTGGAGCGCAGAACCCGGCCGGGTTCGACCGCTCACGCTTCTTCCGCACGGCGAAGGATAACGGCGCGGACCTGGCATTTGGCGGCGACGGCAGCGGCGTGAGCGTCAGCCAAGTCGAAGGGCTGGACTACTTCTTTGCGGGGACAGCCGGCCGCGATCCGCGGCCGTTCTTCCTTGCGGACGCCGACCCGTACCAGCTGGAGGTCACCCGGCGGGACACTCGCATGGCCAAGCTCCTCGGCAGCTGGCGTTTTGAGTCGAAGCGCCCAAAGACCTTGGTCAAGGACGCCATGGCGCACGCGGAGGACAGCCCCCGCGAGCGGGCCATGCTGTTCTCCGGCTTGGCCCTGCCATCGACACACTTCCACGGATTCCGGGTCCGCATTCAAAACCCGAGCGATCACCCGGTCTTGTTCTGGTCCCTCTGGAGCCCAGAAGGGACGCGCAAGAGCGGCGACTACTTCTTCAGGAATGAAGCGCGGTTCCTGGACCCGCATTCGACGAGCGTGCACCACTTCGCGCTCCCTCAGGATCATCCGCGGACGGGGCAGCCGTGGACGCTCGATGAGATTGAGCTGCGCGTGATGAGCTCTGCGCTGCCCGAGGGGTTCGAGCTCAGCGGCCACGTCGAAGAGGTCGCGGTCTTTAGCGACCCACTCCAGGCTGACCGGTAGCGCTCGATGCAAGGGGACCCCGCCGGGCGGGGGCCGCTTGGGACCAGAACGGAGCCAGGAACACAGGCAACGAACCGAATTCGTCAGGGAAGCGGAACGGCCCGCGGTAGGCCGCCTTGCCCCGGGCTCCCTTCATCGACCAGTCGTCAATCAGAACGCGTCGGCGCAGCTTCTTGCCAAGGTCTGGGGCGGGCGCGATGAACGAGTCGTGGACCTGAATAAGGGACACCTTGTCCGCACCGAACGACGCCTTGTTGCTCTCGATGATCGAGTTGTAGACCCAGGCGAAACCACCCGAGTCGTAGCGCCAGTTCTTCTTGTACGTGTCGAGCCCAATGCTGTTCCCGAGGACGGCGCAGTTGGCGAGCGTCGCTTGCGACCGGTCTTTTACCTGAACGCCGATCAAGCAGTCCTCGATGGAGCAGTTCACAAAGAGCGCCCGCGTATCTTCGCCCACGGAAGCGCCCTTGTCGCCACTGCGGCGCATCGTGGAGCCGATGACTGCGACGGTGGAGGTCATGAGGTCGAGACCGTCATTGCCGCTATCGACAAACTCACAGTCCTCAACCAGCGCCTCGCTGATGTCGATGTCGAGCGCGTCCAGCAGCGAACGCACGAATCGACACCGGCGGAATTCGATGGTTGAGTAGACCGCGTGAACCATGTCGTCCACGACCTGGCTATCTGAGAACGTGCAGTCCTGGACGACGACCTGGTCGACGTCGTGAATGGAGAAGCCTGCGCTGTACTCAGCGCGTGTCGTCTTGAGCCCGCTACCGTGGCGCATCTCGACGAACGAAAAGAAGGAGCCGTTCGCGCCCTCGCCCCGGAGGGCGAACGTTCCGAACGGGCGCACAGGACCCTGCGCGGGTTCGACCGCGCTGATGCGAATCGGGTGCGCGCGGCTGCCCTGCGCGATCACCTTGCCTTCAAAGATGACCGAGGCGTCGGGGAGCATCGTGATCACCGTGCCCTCCTCGATCATCACGTCATCGGTGATCGTCGTGATGCCCTCTAGCTCGACGTCGCCGCTCCAGTGGACCATCCGGCGAAGTGGAGCCGGAGTCATCAGGCTATGGACGTTGCCCAGGGACACCGGTTCCATGGACTGCACGGACTTGGCGAGCGTCCCTTTGCCCGCCACGTCCAGGGCGCTGATGCGCAGCAGGCGATTGTCCTCGATCCCTCCTCCCTGGAAGGTCACGTCAAAAACCGCGCCGCGAACCTCGATCGCGAAGCGGTCACGGGCCCGCCGTTCCCCGGTGGGCTGAAGGAGGAACTGGCTGACGAGGGGCGTGTCGATGCGCAGCCGCTGGCCACGCGCGGTCACGAGTGCGGAAACCTCGATACGCTGTCCTGTCCCGGACGCATCGAGGAAAGAGATCCACGCGCGCGGCGCTCCACGGATAAACGGCCGTTCGAATTCGAACTCGACACCCATGGCGGCGCGGCGGCCATCCATCTCGAGGCGGACGCTGCCGGGTGCTGAAGGCTTGGCGGAATAGACCAACTCTAGCGGCGCCAGGTAGCCATGCTCGATCGCTGACGTGATGGTGTCGATGTCGCGGAAGACCTTGGCGATTTCCCTGCGAACCGTGGCCGGCGTCAGGAACGTGAGCATCCGGCACAGGCCGGGGTCCTCATCGATGCTGGGGTCGAGCTGTTCACGCAGCTCTTGCGCCCGCTCCATGAAGGCCGCGTGGTCGCCCTCGGAGAACCAGCGTTCTAGCGTCTCTTGGCGGAGGGCGAGGAACTCGGGATCTGCAAAGAGCGCGACGTCCAGCGCGGAGGTGACCACGTCGAGTTTCGGGCGCCGGGTCTTGTTGGGGCGAGAGTCTCGGTGCCAGCCCAGCGGGTCCCACACCACGGGGACGAAGTGGTTGCGCCAGGGGTCGTAGTACAGCCGCTGGTTGTGCGAGTCGTCGAAGTGGAAGGTCTGGCAGAGCGTTCGAAACGCGTTGAAGCGAGCGAAGGCGGGGAGGTCGATCAGGTCTCGCAGGCGCTCGGTTCGCGCGCGCGAAGGTGGGCTTGAAACGACGTCGACCAGGCGCTTGAGGTTGGCGTCCTCTGCGTCTGGGAAGTGGTTGTTAACCGCCTGTTTCTCCCAGAACCCTGCGCTTTCGAAGGCGCGGGTTGCGACGCCCTGGAACATGTTTCGACGGACGATGTCCGCCGAGAAAATGTCGCCCGGCATCCGTCCATTGGTTCGGATGACCATTTCCTCGAGCTGTTCGACGAGGAGGTGAATGCCGCGGCGCTGGCCGTTGACCCACAGGTCGACAAGCTCGCTGCGCGGCGCGATCAGGTCGAAGCGCAGTGCGAGCTCGTTGGACAGCTGCTCCACAATCTGGTCGGCGGACTTGGGCGCTGAGAGGTTGATGGCGCGCATCCGCTGGTAGAGCTGGCCCTTCTTCGTCTTGATGCGGAGCGACTTCTTCTTGGCGCCCCAGTGCCAGAAGTGATCGCCGCGGTAGCGCAGCTTGACCTCGCCAATGCTTCCATCGGGGTACTGCAGCGATGCATTCACGTACTCCCGGCCCGAGTGAGGCAGGCGACTGTTGAGGCGTGCCTCGGCGGAGTCGGGCACGTACATCTCGACCTGACGCAGGGTAGAAGGCGTCGTTCGCGCGCGCGGCCGGAACGCCAGCTCCACGTCTCGTGCAAGCCCTTCGGCCTCGAAGCCCCCGATGCGGTGCAGCGACATCGACTCGTTGAGTGACTGGAACTGGACGCCGAGGTCCATGAACTTGCCCCCCGTTCGAGAGACCCAGAGGAGAAAGAGGCAGGCTGCAGGCACCGTGGCAAGCAGGCTCCAGCGCCAGAGGAACGACGCGGACTGCCGGAAATAGCGAACGGCTGATCTAAGCATCGAGCAGCGCCTCGAGTCGTTCCATCAGTTCCTTGGGGGCAGGGCTCCCATAGGCGCCCGGCTGATCCCACGAGTCCTTGGCGCGGAGCTCCTCGCGCAGGCGGGCGATCGCTTGCGCCGACTTCGCGGTGCCAAGCATCGCGCTCAGCTCGGCGGGAAGAGCCGGCCGAAGCTCGAACTGGAGACGGAGAGTCAGCGCCTCCAGCGGCTCGCTTCCCGGCGCCTGGACGACAATGTAGGGATCGGAATGGCCGGTGGCGGAAAGAACGTTGTCGTGCAACGTCATGTTGCGGGGCTTTCCCAGATCAGCCGGGCCTAGCTCAGCGGCGACGGTCGCGTCAGGAGCCAGGAGCGTGAAGGTCGGGTCCCAGAGGCTGAAGGATGAACCGCGGGGAGCATCGATGCGAAGCGCGGACCATTGGGCCCGCGAACCGTCGGCGTCCACGGCCGGTAGCTCGACCATCGTGTCGTAGAGCCCTTGACGGGCGCCTTCTGGGCGCAGGATGGAGAACCGTCTGGGGTCAGACCAGGTCTCGCCGGTGCGCTGACGCACTTCCCAGCCGTCGAGAGGAAGGCCCAGGGGGCCCTGGTCTCCGAGCTGAATGAGGATGGCGAGCGCGCCATGGATCTCGCCTGCGCGGCTGAGCTCAGCAAGGAGCTTGGTATTGACTTCGAGGTTCGCGACGCTGCTGAGTGCGACCACGGGGGCGAGCGTGGCCAGTGCTTCGTCGATACGTCCTGACCGAGTCAGGAGAGATGCGCGCCGGAGTTCGGCCGTGACCAATCTGGGGTCGAGGGCGTGCAGCTCATCGCTCCAGCGAAGCGCTTGATCCAGCTGGCCAAGGCCATCGTGCGCGTTCGTGAGCAGCTTCAGGGTTTGGATCTTGGTGGGCTCCAGGCGGTCGCCGTTCAGCACGCCAGCCATCGACTCCGCAAGCCGAGTGAGCACTTCGATGCCGGCCGCGCTCTCGCCGCGTCGGAAGTGTTCCTGGCCCCGCCGCAGGGCGCCGACCTCCTCGTGGACGCTGCGCTTCTTCAGGTTCTCATCGACCCAAGAAACCAGGTCGGGGTGACGCTCCCAAACGAATTTAGTGGCAGCCGCCAACACGCAGATGCTGAAGAAAAGCACCCGCAGGCTTCGAAGAAGACGCTTGGAGGTCATCGGTTCGGCCGGGGGAGGGCGGTTGGGGCGGGAGCGTTCACGGGGGAGAGGACCCAGGGGGGCCTTCCCCATGATAAGCGGAGCACGGACGGGATGCGGCGGAGTTGCTCGGATGCTGGCCCGGCTCCGTCCCGAAACAGTCCAGTCGCGTCACCGCCCGCCGAAGTCGGTACGGTACCAGGCACGAATCCGCCACATACCGAGCTACGCCCCCCTGGGTGAATGGCCTCCCCGGTGGACAGCTGGCTGCCCCGATTCGTGACCTGGTACAGAGTGAAATACAGAGTGAAATGATGGCTGAGCATGAACCACTGGCTGCCGCCCGAACGGAGCTTCACTGGGCAGCGCGGATCCTGAGCGCCGCCGCAGACGCGATGCTTGAGAAGACGGCGGATGATAGCCACTCCAACCTTGGCTGGGATTCAGGCAAGCAGGCGCTGGTCAGCCGGATCGGCGCGCATATCCACGTTCCGAGCTTCAGCCTTCACCACGGGGGCGATTCATTGGAGCTGCACGGGAGGACGCTTGATGAAGGCATGCTCTGGCTCGGGCAAAAAGTGGGGGCAGCGCTGTCCTTGAGGACCTATGACGCACCCGCTGAAGCGCGGGGCGGCGAAGAGCCCTTCGTGCCCAAGTCAGAACACCTGCTAGAGATCGCAGGGTGGCTGAGCTTCGCCGCGCTCGCCATGGCCGACATGGGGGAGCTGCGCGTCTGGCCGCATCATTTCGACCTGGGCTTCTTCCAGGCTGAGGTGGTCGGAGACACCAGCATCGGTGGCGGCTTCGCGCTGGGCGACGAGCATTATCCGCACCCCTACTTCTACGTGAACCCTTACGGGGTGGACCGGCCAACGGACGATTCAGCGGGCCTGCCTCGACTGGCGCACGGATCTTGGACGGACAAGTGGTTCGGCGCAGTCTTAACGGTCGGCGAGTTCGAGGGCGATGCCGGGATGGAGGTGGCGTCCAGCTTCTTGGGAGAAGCGATGTCGGCCAGCCTCCACGTGCTGTCGACCGGTGGTGGCGCAGCGGCCACTTGAACACGTTCTTCCCGTGATGAACCACGCGTCCCCTGAATCTGATCTCGCTGGCCTTCCCGGGATTGCCGGAGGCTGGGAGCTTCAGCCCCTTGCCGGCCCGGAGGATCCAGAGCTCGCGGCGATCGAGCTCTGGGCGCCAGCGCGCCCGGACCTTCTTTTTGATCCCGACGAGGCCCCCGCGTCGGCCGAATTCCACGGGGCGATGCCCTATTGGGCCTGGCTCTGGGATTCCGCTCCGCGCATGGTCCGAGCGCTGGAGCGGCGCGGGCTGGAAGGCCGCGTGCTGGAGGTCGGCGCGGGGCTGGGAGCGGTGGGCATAGGGCTAGCCGCCCGGAGCGCCGGAAAGGCCCAGGTCACGCTCACGGACTACGACCCGCTCTCCATCGCGGTGATGCGGGCGAACGCCGTTCGGCACGGCCTGCCCCGCGAGTGCGCGCAGCTCCTGGACTGGCGCTCGATCCCGGAGCACGAGGCTTTCGACGCGATCATCGGCTGCGAAGTCACCTACGACCCGACGACGCACTCGGCGCTACTGGACGTGTTCGAACGCCTGCTGACCCCGGGTGGCCAGGTCTACCTGGCCGACCCCGGCCGCGAGCGCGTCCCTCAATTCCAGAGGAGAGCGCGAGAGCGAGGGTTTAGCATCACCCTTGAAGACGAGCGCGGAGCCCCGGCGGAGGCCGTGCGGGGTGAGTTCCGGATGCTCGTTCTCAGCCTCTGACGGGCCGTCCCTTAAGCACCACTCTGCGGAATTCGGCGATCATGGGCAGGCGGTCATTCCACGGTGACGCATCCCAGCGCGTCGGATCGATGGGGCTAGGCTCTCCCTCGAAGCCCTCCGGGATCTGGCTGTGGAGCTCGGGAGGCTCGACCGTGGCGTCGTAGTAGTGGAACTCATAGCCGGGAACAAACGCCTCGTCGACCGCAGACACGTGGGTCGTACGGACCCCGTAGGTCATGATTTCAGGCGTCAGCGTCTGCGGCGGGTTCATCCAGACGTGGGTCGGCGAAGCCACGAATTGAAACTGCACGCGTCGGTTCTTCGAGAGGACGCGATGCTTCTCGATCCGGCCGTTGTACATGCGGCTGGAACTCACCGTGAACCCGAGGTGTCCGTTTTTGAAGTCCGGCTCAAATCCGCGGGCGAACGTCATGGACGCAGGATCGGCGGCACGACCCAGCCGGGCGATGGGGCGACCTCGGTTCAGTGAGTACTCGGCGGCCGCTTTCTCGCGCGGACCGCTGAAGTCAGCGAAGGGCTTGATGCGATGGGTCGCTCCGGCGCGGAGCACAAGCTCTATGGCTTTGTGATCGGCCTTGGGCCTGAAGCCGCGCCGCGTGGCGTCATCGAGGGCGCCCTGGATCTCGAACGGCAGGTTGGTCGTTTCCTCAAGCGTTTCGAGGTACTCACCGTCGGGCCGGTTCACCCACTGGACCTCGCCCTTGCCGATCCAGTTCTCGTCGTCGTTCCGGACAACGTGGCTGGCGACACGCCAGACGAGCGACGAATCCTTGTAGAAGATGCGCGGCCAGATCTTGCGGCGACCCGCGAGCTGGACGAAGGCCACGAAGAAATTCAGGTCGTCGTGGGCGAAGTGCGACAGGTAGTAGGTCGCGTTGAGGAAGGAGATCCGGTAGCGCGGCGCGCGGCGGCCTTCGAGAAGAACCTCGGGGTGATCGCGCGCGGTCCCGGCAGGAGCGAGGGTGTAGCCAGATTCCAGGAGGCCGCGAAATTCGGCGGCTACGGTCCGGGCGGGAGCGTCGTCGAGCGGCGCGTCGGGTTCGATGAGAGTTTCGATAGGAATACGGCTGTGCCTGGAACGTTGTCTTTCACTGGAGCAAGGGCGTGCCAGCGTACCGTTGAACCGCTCGGAAGCGATCCCCCGTCCGCGCGGAACAGGTAAGCTCCTTGCATGGGGAACGCTTCGAAAACACCCGAAGGGAAGCGCAGGTTGGAGGCACTCTTTCTGTGTCTTCTCACGCAAGGGCTCTTGGGGCTCGCCGCCTGCGGTGGAGAGGAGTCGGCGCCGCAGTCCGCGGCGGGCTCATCGCCCAACGTCGTGCTGATCGTCATCGACACCCTGCGCACGGACCATCTCTCGACCTACGGCTACGAGCGCGAGACGTCGCCGCATCTGACGCGGCTTGCGTCGGAGGGTTTGCGTTACGAGCGCGCCACGGCCCAGGCGCCGTGGACGACGCCGTCGATCGGTGCGCTCATGACGTCGCGGTACCCCTCGTCCCTGGGGATCACGAGCGAGCAGAACGCGCTCTCCGACGAGCTGGTCCTGCTACCCGAGGCTCTTCAGGCCGCTGGCTACCAGACCGCGGGCGTGATCAGCCACTCGTTCCTCGGGAGCGACTGGAACTTCGACCAGGGGTTCGACCTCTTCGACGAAACGCACGTCCAGGGGCATTCGGCTGTCACGTCCGAAGGCGTCACCCGCGCGGCGCAGGCGGTCTTTCGGCAGCTTGCGAACGACGACGAGCCGTTCTTTCTCTTTGTTCACTACTTCGATCCCCACGCCGCCTACGTGGATCATGGCGGCCAGGACTTCGGCGGGCCGTCGGGGTACGAAGGGCCCGTGTCGAGCGGCCTTCTATTCCGCGAGCTCCGGAAGATGCAGGACGAGGTGGGGGAGGCGGACCTCGCCGAGCTGATCCGCCTCTATGACTCGGAGATCGCGTACACGGATCGGCAGATCGGCCTGCTTCTGGACACCCTTCGTGAAAGTGGGCAGTGGGACGACACGTTCATCATCGTGACCGCGGATCACGGTGAGGAGTTCCTGGACCACGGCCGCTTCGGCCACGCCAAGTCGCTGTTCTCCGAGCTGATTCACGTCCCGTTGGTCCTGAAGCTGCCCGCGTCTTCCAGCGCAGCGAGGAGCGTAATCGACGAGCCCGTTGCGCTGATCGACCTGTACCCGACGGTGCTCGCGGTGGTTGGGTTGGAAGCCACGACCGAGCTGGAAGGGCGCGCGCTCTTGCCGCTGCCGCCGACGGGGCGAACTCTGTTCTCGGAGACAGGTCGGACCCGCGCGGCTTCCGCCGCCATGTCCGGCTCGCTGAAGCTGATTCAGCGGCCGGATGGGCGCCTCCAGCTGTTTGATCTGGCCACGGACCCCGGCGAGAAGTCCAACCTGGCAAAGCTTCGGCCGGAGGACGCCGACCGGCTCCTCGGCGAGCTCGTGGAGTGGCGGGAGGTCGCGGCAGCGAAGGCGCTGATCGGCGAGACCATCCAAATCAATGCCGCGAACGAGCAGCGTATGAAGGAGCTCGGCTACGGGGGGGACGACTGATGCGCGCGATCCTCCTGGGCGCCGCATGCTTGGTGCTCCTCACGATCGGCGCTCTTCCGTTCCTTGTCTTTCTCGACGCGGTGCCCCTGCAGCCGGATTCGATCAAGTGGATTGAGAATGCCGTTCCGGGCGGCGAGGGCTGGGCCGAATGGACGTTTCGGGGCTCGCACTTTGTTGGCTATCGGCCGCTGACGGCGCTCAGCTTCACGGCGGATCTTGCCCTCTTCGGCCCCTCCGCCAGCGCGCTGCGGTGGACCGATCTGGCCCTGCATCTCTTGAGCGCGCTCTTGGTCTTTGGGCTGAGCTTCACGCTCGGCCGGGGCGGCGCCCAAGATCACCCGCGGAGTCGCGTCCCCGCGGCGGTGGCGGGGCTTGCTGCTCTCACCTGGTTCGCGCTGCACGTGGGGAACGACGAGGTCATTCCCTTCCTGTCGCGCCGTAGCTACCCGCTGGCCGTGTGCCTGGCCTTCGCGGGCCTCCTGCTGGCCCAGCGCGTAGCGGCCCGCACGAGCACCACGGGCCCCGGCGTCCTTGGGCGGCTCTCAGCGGCGCTCGTGGGACCACTCCTCCTCGCGAGCCTGTTCGGCAATGAGCTGGGCGCGCTCCTTGCGGTCGCGCTTCCGTTCGTCGTCTTCGCTGCGGCGGCCGAGTCGCCTATTCGTCGCTCTGTGCTCCTGACGGCCTGGGGCTGGGCGTGGATCGCGGCGGGAATATGGATTCGCCAGCGCGTACTCGACGGCGACAGCGGCTACGAGGTCGTGGCTGCCGAGCCCGGTCGCGCGGCCGCCGTCTGGAAGCTCTACGGCACGGCGCTGACGGGCCAGCTCGGACAAGCGTCGATGCTCCACGCAGGCGCTGCCGCTGCGCTCGCGTCTTACTACGCCGTGACGTGCATCGCCCTCGCGCGAGAGCGAGCGAGATCCTTGCCGCTCGGGCTACTCGTCGTGCTGGGTCTCTATGGCGCGGTGGTGGCCAACGAGGGCGTCTGGTTCCCCAGGCAGGTTTACCCCGCGACGGCGCTCGCAGCAGTCGCCTTCGGGCTGGTAGCGGCGTACACGCTGGCCGGCTCCGCTGCGGTGGTGCTGCGCCTGCCCCGCTGGGCCCACGCGATTCCCCAGGTCGCGCTGCTGCTGCTGATGGTCGTCGAGTCGCCGATCGTGCAAGGCACCGCGACGGTCCGGGCCGAGCGGGCGCGCGTCGCCACCTCGTTCACGCAGGCCCTAGCGCAAGAGTTGGAGTCCCTCACCGGCGCCGCCGAGGTGCTGGCGGTGGCACCGGTTCCGGGGCCTGTGGACGAAACCAGGCTGGATCCTCGAGCCTCGCTCCGAGCCTCCAGCGACCGCTCAACCGCGCGCCTCAGCGCCATGCGCGTTCCGTTCCGCTGGCTCAGGCTGGTCTTCGACGGCTCTGAGTGGAAGCTTCGTGACGTGCTCTACGTCGCGGATCCGGATGAGCAGCACCCTCCGACCTACGAGGCGGGCGAGGCGCGACTGCGACTTCCGGCGGGCGCCGCAGCCTACGGAGTCCCGCGCAGGCAAATCCTCGAGCTGCCCTCCGGACAGCCGACCTTCTCGCTGCCAAAGCAGCAGACCCCTGACCTCCCCCGATACCTATGGATCTATGGATCCCCAGGCCTACAGGCGCTGTGATCTCCTCCATGCGAAGGACGTTCTTCGGCGCGCCCCATGGCGGGAAGGTTGGCCCGCTCTTCTCACTTGGTGGAGCACCCATTCAGGACTACTGGGTGAACTTCATCCGGACCGGGACGCCGAATGGGGAGGGGCTGCCGGCCTGGAGACCTTTTGTGGCCGACGCTCCAGGATGGATGGTCTTCGGTGCGGAGCCGGTCCTGGAGGAG
>JBLIHL010000004.1:0-36008 GCA_047635895.1 Paracoccaceae bacterium | reverse complement strand
TGGCGGGGACGCGTCGCGTGACCGGTGGGCGGCCCGTGGCCTTGAGCACGCGGTTGATCCAGTCCCAGAGGCGCACCGGCTCGACGTTGTTGATGAAGTAGGCGCGACCAGCGCACGAGGCCTGCGCACCGCCCGTGACCAGCGCGTCCGCGGCGACGAGGTGGGCCTCGGCCGCGTTGTCGACGTAGCTCAGGCTGACCTCGCTGTCCAGGGGGCCGACGATGCGGAGCTTGCCCGCGTCGGCGCGCGCGAGGAGCCTCGGAATAAGGTTCGGATCGCCGGGCCCGAAGATCAGGTGAGGGCGCAGGGCGACGGTCGCGAGATCGAGTTTGCTCTCCTCCGAGTGAGCCCCGTTCGCGGCCAGGACGAGACGTTCAGCCTCCGCCTTCGTGCGTGGGTAGTGGGCGAGGTAGCGGTCCGGGTACGGGAGGTCTCGGCCCGCATTTCTATGGCTCTGGCCGTCGAAGACCACGCTCGGCGACGAGGTGAACACCAGGCGCGGGACGCCCGCGGCGAGGCATGCGGCGATGACGTGCTGGGTCGCGGCGACGTTGGCGTGCTCGTAGCCCGCGGCCGGCCCGAAGACCCCGGGCTTGGCCGCGCAGTGGAAAACGGTGTCCACGCCGTGCTCGACGAGCGCTCGTAGGATCGGACTCGCCCCCGCGCCAAGGTCGGCCTGCACGGAGGGCACGCCCATTGCCTCCAGCGCGGGGTAGTGGCTGCGCGAGATCGAAACGGCCTCGTCGCCGCGCGCAAGCAGCGCCTGGACGACGGCCTTCCCGAGGAAACCGCCTCCGCCTGTGACTAGAGCTCTCACCGTGGGCCTCGGATCAGAGGACGTGGCGCTCGGCCCAGGCCTTCAGCTCTTCACGGTGGATCTTGGCGTTGTGACGCGGATCCACCGGGAACGACTCGTGGAACAGGAAGTGCTCGATGTCGGCCGCGCGCGGGATGCGGCGCCCGATATCGCGCAGCTGCATGATGAAACCCTGGGTCATCGTCTCGCCCTTGGGGTACTCGCCGGGAATGGCCTCAATGACGAGGAGCGGCGTCTCCGAACCCCTCGGTCCGATGCCGACCAGCGCCGAACGATACACGCGAGGGTGCAGGTTGAAGATGTTCTCGACGGGGACCGGCATGCGGATCCCCGACTCGGTCTCCAGGCGATGTGACTTGCGGCCGAGGAACCAGAGACGCCCCTCGGAGTCGAAGCGGCCGATGTCGCCCATTCGGTGCCACACAGACCCGTCCGCATCGCGAATCTTGGCCTTCAGCGTGTGCTCTTTCTCCTCGGCGTAGAGCTCGGTCGTGACGGCGCCGCGGACGCACACCTCGCCCATCTCGCCGAGGCCGACCCTGAGGTTGTCTGACCAGGCTGGGATCGATTCGTCGGTGATCTGAATCAGGCGGATCTCGATGCCGGGGGCCGCCTCGCCCACGCACGTACCCGCGCCGTTCTTCATCGCCTCCAGGAGTCCGGGCGCGACCTCACGCCCCGCGATGGAAGCGACGGGAAGAGCCTCGGTGGCGCCGTAGGGCGTGAACACGTCGGCGTCCATGCTCAGCACGGCGTGGGCGCGCTGGATGAGGTCCGGGGGGACGGGGGCGCCGGCCATCAAGAGGCGGCGAAGGCCGGGTAGCTTGTAGCCCTGGTCGTGGCAGTAGGGCAGGACCCGGCGCCAGATCGCGGGCGAGCCGAAGGATGTCGTCGCGCCCGACTCCTGAATGGCGCGGGCGATCTTCGTGGGATCGCACTGCGCGGGCTTCGACGCGTCCATGTCCGGGAAGACCGACGTCATGCCGAACGCGATGTCAAAGAGGGCGAAGAGCGGGAAGCAGGCAAGGTCGACCTCACCGGGCTCGAAGCCGTAGAGCTCCTTCAGCGCCAGGACCTGGGCGTGAAACATCCCGTGCGTGTACAGGACGCCCTTAGGGGGGCCTGTGCTTCCACTGGTGAACAGGATAGCCGCGGGATCGTCCTTCGAAGTGGGTTCGATCTCGAAGGTGGACGGCTGACGAGCGATCAGCTTCTTGAGCGTTGTTCCGCTCCAACCGAGCCGCATCCCAACGGTCACATAGAGTGAAACGCTCTTGAAGGCGGTGGAGAACACGCTGCGAATGGCGTGCGCGAGCGGGATCCCGATGAACACGTCTGGGGTGACGCGTTCGACGGCGGCGAGGAGACGTTCGCGGCCCATACCAGGGTCAGCCAGAACGGGCACCGCGCCGAGCTTGAAGAGCGCGTACGTGATCGCGATGAGCTCGGAGCCAGGCTTGACGAAGACGCAGGCACGCATGCCCTTGGTCACGCCTTTTGCGCTGAGTCCGGAGGCGATTCGATTGGAAAGGGCCTCGAGCTCTGCGTAGGACGTGCTGTGCCATTCACCCGGACGCTTGCCGGGGGAAACGACGGCGGGCAAGTCCGGTCGCTCCTTGGCGCCCGCGGGGAGGAACGCCGCGATGTTCGTGAGGGCAGGAACTGCGCGCAAGCGAGGTCCAATCTGCGTACTCGGATCTTGCACCGTCATTCTGCGGCTCCGTCATCAAGACCCAGGCTGCCGGCGAGCGAGGGCAACTGACGCCGAACCCTGCGGATCGCGGTGATGACGGCTTCGGGCGCGTCTTCGTTGACGTAGTGGCCTGCGCCATCGAGCACCGTGACGAAGGCCTCTGGGAAGCGCTGCTCCCACATCGACTTGAAGAGCGGCGTGAAGCACCAGTCGTGCATGCCCCAGACGATATCCATGGGCATCGCCTGCAGCGTTTCGATCTTGTCTGCGATGGCGCAGAGCGTCGTCCAGCTCGGATGGGACTCCTTCATGGGGATATCCATCACGAAGCGCCAAACCTGTTCGCGATTGGTCCAGCTCGAGTACGGGGCGAGTAGGCCCTTGCGAACGTCGTCGTCCAGGGGGATCACCGTCGTCTGCGTGGTGGCGGCGCGGGCGAACGCGTTGCCTCCCTGGACGGCCAGGCGTCCGACGCCGGGGACGCGGCAGGCCGCAATGCGCTTCGGCATGAAGCTGGTTGGGAACGCGGCCGTATTCGTGACGACGAGGCGTGAGAAGCGCTCGGGGAGGGCAACCGCCGCGCCGAAGCCGATGGCGCCGCCCCAGTCGTGGACGACCAGGGTGATGTTCTTGAGGTCGAGCTGCTCGATCAGCGAGACGAGCGCCGCGACGTGCTCCGCGAGCCTCACGCCGCCGGGGATCCGTTCAGACAGGCCCATGCCGAGGTGATCGGGGGCGACGACGCGGGTCTCGCCCTTGAGCTCCTCGATGATCCGGCGCCAGTAGAAGGACCACGTCGGGTTGCCATGGACGCACAGGACCGGGCCCTCCGTGTTGGTCACCCCTTCGTCGACGTAGTGCATGACCGCGGACTGGCCCTTGGTGGAGTGCCCGCCCGGGACATCCGCGAAGTGGGGGGCGTACGGGAAGAGGTGGCGGACGGGGCCGGCGATCTTCTCGGCTCTACGCTCGACTTGAGCGCGGCCCGGAGACGGGGGCTGGCTGGCGTTGGTGGGCACGGCGGTGGAACTCAAGCTTCTTGGGACCCAGTGAGGACCCAGTGGGAAATAGCCGGTGGGGAGTAGCCAGCAGGGAGTAGCCAGCAGGGAGTAGCCAGCGGGGGGGGAGCCAGCGGGGAGGTGGAGCAGCGGCGGCGGGCGGGCTGTCCATCCTGGCGGGGCCGTGAAGGATAGCGGTTCGGCTGCCGCTAGCGCACCCTGCGAACGCGGACCTTGGCAGGTTCCGGGTCCCCGGGGAGCTCGCTGGTCCCCACGGAAGAGTCCGTGCATAGCCCTTCGACCCGCCGCAGACGATAGTCTCAGGCCCATGACCCTCCACTTTTCGCTGCTCTCTGCAATGTGCGCGCTGGCCCTGATCCCGGCGTCTCCACAGGATCCGGGAGGTGACGGTGGCTCGGCGCCTTCGCCGCCCCACATCATCTTTTTCATGATCGATGACCTGGGCTGGCGCGACCTCGAGCCGGCGGCGTGGACTCCGCTGACCGAGGCGCAGAATTCGGACGGCGAGGAGGCAAGCAGTGCGCGTCACTTTCTCACGCCCCACATCGCACGCCTAGGCGCCGAGTCCATCCGATTCTCAGACGCCTACGCGGCCGCGCCGGTCTGCACGCCCACGCGAACGAGCCTGATGCTGGGGCAGTCTCCCGCCCGCACGGGGATCACCTACTGGACCAAGGAAGTCGACCGCGACCAGTCGTCTCCCTTTCCACGGGGGGCCCCTGTGCTCGGGGCACCGAGCTGGCGCGTCAACGGAATCCAGCCGGGCGAGGAGACCCTGGCGTCACGGCTCGCCGCGGCCAGCTACCGCACCATCCACGCGGGCAAGGCTCACTTCGGCACGGGGCCCGGCGGCGATCCCGCGGCGCTGGGCTTCGACGTGAACATCGCCGGCTGGGCGGGGGGGGGGCCTGGCAGCTACCTCGGCATCGACGGATTCAGCGCGGCGGGCAGGCAGGGCCGCGCAGGCAAGGCCGGGGCGGGCAATCACGCCTGGGACGTTCCCGGTCTGGATGCCTACCACGGCAAGGATGTCTTCCTGACCGACGTTCTCGCGATCGAGGCCGAAGCGGCGCTTCGGCGCGGCGTGGCCGATGGCCAGCGGGTGTTCCTGCACTTTGCGCCGTATGCCGTGCACGCGCCGCTGATGGTGAACGAGCGAGTGCGGGACCGCTTTCCCGATCTCGAAGGACCCGAGCTTGCCTACGCGACGCTCGTGGCGAGCGCGGATGACGCGGTAGGGAAGATCTTGGCGGCGGTGGAGGATCTCGGGATCGCGGGGGAGACGCTCGTCGTGTTCACCAGCGATAACGGAGGGCTCTCAGCCCACGGCCGCGGGGGCAAGAGGCACACCCACAACCGTCCGCTGCGGAGCGGAAAGGGGTCGGCGTACGAAGGCGGGATACGCGTGCCGCTGATGGTTCGGTGGCCCGGCGTGACCGCCGCGGGCGTGGTCACGCATGAACCGGTCGTGACCCAGGATCTCTTTCGAACGTTGCTGGCTGCCGCAGGCGCGAGCCAAGCGAACTCCGGAGCCACCGGCCTGAATCTGCGGCCGCTCCTTGGGGGTGAAGCGCCCCAGGTGCCGCGTTCCATCATCTGGCACCAGCCTCACTACTGGGGCGTAGCCGGGCCGGGTATCGAACCCTACAGCGCCATCAGGATGGGACGCTGGAAGCTGATCTACTTCCACTCGAGCGTCACTCAGGAGGATGGCGAGGCGGTGCGGCGCCCCGTACCTAGGTTCGAGCTCTACGACCTGGCTCGGGACATTGTGGAGCAGCACGATCTATCGGTCGAACGGCCCGACGTTGTGGCACGGCTCGCGGAGTGGCTGTCGCTTCACCTGGAGGCAGGGGGCGCGGGCATGTCGATTAACCTGGAAACGGATCAGCCTGTGCCGCTTCCGCGCGAGATCGCAGGCACTCTCCGTTAGGAGCCCCTCACTCCATCTCAAGGCCCTGGCGCACCGATTCGCTGACGGGGCTAGCCCCTTGCGTTGGGAAGCGGGCTTTGGCCAGGGAGACTAGCCCTGGCTACGCAGGCACCAGAGGACGCGTTGAAAGGGCGCCGTGGAGGACAGGCTCACGAGGTGCGAAGCGACGCGCGTGTGCACGACGTCTCGCGCCTCCGCGCGGTAGGTCATTCGAGTGCGCCAGGGGCCGTCTACCTGCCGCAGCTTGCAGTGGGCCAGGCCCGGCAGGCCAATCTGCTCGGCCTTCAGCACCGCCTCCTTGGACGTCCAGAGCCTGGCGAAGCCGTTTGCATCCAACGGGGCGTCTTCGGTTTCACCGAGCTCGGCGCGCTCGTCGTCATCTGCGACGCGCTCCACCAGCAGGCGCCGGCGCAGCGCAATCCGCTCGAGGTCGATGCCGAGGGGGCCACGGCTCGACACCACGGCGGCCACGAAGCTCGCGTCGTGACTGATGGACCAGTGCCAGCCGTTCGCCGTGGGGATCGGCGGGCCTCGTTCCCCCGACTTCTCGAAGCAACCGTCTGGGCACCCCGCCCGCGCGGCAGCTTCCCGCAGGGCGGCGCGGGACGCAGCTCGCTGCGCCGCGACCCGTTCGGGTGCCGGGCGATCAGGCTCCTGATCGGGCGTCGGAAGAACGACGGCGATCAGGAGGTCACCGCCGGCGCCGCGCGGCGCCTTGGGGATCACCAGCGGGAAAGCCAGCGGGAAGTCCAGCGAGGTAGACAGCGGATTGGCTCGATCGTTCAAGTGCATATCATCCGTTCGGCCAGTGGTCGCGGACCTCGGCGTGGCCGGAGTGCTTCCCCGGTCATGAGGGAGCAGTGCGACGGGCCGCAGGCGGGCGAGCCGCTGTACCCCTGGGTGAAGCGCATACCGGCGCCGAGGTCATCCACGTAGATGACAATTACGTTGGGCGGCGCGGGCGTCTCTCCCGGCTGGCCCTGTGCCGCTGCGGCGTGTGAAGTCAGGAGCCCCGAGGGGAGCACAGGGCGGATCACGGCGCCAGGGAGCACGTGAGAGTGGCTCGTGCCTGAGTTCTTGGGGGCCAGCATGGCGTTGGAGGATACGGCCGGAGCGGTCCATCGTCCCGGGCAATCGCCGTGGGACGCGAGGCGCGCCCGGTAATTCACGGCGCTCAGCCGCAACTTCGGGGCGGCGCAGGTCTAAAATTTGTCCTCGGCCCGCCCGTGGCGAGCCGATCGAAGTATGAGGACACGCACGCACCCATGCGAGGGCGTCTGCGCACCCTCACCTCCCCGAGATCGAACCCCACTGACCCATGCGCACCGCACTCCTTCTTTTCAGCCTTGCCACGACCTTTGGCGCGACCAGCTGCAGCACGCCGTACTACGCGATGATGGAGCAGTTCGGCGTCGAGAAGCGCGACATCCTCGTCGATCGGGTGGCCGACGCCCGCGAGGACCAGGTCGATGCTCAGGAGCAGTTCAAGACCACGCTTCAGAAGCTGCAGGAACTCAATAACTTCGACGGCGGTAACGTCCAGAAGATGTACGAGGAGTTCAGCGACGAGTACGACGATTCGGTCGATGCAGCGAACGACGTTTCGAAGCGCATCGAGAAGATTCGCAGCGTTGCGGGCGATCTCTTCGAAGAGTGGGAGGGCGAGATCGAGGAGTACGAAAGCGCCGACCTTCGCCGCCGGAGCGAAGGCCAGCTCCGTGCGACGCGCAATCGTTACAACGGGCTCATCGGCTCGATGGAGAAGGCGGAAGCCTCAATGGCCCCCGTACTCGCCGCCTTCCATGACCAGGTCCTCTCCCTGAAGCACACGCTCAACTCGCTGGCGATCAACTCGCTGGAGAGCGACGTGCTGAAGATCGAGGGTGACGTGGGTCAGCTGATCGCCAACATGGAGGCGTCCATCGCCGAGGCCGAGTCCTTCATCAAGGAATTCGACAGCAAGCCAGACGCCTGATGAAGGTGGCGGGCGTGATGGTTGCGCCCAGGCATCTGACGTAGGCGGCCCGTGACGTGAGAAGAGCGAGCGCTCCCGTAAGGGGGCGCTCGCTCTTTTTATGCGAACCGCGTGGGGGAAAGGCTCCCCGGGGAGTCGGTGTTGATCAGGCGTCGATGAGGCCCAGGGCCTCTTGCGCCTTCACGAGCAATCCACGCAGCTTGAGGCTCGCATCCGCGATCTCGCGGCGCTTGCGTCGGTCGATGATCGAGAAGGGAGCACCCTTGATTTGTCCGATCGGGAAGTCCGAGCGGATCAGCTCGATGGCCTGGCGGTAGGCACGGTCGATTCTCTCGGCGAGCTTGACGTCCACCTCGCGAACCTCGCCGGCAAAGTGACGGTAGAGGCTATGGATGCCGACCCATGAGTGACGGATGACGAGGAGGCTCTGGTCGCTCCACATCTCCTCTTCACTGGTGATCGTCTTCGAAGCGATTTCGCTGCAGCGATCGATCATCGCGTCGAACTCCATCTTCGCGTCGAAGAGACGACGGTCAGCGAGGACCGACTGAAGCTCCTCGACGTCTTCGAGGAGGGCTTTCGCAACCGGCAAGGCCGGAGTCACTTTCCCTCTCGAGAAGAGGAAGATCTCGATACGGTGGAAGCCGCCGAACTCGGGGTCCAGCTCGCCTGATGGGTACTCGTAGGCCCTCGCGTCGATGCGTTTGTGCAGCTCGGGGAAGGCGCGCGCGACGATCTCGATCTCCTCGTATGGAGCACGGCCTTCGAAGTAGTTGCGTTTGGCCCCCTGAAGATCACGATTCTCGAGGCAGATGATCATGCCCTCAACCGCTTCGATGAGGTCTGCCGCTCGGGTCTGCAGGTAGGAAACACCCATTCCAACCTCGCCCGCAAAGGGAGTGGTGATGACCGGTGCGGCGGGCGTGCTAGGGACAGATTCCCGGGTCTTGGGCGAGGCGCAGCTTGCGGCTACGCCCAGGACGAGGGCAGCAGAGCAGCGGAGGAAGACGTTGGGGTGCCGGGTGTTGGTGCGCATGACGGGTAAGGCCGCAGAAACGAAAGAAGGCGGGTCCCACAGCACGATGTGCCACGACCCGCCTTCGATGTCGACGCTCCGGAGCGTCCGACTTTGGCCTTTTTGTGATTAGAAGACGATTTGGCGCAGACTCCTAAGTCCCAGGGGTGTTGGGGCTACGCAGCTTCCGGAAGCTGGGGGCCCGCTACTCGGATTCAGCTATGCGCGACACGCTCCTAGGGCAGCAAATCAGCCGCGGGGTCCACCGGCGTACGCAGGCGCTTGAGGAACGTCAGGACCTGGATCCGCTCGGGCAGGCTGAGGCTGGCGAAGGCGTTTCGGGCGCTGATGGCCTCACCGCCGTGGGCGAGGATCGCCTCGGTCAAGGTCGTGGCGCGGCCATCGTGGAGGTACGGAGCCGTGTCTGCGACGCCCCAAAGGCGCGCCGTGATGAATTCGGAGTCGAGCGGGCTACCGAAGCTCTCGGCGAGACCAGCGCCCATGTCGTGGCGCTTGAGGTCGCTGAAGAGCGGAACTTGGATTCCGCCACTGGGTGCCAGGTCGAACCCAGCCTTGCTCTGCACCAGGTCCGTGGCATAGAACTGGTTGAGCTGGGGGGCCGTCTCGACCTCGGGGAACCGGTAGCGGAGGCTCTTCGAGCGCGTGTTGATGGACGGCACGTGGCAGTCAGAGCAGCCGATCGTGGAGAACAGGCCGAAGCCTGCTTGGGCCTCGCCGTTCCAGTCGCGGACTTCGGGGCGCTCCAGGTGGGTGTTGAAAATATGGAGCGCCGAGAGCTCGCCGACAAGGATCTCGTCGACGACGTTGTCCAGGTCGTTGTCCACGCCAGGGCCCGCAAACTCGACGGGCTGCATTCCGAAGTGGAAGCGCATGGCGTCGATGTCGAAGCCGCGGACGGTGGCGAACTCACCCTTGCGGCCGAAGGGGCGGATCACCAGGTCTTCGTCCACGCCTTCCAGGCCCGAGTAGTCGAAGTCCTGGGCCGCGGAGTCGTAGCGCAGTACGCCAAACGAGACGCCGTGGGTGACCATCGAGACGTCGAGATCCGGCGTGGTGAACGCTGCGCGGAAGCCGCGCTGCAGGTCCATGGTCATCTCGAGGCCGAGGAGCTCAACTCCACCCGATCCGAAGAGAAACGGGGGGTTGATGAAGCGACCGTCGAAGTCGGCAAAGCCGTTTCCTGCACTGTCCGCGACGTCGACAAATCGTGGCTGAAAGAGCACGTTGTTGTTCGAGTGCCCCACGCCGCCGACGGCGAACGTGAAGGGAGCCGTTGTGTTGCTTCCGACGGAGTGGCACTCCATGCAGGTCTGGGCGTCGAGGCCGTTGACGCGCAGGAAGGTCCCGTTGTTCTGCAGGGTGGGACGTCGCAGGGGATCCGTCGGGCTCAGGGGATCCATGGGCCCATCACCGTAGCCGTCCAGCTTGTTGAACGGCGTGGCGAACATCCGCATGCCTGCCGCTCGTAGCTCGTCCAGCGTGAGCGTGCCGCTGGTGATCTCGAACTGGGTGATGCGCTGGTTCCCGAGCGCGGGCCCGTCATCCTGGGGAGTCGCTGTGGTCGCGGCAGCCGTTGGAGCGGCAGCGGCGGCCAGGGCCAGGAACGACGAGGAGAGAAGATGGCGACGATGCTTGGCTTGCACTGGAGAGCCTCGAGAGGAAGGAATACGGAGGGGGACGTCGCCCGGGCAGCAGGACCAACAAGCGACTGAGGGTGAGAGGCGAGACGCATCACCCGCGTTCCCTAATTCTATTGGCCTTTTGCTGAAGCGGCGCACATCTCGCGGCAGTTGATGGGGAACGCCGTTCGATGGGGCTATGGGAGACCCCAGGAGACCCACTGGAGGGCCCTACGGATCCCCAAACGAGGCGTCCTGGCCCCGTGTCAGCGTCTCGAATCAGGCAGTTGCCACCAGATCGTGAGCTCTTCCGTGGGGATGGGGAATTCGATCCGTGCTCGAAATTTCCGAAAATCAGAAGGTTCGAAGCCAGCTTCACGCGTCGCGTTCTCTGCAATGGCTTTGCAGGACCGGACATCCCTGCTGCTGAGGCCGCTCGGGTGCGCGTCAAGGTCGATGACCCTGGGCGCATCTCGCCGAGCATCGGATTCCAGCGCTGGGGGGGGCGCCCCAGCCTTCGGGCTTGAGCTGTGTTCCCGGCTCACAGAGGCGAATGGCAGGCCAGCGAGCGTGACGCCTTGGTGGATGAAAAGGTCGAGCGTCATGGCTTCTGCTGGCTTCGTGGTCAGAAAGCTGATGTGCCCGAATGAGCCGCCCTTGGCGGCCCATCGCGGATAGTCAGAGGACGTGCGCCAGCCGAATCCGAGCGTGGCGAATTCGTTGACGTCCATCGCATCCTGCGCGATGCGGATCGTCATGTTTTTCCACTCGCCGGAGGCCAGCTCGAGTTCAGGGATGGGGTGGGAGCAAAGGTCGGGGAGCAGGACCGATCGTGGGCCGGCATCGAGCTTCTCTCCGCCCAGGGTGCGACGATCGCAGCGCCAGTCACCGGGCTGTCCATCGCCGGAGCGGCTGAGCACCAGGAGTCGCGCTTCCTGACGAAGCCTCCTGATGTCCTGGCGGACGGCCACCGTGAGCGTGTCGAGACGGTCGGGATCCCCGGGGCATGGGATGAGGTAGAGCGAGTTGTAGACGGTGCCAACGCGCGTTCCGGAGAGTGTCGTCATGCCACGGAATACCGAGCGCCGAGCGTCCCGTTCCGCGCGTTCGCGCTCCTCTGGAATCCAGCCCGCCAGCGTTGCTTCCAGGTCGGTCCGCCCTCCGCTGAACTCGCCGAGAAGATTCGCGTAGGCGGTCGTAGCGGCCGCGAGCCTTGCAAGAGTCGTCCCGCTCACTTCCGCTTTCCTCAGGGCGCGTTCGATGAGGAGGAGACCCTGGGGCGTGGGGATTCCACGAAGGGCCCGTAGGGCGTCATTCTCCCGAAGGGCCCGGACCACGCGGCTGGCGAGGCTCTTGTTCAACCCGAGCTTCTGCGTGAGCTGAACAGGCCGCAGATCCTGGTCCGCGCCGAGACCCGTTGCGTCGGCCAGTCCCAGCGCCAGCGCTGCGCATAGCTCTCCCGAGAGCGAACGAAGTCGCTGTTCGAGGCGAACGGCGTCGGAGGGCATGCTCTTGAGTCTACGGACATCGTGTCGCATTTGCACAGAGGTGCTCTACGGGGGTGCTCTACGGGGGTGCTCCACAGGTACTCGTGGGCCGCATTCTCCTTCGCGAACGCGTCGTTCGTAGGTAGCCTGCGCCCATGATTCAGAAGTTCGGTGGATGGCTACGGTTCCGTTCGTGTTGCGCCGTACTCGCCCTGGTGGGGGTCGGAGCTGGGTGCGCATCCAGCCCTGGTGCCGCCGGGGGGGAGTACGCGGCCGCGGACTTCACGCTCGTGTTTCTCCGAGCGGGTCCGAGCGCGGGCTCCATCGGAGAGGAGCTCATCAGGTCGCACACAGAGTTCCTTGAGGAACTTGCCGAGACAGGAGCGCTCCTCTTCTCGGGCTGGTTTGGTCCGACGCGGGCTGAGGCCGATCTGCGCGGGATCCTCTTGATGGATATCGCCGATCAGGTGCAGGCAGCCGAGCTCTTGCTGGGTGATCCCGCGAGCCTAGCCGGCGTGCTGACCCCCGAATTGGTCCCTCTGACAACGCTGGATGTGATCCGCGTTCTTCCGATGATGGAGACGGCGAGGCAACACACGCGAGCGGAGGCCGGTGAGAACATGGCGCGGGCGGACATTCGCGCCTACACGATCCTGACCGTTCCTGATGGCCCCGAGGCCGCCAGGACGATCTTCAGGCATCCCGCCATCGGCAGCCAAGTGGTCCTGATGGGGCGGATGCTCGGACCGCGACAGGATGAGCTATTCGCGATCCTCGCCGTGCCGACGGCTCGCGAGCTCCACTCACGCTTGGATCTAGCGAATGAAAAGCGGCTCGAGGTCCACGTTTCAGAGTGGTTCGGGAGCCCGGTGATCGCGGAGCTCGCAGGAGGCGGGGGGCCGCCGGAGGGGATAGCCGTTCCGGACCCGTCCTCTTCAGGACCCGCCCGTTAGCTCGGAGTCGAAGAAGTTGCTCCCCATGCCGGCGTCGACGACGATGCCCTGGCCGTTGATGCCGCTTGAGCGAGCCGAAAGGAGGAACAGCGTGGTCGACGCGACCTCTTCTGTCTTGAGCCCTGCCTTGCGCAGCGTGGCTTTCTCTGCGTGGATCCAGGAGTCCACGTAGCCAGGGATACCGGCGGACGAGCTCGTCTTCAATAGACCCGCACGCACCCCGTTGAACCGGACGTGACTGAACGCGCTGAACGATTTGGCGAGGAATACAACGCTCGAGTCGAGTGCTGCCTTGATCGGTGCCATGTATCCGTAGTTCTCGGCGGCCATGGTCGTCGATGAGATCGAAATCGTGACGACGGACGCGTCGTCGGCGAAGCTGGCCTTGAGGGCATTGGCCACCTGCACGAGCGAGAAAGCAGAGACCCCTGTGGCCTCCAGGAAGTCATCCTTGCGGGTCTCGTGGAAGGGCTTCCAGCCGTCCGAATAATTAGCGAAGGCGATGCTGTGCACGAGGCCATTGACGGTTCCGTGCTCCGCGTGGATCGCTTCGCCGAGAGCCTGGATCGACGCCTCGTCCCGCACGTCACAGATGTACACAGGCGCGTCGGCTGTGAGCTTCTTCACGTCATCTCGGCGCTCCTCGGTGCGGACGACGAACAGGCATCGAGCCCCCGCGGCCAAAAGCTGCTTCGCCACGTGCCAGGCGACGCTCTTCTTGTTCTTGAGGCCCATGACGACGAAGGTCTTGCCGCGCAGGCCGAGCCAGTCGCTGGCCCCATGTCCTGTCTCAGCGCCTTGGCCGTTATCAGCGCCTTGCCCTTCATCGGTGCCGTTCTGCATCACGAAGCGGTACCCTCGGCCTTAGCCGGTGGGGCGACCGCAAGTACGCACTTCAGGCGTACGACCGACTGGCCGTCGCTGGTGACCTTGGCCGTCACGTAGCGAGCGTTCGAGAGGCGCTCGGTGAGGTGGACCTCAGCGCGCAGCGTCTCGCCCGGCCGCACGATCTTCCGGAAGCGTGCTTCTTCAATTCGGGTCAGCACCGGAACACCGTCCGCCTCCTGATCGGCCTGGCTGGTCGCGTAGATCAGAACGGCTCCCGCCTGGAAGCAAAACTCCGAGATCAGCACGCCCGGAAGCACGGGCTCCCCGGGGAAGTGTCCCTCGAACGCAGCGAGGTCCGTCGGCACGTCCCATTCCGCCACGAGGCGGTCACCCTCGTGCTCGAGGACGCGGGACAGAAAAAGGAACGGCGGACGATGGGGGATGAAGTCCGTGACCGGACGTCCGACGATGGAGTCTTGGGCGCGTGGGCTGCCCGGGTCCTTGGGGTGGTTCTCGACTGAATCCATCAGAGGCCCCCCGTTACGTCGAGCGTGCTTCCGGTGATGTAGCTGGCTTCCGCGGAGGCCAGGTAGAGAACGGCCGACGCCACTTCTTCGGGCAGGCCGAAGCGCCTCGCGGGGACGCTCTTCTTGTAGCTCGCCACAAGGTCGTCCGGCAGGTCGTCGAGGAGCTCGGTCGCGATGAAGCCCGGCGAGACGCAGTTCACCGTGATCTTCCGCTTGGCCACCTCCTTGCAGAGAGAGCGCATGAGTCCGATCTGGCCAGCCTTGGAGGCGGAGTAGTTGCCCTGGCCTTCGAAGCCAAAGCGTCCCGCGGGGGACGTCGTGAAGAGGATGCGCCCGTAGCGCTGGCGCATCATGTTCTGGACGGCGAACTTCGACATCGTGTAGCCGCCCGTGAGGTTCGTGCGGATGACAGAATCCCAGTCACCCGGGGACATGGTGGCAAGGATCGAGTCCCGACGAATTCCCGAGTTGGCGACGAGGACGGAGACCGGCGTCTCTGCGAGGCTCTCCCAGAACGCGGCGGCCGCGTCGTGGTCAGCCACGTCGAACTTGGGGGTCCTAAGGCGGTCAGCGCCGTCTTCCGCGGCGTCCCTCAGGGCATCGGCGGCCTCGTCGTTCCCCAAATAGGTGGCATGGACCACGGCGCCCTCTTTCAGGAACGCCAGGGTGATGGCGCGGCCAATGCCACGCGTACCTCCGCTGACGACGACGTGCTGATTCTCGAAACGCATGGTGGGGGGGGATCCGCTGGGGTCTGGGCTGGGGGTCGTCGACGGGCCTTCTTGGGGCGATCGCTGGGACACTCTACGGGGCCAGTCTCTTCGCGGGGCACGTCTCGGTCGAGGCGGGAGTTCGGTCTGTCGCAGTTTTTTCTCCACGGGCCCCCAGGTGACCATTCTGAACGTGTCGACACACGGCTTGAGACCCTCCGGGGCCACCTTCCCCGCTGCGGGGCCCTGCCGAGCCATGCCGTCGCACCCACAGGCTCGCGCGGTCACGTCACCGTATCCGCCCAGGCAGCGGAGGCGCCCTCCGCTGGCCCAGCAATAGGCCGGGCCCGGGCTCGAACCCAGGGTCGGGCTCAGAGTCAGCTTGAGAGTCACCTTCAGAGTCAGCTTCGGGGTCAGCCTCGGAGTTCTGGCCAGCGGATTGATCCGGGTCGCTGACTTCGCGACTCTGGGTCCATGCCCAGCCCACGCCCAGCCCCGCCTTACGACGTCGTCGTTTTTGACTGCGACTCGACGCTCTCCTCGATCGAGGGTATCGAGGAGCTGACGGAGCGTCTTTCAGCCGAGGCGAGGGCCGCGGTGGCCGCGCTCACGAACGAGGCCATGGACGGCTTGGTGCCGCTGGAGGAGGTGTATGGACGGCGTCTCGAGATCATTCGACCCTCGCGTGCCGCGGTGGAGGAGGTCAGCGCCACCTATATTTCCACGGTGCTCGCCGGGGTCAGGGAGACGGTCCAGGCGCTCCAATTCCTCGGAAAGCGCGTGGCGGTCGTGTCTGGCGGTCTGGCACCGCCGGTCGAGGCATTCGCCCGGTACCTGGGAGTCCCGAGTTCACTCGTGTGGGCTGTGGGGATCGAATTCGACGCATCGGGGGCCTACGCGGGCTTTGACGCTGGGTCTCCCCTGGCGCGCAAGGGAGGCAAGGCGGAGATCGTCGAGGCTGCCTTCCCCGATGACTCGGTCGTGCTCGTGGGGGACGGAGCGACGGATCTGGAGGCGAAATCGGACCGCTGCCATTTCGTGGCCTTCACGGCGGTCGCCGAACGAGAGGACGTCTGGCGCGGAGCGGATTCGATCTGTCGCAGCGCGGACTTCGCGGACCTCCTTCCACTTCTCTGCAGCGACGCTGAGCTCGACCGCCTGGCGGCTTCGGGAAGCCGCCCCTTCGCGGCGCTCTTGGATCGCGCGCGAAGGCCCGCGCTTTGGATCCCGGGCCCCACGCAGGTGCGGCCCGAGGTGCTGGAATGCCAGGTCGAGCCGATGATCGGACACCGGACGGACGCCATGCGCGCGGTCATTTCGGCGCTCGATCCGCACCTTCGCGCGGCCTTCGGTCTGGAGGGGGCGCCGCTCCATGAAGTGGCGGTGCACTCGTGTACGGCCACAGGCCTGATGGAAATGAGCCTGCGAGCTCTTCCTCGGCCCAGCGACGGCCCTCTGCGGGTCTTATCGCTGGTCAACGGCTCCTTCTCCAGGCGCTATGCGGAGATCGCCGCGTCTGTCGGAGCGGAGGTCACGCTCGTCGAGAGCGAGGTGGGAGCGCCCGCCGATCTAGCGGCCGCGCGCAGGATCCTCGCAGAATCCGAGTCTTTTGACGGGGTCACTGTTTGCCTCAGTGAGACCTCGACCGGTGCCTTGACCGATCCCACGGAGATTGCCAGCGCGCTCTCCCGCCGCGGTCGCACCATGCTCCTGGTGGACGCGGTCACGTACCTCGCGGCCGCGCCGGTGGACGCAGCGCGCCACGGTTTCGACTTCGTGTTTTCAGGCACGCAGAAGGCGCTCGCGCTTCCGCCCGGACTCGGAGTCTACGCCGTTTCTAGGCGCATGCTCGAGGCAGCCGGTGGGGCCGTTCACCCGGGCTTCTTCTTGGATCTCGTGCGGATCACCGACGGGCACCTCGCGCAAAACCCTCCGATGACGCCGAGCATCCCACTCCTGCGCGCACTCCTGTTCCAGCTGCAGACCATCACGGACGGGGGCCTCGAGGTGCGCCTTCTGGGCGAGCCCGCCGCGGGGCGAACGGGCTGGGAGCTACGATTCGCAAGGCACGCCGCGATGCGCGCCATCAGCTCCGAGTGGCTGGCCGAGCGCGGGCTGCACCGCCCCGGGTCCCAGAGCCATGCCAGCGCCTCTCCCACAGTCACGTGCATCGGGTTGGGCGAGACGCAGGTCCCCGAGGTCCTGTCCGCCATGCGCTCGGCGGGTTTCGAGATCGCTTCTGGATACGGCTCGCTCAAGGCGTCTCACGTCCGGATCGGGCACATGGGGGACCACTCCGTGCAGGGGTTTCGGGCGCTTCTGGCGGTACTTTCGGGCATTCTTGACAGCCTCGACGGAGGGCCAGCCTCGGTCCCGTCCACGACACCCTGACCCGCGCATTCCGTGATCAGTTTCAAGCACTTCGTCACGACGGCCTTCACCGACTTCTTTCCTTCAAGAAGAAGGTGATGGTGCGGGGATCGATTCTCCTCGTGGGATTCGGCCTGGCGGCGTGGCCTCGGGCATCACTCAGGGACCTGACTGGACTCCGGACGAATAGTCGCGGGACGGGGACGGCGATCTCCGTTTGGGAAAGCGGGGCGGTTTTCACGCATTAGGGTGCCTGGACGGATAGTCATTACATATCGCGAACACGGGAGGGGTCCGACGTTTCGCGCCAGTCACGACCATCCACCGCCATGCAACTCAGCCGCTTCTCGACTCTCTTCTTTGCCGCCTCCCTTGGTTTCCTGAGCGTTAGCTGCACGGGCAGCGACGGAGTCAGCCGCGCCTCTGGCGGTGGCGGTCTCGGCGGAGGTTCCGGTGGCGGCGGTGGGAGCCTGCCGACGGAGTCCCTCGACGATATCGATCTCGACGCGGATCCGGATGGCGACAGGATCGTTGACGTCCCGAGCACGGTGGACCCTCTCTTTCAAGGCCTCTTCACTCGCTACACCGCGGTCGAGACGAGCGCCGGACGGATTCACATTCTCGGTCAGTCGGGCGTCTCCGACGCCAAGCTCGCGCGTTCCCGCTCGATCCTTGCCCTTCACCTTACGCCCGTCGCTGGCAGCACCCAGGGAGGGAGCAAGGAGGACGTGATCACCGCCATGGTCCAGCGCGGCGCGTTGGCCGCCATCTTCAACGACACGGCCTCGATCGATCCCGCGAACGTGGAGGTCGCCGACCTGATTGCGGCCGTCCAGGACACGAGCGTGCTGCTTCCCGCCGATCGCATCATCCTGGAAGGCTCGTCGCAGTACGCGGCTACGCTGCCCGCCGAAGACAACACCTTTGGCGTCCTGGCCGCGCTCGTCCACCGCACCGGCCTGGTGCATGCGCGCCCCGAATTCGCCTCGCAGCTAGATGACCTGGCCGCAAGCGCCGCCGCGGATGGACTCTTCACGCCGGCGTCCCAGGCGATCGCTTCCGAGGGCACGGCCGCGTTCCTGATCACTGCGATGGACGTCCACAGCGGCGTTTTTGGCCACGATCCGAGCGGTGACGGCATCGCCGCCGGAACGGCTGGCTCGCTCGAGGCCATCGACCGCGCCTCGCTCGACGCGACCCTGCCACGGACCGCGGATTGGCTGGGCGACTTCTTCTCCGCCGACCACTCCTTTGAGGCCATCCTTCCCGAGAGCTTCACCGGCAACTTCGACGGCCTGCGCCGCACCTCGACGCCCTATAGCGCCCGCTCACAGCACCTCCGCAACATTCGCATGACCGGCTCGAACGGCGGCGAGATCTTTGGCGCTCCCTTCGACTCGACCCTGACCGGCAACAGCGGCAACAACAACCTCAAGGGCCGTCGGGGCTACGACACCATCGACGGCGGGCTCGGATTCGACACGGCTGTCTTCAGCGGCCCGCAGTCGGACTACCGAATTGAAGTCCTCTCCGACCGCGTCATCGTCGAGGACGTCCTCGGCGGGCATGAGCAGCTCGACACACTCTTCGGCATCGAGCGCCTCCAGTTCACCGACGGCGGCTTCAACCTGTAAGTCAAAGCCCGCCCTCCCTTCGCCAATCCAGCGCTCCAGGACCGTTTCACGGACTCCGGGAGTGCTTTTTTCGTGGCTGGTTGCTAAACCTATGACCTCTGCGGGAGTGGATCGGTGCTGGTGTACCGCCCGGTCTTCAAAGCCGGTTTGGGCCTCGTGAACAGCGTGGGCCGGTGGGTTCGATTCCCATGCACTCCCGCCATATCCCCGCTCGATTCGCTCAGTTCGGACTCCCTCTGCTGAGCAGGGCTTCGAGTGAACTCGTAAGGATCGGGTTCAAGGAATGGCCGTCACCGCACACCCAGCGAGCCAGCGTGCGATCGACCCGCACGATCTGCCTCTTTCCCTGCGTCTCATGCGCGGCGGCTTCCGAGCGCTCCGGTGGGTATCCCGCCGGCTGACCGCCCGCGTCGTGGCACACCTCTTCGTCAAGCCGCGTCGTCATGCGGTACCAGAGCGTGAGCGAGTCGTTTTGGCGCAGGGGACGCGGTCCTCGGTGACCTGTGAGGGCCGGCGTATCGCCGTCTGGACCTTCGAGCCTGTGTCTAATTTAGTGCCCAATTTAGGGCCTGACCCAGCAGCACCCCGAGGGACCGCGTTGCTCGTACACGGCTGGGAGGGCCGGGGCGGTCAGCTTGGCGCATGGGTAGAGCCGCTGCGAGCCGAGGGGTTCCGCGTCGTGACCTTCGATCACGTCGGGCACGGCGAGTCCGAGGGGTTGCGCTGCTCCCTGCCGACAATGCGAGACACGCTGCGCTGCGTGGCCGAGGCCGTGCTGCCCGAGGGTGGCGGGGGGCCCAGTGCGGGGCCCAGTGCGGTCGTGGCCCATTCCATGGGGACTTTTGCCGCTAGCCTGCTCCTCGCGGATGGCTGGCGTCAGTCACGCGTGCTGTATCTGTCGCCGCCCGATGACCTGCTCGTGTACTTCGCGCGCTACCTGGAGCTTGTGACGGGCAGCGATGAGCTCCTTCCCGACCTGATCCAGCTCATGGAGGAGCGTTTCGGCGAGAAAGCCGACGAGTTCGAGTTCCACAAGCTGGTGGAGACCCTGGATCAGCCGCTTCACGTGATTCATTCCCGTGACGATCTCGACGTTCCGATCGAGGGCGGGCGCTATGTCGCTGAGCACTGGCCAGGTGCGACGATCCAGGAGGTGGATGGCCTCGGGCACCGCAAGATCCTGCGTGATCCAGCCGTCATTGCGGACGGCATGGCCTTTTTCGCCCGGCCGAGTGCATGAGCCCAGCAGGGTGAATCCCTCCGGCGGAGTGAAGGAACCCGGCGGGAAGATGTGATCCCTGGCCCGTTCCTGAGGGAATAGCGAATAGGACAGGTCTCCAGGGGTAGGCCAACGCGCTGGGGTGGCCCATCAGTAGGATGGAGCCCAGCTCCGTGCTCCGAGTCCCGCTCCCATGCTGCATTCAATCCAAAGACTCCTGGTCCTCTTCGCGTTCGGTTGCCTCGTAGGTAGCGCCATGCTGCCGTCCTCAGCGGGCGCTCGCGTGGTGTCTCCCCGAACGGCGCTGGTTACCCCGCTGGTTACCCCGCTGGTTACCCCGCTGGTCACCCCCTCGGCATCTACCCAGACGGTTCCGCTCGACAGTGAGTCGGCAGACGCACCCGGGGCCTACGTGATTCGCATCGATGGCCCGCTCGATGCCGGCCATCAAGCGCTGTTCCTACGCGCTGTGGGGGAGGCCAAGAAGTCGGGCGCCGTGCTGATCATGGCGTTTGATACTCCGGGTGGCGAGATCACTCGGATGCGTCAATTTGCAGGATCGGTGGACAAAGCCATTCAGGAGGGCGTTCACGTGATCGGCTGGGTGGATGACGAGGCGCTGTCCGCAGGCACCTGGATTTACATCACGACGTCTTCGCTCTACATGCGCGAGCGATCCACCATCGGCGCCGCCCAGGCGGTCCAGCTTTCGCCAGGAGGCATGGTGCCCGCGGCCGAGAAATACGCCTCTGCGTATCGCGCCTGGGTTCGCGCTTGGGCCGATGACCACGGCCGATCCCCGCTCCTTGCGCAAGCGATGATCGACCCCACGACCGAGGTTCGACGGGTCAAAATCGACGGCGTCGAGCAGCTTATTAGCGGGGTCCAGTGGAACGACATGGTCGATCGGGGCGAGACGCCCGAGCTGTTGGGCACGGTGGTGCGTGAGGGCGAGCTCTGGGCCATCACGGGCCGTGAGTCCATCCAGTACGGGTTCGCGGACGCGCTGGCTGAATCAGTGGACGAGGTGCTGGCCAAAGAAGGCCTCGCGGGTACCCGCGTCGTGACCCTTGAGCCCACCCGGGGCGAGGACCTGCTCGCCTCGCTGCACGGCATGCGGATTCTTCTGCTCTTCCTGGGGCTCGTGTTCGGCTACATCGAGCTCAAGGTTCCAGGCTTCGGCATTCCCGGCGTCCTCAGCCTGAGTGCCTTCGTGGTTCTCTTCGCGGGTCAGTATCTAATTGGCCTGGCGGACGTGCCGCACATGGTCCTCGCGGGCCTCGGAATCACCCTTGTGGCCGCCGAGCTGTTCGTGCTACCCGGCATGATTTGGCCGGGTCTGGTGGGGGCCCTCTGTCTGATCACGGGGCTCCTGATGAGCCAGGTGGGGCCGGGCCTCTCGCTCCAGAGCGCCTGGGACCGCGAGATTCTCTTCGACGCCTCGTTCCAGATGGTGCTGACGGCTGCGCTTTCGCTCGCCGCGATCTGGCTGCTCTCTCGATTCCTACCCAACACGCCCCTGCTGGGGCGGATTGTCCTCGCCGGAGGTGCGCCCGACGCTGCAGGCGGCGCTGACGGTGTCCCCGAGAGCCGACCGGATTCCAGCTACGCCAGCCACGCACACCGCGGAGTGTCCGGGCGGGCGAAGACCACTCTCCGGCCCGTCGGCATCGTTCAGCTCGACGGCGATGACCCTGGCGTCGAACACGAGGCGCGTTCGGAGTCAGGATTGATTGAGGCTGGCTCCCATGTCACCGTGATCGACGTGGCAGCCGGTCGACTCGTCGTCCGCCCCTCTGCTGCCTCCTGACAGGTTTAGCCATGACCACGACCATCATTCTTCTCTTCGCGGCCGGCCTGGTGCTTATCATCGCCGAGGTTTTTGTCCCCAGCATGGGGCTCCTCGGTCTTGCGGCGACGCTGTGTATCGCAGGGTCCATCGGGATGGCGTTCTACGAAAACACGTCGGCGGGGGTGAACATGCTCATCGCCTCGGCCGTGCTCGTTCCTCTCGTCATGGTCTTTGGGATCAAGCTGTTCCCGAGCACGCCCATGGGCAAGAAGCTGATGGTGCGTGGCTACAGCTTCGCCGATGGCACCAGCGTCGACCCCCGAGACAAGGGCCTCACCGGTAAGACAGGCACCGTCGAGGCGCCGCTCCGTCCCGCCGGGATCGCTCGAATCGACGACCGCCGCGTCGACGTCGTCAGCCGCGGTGAAATGATCGATCGGGGCGAGCCCGTCGTCGTGGTCGAAGTCTCCGGCAACCGCGTCATCGTCTCTCGCGCCTGATTCACAAGATTCGCTGGCGCTTCGCCGGCATCTCCCCTCAACGTCAGAACCCCCCATGTTGCAACATCTCGTGCTCGGCGCGCTCCAGGAAAAAAACCTGTTCGAAGAGCTGGGTAAGCCCATCCTCTTGGTCGTCCTGGTCCTCTTCCTGCTCTCGTTCTTGGTGCTCTTCCTCAAGTACGCGAAGCTGTATATCCAGGCAGTGCTCTCAGGCGCCGACGTCGGCCTCTTTGACATGCTGGCGATGAGCCTGCGAAGGGTCAATCCGACGATCATCGTCGCGGGCCGAATCAATCTGGTTCAGGCGCGGATCGATGGCGTTAGCTCGAACGATCTTCAGGCGCACTACCTCGCGGGCGGCAATGTGCCGCGCGTCGTGGCCGCAATCATCTCGGCCAACAAGGCCGGGCTGGACCTCGACTACAAAACGGCGACGGGCATCGATCTGGCGGGCCGAGACGTACTCGAAGCTGTGCGCACGAGCGTGACGCCGAAGGTCATCGACTGCCCGGACCCGTCGAAAGGTAAGAGCGAGGTGGCGGCCGTCGCCAAGGACGGTATTCAGGTGCTCGCCAAGGCGCGCGTGACCGTGCGCACGAACATCGCGCGTCTCGTGGGTGGTGCAGGCGAGGAGACGATCATCGCCCGCGTCGGCGAGGGCATTGTCTCGACGATCGGCTCCATGGAAAATCACCAGCGCGCGCTGGAGAACCCGGACCAGATCTCCAAGACCGTGCTCGATCGTGGACTGGACGCCGGAACGGCGTTCGAAATCGTCTCGATCGATATCGCTGACGTGGACATCGGCCACAACATTGGTGCGCGCCTCCAGGCGGACCAGGCCGAGGCGGACAAGCGCGTGGCTCAGGCACTCGCCGAGAAACGACGCGCGATGGCCGTGGCGGCCGAGCAGGAGTTCATCGCCAAGGTTCAGGAAAACCGCGCCAAGGTCGTCGAGGCCGAGGCCTTGGTGCCCGCCGCGATGGCCGAGGCCCTTCGGTCCGGTAACCTCGGCGTGATGGACATGCTGCGCCTCAGGAACCTTGAGTCCGACACGACGATGCGCCGCAGCATCGGCGGGGACTCCACGGGCGCGACGACGGAAGCGCCGAATAACTGATCCCCATGGCGATGAACCTCCTTGCGATGTGCTTGAGCGGCGACTGGCGGCTTCCCCTGGACTCGTTCCTGGGGATCCTCCAGGGCCCTCCTGATCCCGGCGGTCCCTTCGGGGACGCGCTCGGCTGGATCGTTGTGTTCTTCGTGATCATCTGGCCCATCCTGCGCGGGATCCTGGCGACGGCCAGGGGCAACCGCGATGAGCATGAGAGCCAGCAGGGCAAGGCGACGCCGCCGGTGGCGAATCGCGAGCGCAGGCGGCGCACCCTGGAAGAGATCCTCGAGGGAAAGCTGGTGACACAGGACGAGGAGGACGCGCCGGCACCACCGCCGCGGCCCCGGGCGACGGTGAACCGTGCGCCGAAGGCGTCCGCCGTTGCGCCCGCAAGGTTCGGGGAGCGACCCACGGACGAAGGGTTCGCGCCGGTCTACGGCATAGACGATCTGTACACCCATGATCGTGACAAGGACCTCGGAAAAGACCCCTTCGACGAGTCGTCCATGGAACTCGACCTCGTGCCGGATGCGCGGCTTAGCCACGTGCCGACGGAAGACGAGGTGGAATCAGGGATGGGCTCGAGCGGGACTCACGCGCGCGGAACGACTCGGTCGTCGGTCGCCGCGACCACCACATCGCATGGCCCTGGTACGGCTAAGGGCCGCTCCGAGCCGCTCTTGGCACGGGACGATCCGGAGGTCTTTTTCTCGCGAATGAAGCGCCCGCTCTCGCCCTGGCAGAAGGCGTTCGTCCTGCGCGAGGTGCTGAGTCCACCGTTGGCTTCCCGCCCAACACCGGCCCTGACGGACCTTCCGGACTGATCGATCAGTCGTTCTGCACCCCACGCCCCGACACCAGCGACTGCTATGGCACCCAAGAAAAGTTACTGGCTCATGAAGTCCGAGCCGGACGTCTTTTCCTACGCGGACCTCGTCGCCTCCAAGAACAGCACCACGTTCTGGGACGGCGTCCGCAACTACCAGGCGCGCAATACGATGCGTGACGACATGAAGGTGGGGGACCTGGTCCTTTACTACCACTCGAACACGAAGCCGCCCGGGATCACCGGCGTGGCCGAGGTGGTGAAGGAGGGTTACCCAGACCCCACCCAGTTCGATCCGAACGACAGCCACTTCGATTCGAAAGCGGAGCGGGAGAATCCTCGGTGGTGCGGGGTGGAGCTACGCGCCCGCGCGGAGTTCCCCAAGTACGTGCCGCTCGATGACCTGAAGGTGAACGCCAAGCTGGCCGAGATGGCGGTGGTTCAGCGAGGTCAGCGGCTCTCGGTTCAGCCCGTGGGCGCGGCTCATTTCCGGGAAGTTCTCCGGATGGGCGGCCTCAAGGCGGCAGATCTCGGCTGAGATACCGCAAAAGGTCCCCGGGGCGCTAGTGGGGCTCTAAAGGTGTTTCTTCTGGGGTTCTATTGGGTCCCATCGGGCAATCTCTGGTGCTTTTGGCCACTGGGGGATCCCCCTTTTTGGGCCCTGTAGCGGGGTTGCCTCTTGATCCTGGGACTGATCTGTGTCGTCCTGTGGGGGTCCCCAGGTGGCCTTGCGGCCTCTTCCCCTGCGGATTCTTCAGCCCGATCCTCTCACCTACAGCCACCATTCCAGATGAGCCAGAACTACGACCAGCTCGTTGAAGCCGTAACCGCCTGCCGCGAAGACATCGAGAAAGCCGAGGCAGGCAACAAGGCTGCCACCTCCCGCGTTCGCAAGTCGATGCAGGAAGTCAAGGCCATCGCCCAGGAGCTCCGCAAGGAGATGCTGGAAATGCGCGACGCCGGCGGCGCCAGCTGAACAGCTGATCGAATCGGCCCAATTTCCCCGGTCAATCCTGCTGCGGCAGGTACTCCTCTAGCAGAGGGGCTACCGGGGATGAATCAGGAGCGCCCGCTCGCCTTCCGGCCAGCGCGGTGCTTCTTTCTTGCTCCCCTTGTCCGAGTGTCCTGCGTCTGAGCTAGCCCCATCGGGGCGTAGCGCCCAGCACTCGGTGACGTCGCCCTCGCGCCTACGTGTGTCCAGGGCGCGGTAGAGATGCGGGAAATCGGCACCGCCCCGCGAGCTCTCCAGACGTAGATCCTCAAGGACCGACGGGCGCGAGATCTCCAGCAGGAGGACGCGGGCCGCATCCGCGAAATGGGTTTCGAGCGTTCCGCCGAGCTGATGCTCGAAGGAGAGGTGAACGAAGCCTTCCGACGCGAGGGAAGGCGACTTGTAGCTGCCGAGGATCTCCTCAATGGATTTTTGGAGCTCGTCGCCGTCCGCGCGGATCAGGTGGAAGAGGCGACGTTCGGCCCTCGGGACGAAGACGTCCAGCGCACGCTCGGGGGCCAGGAGGCCCTTTTCGCGGGCGAAGTCACCGAGGGTGCGGATGGCGGCTTCGCCCTCAAGGCCCAGGCGGCGCGTCCAGCCGTTGACATACAGGTCGACGTGCTCCCAGATCACGCCCTCTGCCAGCTCCTGGGCGTGTGGGGCCATGGACTGGAGGGTTTCCTCTCGATGGGCGTCCGCGTACTCCAGTGACCGCCACAGGGCGTCCTGGACGAGGTCGATCGTCGTATCACCGAGGCTGCGCCGGGCAAAGATGCCGCCGAGCGGCAGCGGCGCACTGGTTTCGCTCTCCCAAGCGGCACCCAGGTCTTCGATGAGGCTGAGCCCCTTCTCCTGATAAGTGAAGCGGCCCTCATGGATACAGACGCCGTAATCGGCGTCGCCCCGCTCGAGCGCTGGCATCACGTCGGAGAAGACCACCTGTTCAGGCTCGGCCGATTTGCGGTCCGAAAGGCTGTAGAAAAGCCGGTATAGCAGCGTGGCCGTGGTCTCGCCGCCCGGGCACAGCACGCGGGACGAGGGCGCTGGGGTCGTGTCATCCAGTCCCTTGCGTCCCAGGAGGAGCGGGCCGTTGCCGAAGCCAAGGGCGGACCCGGTGGGAAGGGCGATCAGCTCATCAGCATGTCGCAGCGCAAGGTGGTAGCTGGCCTTAGCGACGTCGAAGTCGCCCTTCTTGAGCCGCTCGTTCAGCTCTTGGACGTCCAGCAGCTCGATCTCGAGGCGGAGGCCCGGCGTCTCGATCTTGTGCTGGAGAAGCGCGTGGAAGAGATAGGTGTCGTTCGGGCACGTCGAGATGCCCAGGTGGAGGACGCGCTCGGCGCCCGCATGCGGCTCTGGTTGGTTCACGCCGGACAATTTAGGCGATCGCCGCGGTTTCCTACAGCTCATCTGCCCCGGTAGCGTTGGCGCCGACGGATTAGGAGCGATGACCTCACACTCCAAGTCCCGATCGGGCGCATGCCAGGCCGGGTCTCCCGGATCCGTTCTCCGCAGGCGTGCCCGCACCTTGGGCCGGTACGCGCTGCTAGGCGCCCTCGGTGTCGCTGTGGCGTGTACGGGAGGCTCTTCATCGGACGGGACCGGTAGCGGCTCTGGCGCAGGCACGGGTAGCGGTGGTGGAGGCGGTGGCTCCACCGCGGTGGACGCCGACCTCGTGGCGGTCAGCATCGCGCCCGCGATTAGCAGCCTTGAGGCCGGCGAGGCGCTGGCCCTCTCGCTGTCACTTCTCAATGAGGGTCCGGATGCCGTCCCAGGCTTCCGCGTCGGCGCGTACCTGTCTTTGGACGATCAATACGACTCCACGGACGTGCGACTCAGCACCTGGAGCTCCGCGGGGCTCGAAGACGATGAGCTCTTCTCCACGTCAGGGACGGTCCAGATCCCCGTCTCGACGGCAGACGGCGCGTACCGCCTCCTCCTGTTCGCCGACGACCTGAACGCACTGACCGAAACCAGTGAAACGAACAACGTGGTCGCGTCGTCGGTCTCGATCAACGTCGCGCCACCAAGCCACCCAGACCTCGTGGTCGATTCCGTCGGATTCAGCCCGAACTCGATCGAGGCGGGGCAGATCATCAACGTCGCGGACACCGTCAAGAATCAGGGGCTCGAGGCGTCGGGTTCTTTCCGCGTGGGGATCTACCTGTCCTCAGATGCGCTGGTGACAACGGCCGATCTACTCATCGGGCAGCGCTCCGTGTCGTCACTCGGCGTCGGCGCCACCGTGTCGGGCAGCGGCCCGATGACGGTCCCGATCTTTGTCTCTGCTGGCAACTACTTCGTGGGGACCGTCGTCGATGATCTCGACTCCATCATCGAGATGGACGAAACGAACAACGGTCAAGCGGCCAACAGCACGCTCAGCGTGGCCGCGGCGCCGCTGCCCGACCTCGCTCCGAATTCGATGTCGTTCATGCCGCTGACGCTGGACGCAGGCCAGCCCCTGACGGTGGAGGAGTCCGTCTTGAACCAGGGCGCGGCAGCCTCGCCGCTCTTCCAGGTCGGCGTCTTCTTGTCCGAGGACTCCACGATCGACCCGTCGGAGGACATCCTCGTGGGGACTCGGTCGGTCTCTACGCTCGCCGTCGGCAACGGGTCGGCATCGGGGCCCATGAGCCTCGTCGTCCCGGGCAGCACGCCGGGGGGGCAGTACTTCGTCGGTGTCTACGCGGATTCGGCGATCCTGGTGCCGGAAACGGACGAAGGCAACAACGGACTTATTGCGCCTAACCGGGTGACGGTGACCGTTCCGCCGCTGCCTGACCTTGTGGCCACCTCGTTCTCGTTCTCGCCGTCCATCGTTCAGGCAGGAGGCACCGGCGTTCTCAGTATCAGCGACAACGTCGAGAACCTCGGCGTGGCGGCAAGCGCCCAGGTGCGAGTGGCGGTGTATCTGTCGACGGACTCTGCCGTCACCACGAACGACATCTTTCTTGGGTCCCACGATCTTCAGCCGCTCGCACCGGGTGCGGGAGCGGGCTTGAGCGTGGACCTTATGGTGCCTGGCGGTATCGCTGCCGGCTCGTATCGCGTCGGCCTCTGGGTCGATGACGACAACCAGCAGCCAGAGATTAATGAGGGCAACAACCTCATTGTCGCAACGACGTTTCTCGACGTCACGGGCGGCGGACCGGCCGCGCCGAACCTCATCCCCGAGCTCATCGATCCTGCGCGCATGATCGCTGCGCCGGGCGAGAGCTTTCAGATCGTGACCCGGGTCGCCAACGTCGGCGACGCATCGACTCCGCTCTTCCGCATCGGCGTCTACCTGTCGACCGACGCGATCATCGAGCCGACGGATACGCGCATCGGGGATCGCCTGGTGCCCTTCGGCCTGGGCGCTGGCTTTGCATCGGTGGCGAGCGCGCCGGCCTTTGTGCCGATCAACCTCGCAGATGGCCTTTACACCCTCGGGGTCCTGGCGGACTGGCAGGGAGTCGTTGCTGAGTCGAATGAAACGGACAACGTCCTTCTGGCCTCAGGCATGTTCGAGGTGAGAACGCCGCCGCCGCCGCGCCCCGAGCTCCTCGTGGGTTCCGTGTCCGTCACTGGAGCGGGTCCGTTCACCGCTGGGCAGACGATCCAGGTCGAGCAGACCATCCGTAACGATGGCACGATCGACGCGGGTTCCATGCGAATCGGGATCTACCTCTCGGACGATGAGACGATCGATACGACGGACACCCTCCTCGGGTCCCGTGCGCTGACTGCGCTGCTAGCTAACGCGACGGACAGTGCCACCACGGCGGTCCAGATCCCACCGGGAACGGTGGCGGGCGACTGGCACATCGGCGCCTTTGTGGACGACCTGGGCTCGGTGATGGAGAACAACGAGAACGACAACGGCGGCGTGGACCCCGCTACTTACGTGGTGCAGTAGGCATCAGGGCAAGGAATGAATATGAATCAATGGCTCCAAAACCCCTCGGCCCGTCGCGCAACATCGCGCCGTCGGATCGCGAGTCTTCCATCCGCCCTGCGCGGACAGCGCGTAGTTCCACTGCCCCTCGCCATGGCTGCCGTGGCGATTCCGTTTTTGACGGTCTGGGCCTCTGCAGGCGAGCCCCGCTCCGCAGGGCAGGCCCTGGGACGCAACCAGGCCATACAGGGCTCCAGGGCCGAGGCTCGCCCGCTGGACGAACCGTTTGTCTTCCTCGGGCGGGACGTGCGTCTCCCGGCGACCGAGGGGGGCTACGTGGACATCTGGGCGGTGCCGGTGGGCTGGGAAGCGGATCTTCTCCAGCGGCGCGGTCACTGACCGGGCTTCTTGTCCTCGCCTTCCACGCTGGTGGCGTCGAGCAGGGCCATACCCCAGGTCCAGCCAGGTCGCAGGTGGAGCCCGTCCGTGGGGACCTCTAGCCAAGCTGAGTGCGTGCTGCCGTTGCCGTACTCGATACCAAACGTGACGCCGAGCACGAGCTCCGCGGAGCGCCAGTCATCGCCGGCCTCGTCGAGGATCGAGAGCTGGACGATTGGCGGTCGGCGAGTCCGCTTACCCGTGTTCACCCATGTGAATTCGGAGCGGAGTCGGGCGGAACCAGGCCACCCGATGAGCTCGACGTTGCTCACGATGAGGTCGCCCAGTTCGCCGAATTCGATCGTGCCGTTGTTGTCTTTCGTATTCGCGAACCGGCGCTGTTCACTATGGAACGCGTCCAGCTCTTCGATGTGCTGCTGGCGGATCGCCGCGACCGAAACGTAGTCCTGGGGCGCGGTGGCCGTACAGGCGCACAGGGACAGCAGCGTGAGGGCGAGCGCAGGGTGATGATGCATGGTCAGCGTGGGAGGCGAGACGAGGCGAGACGAGACACCAAGGATACGGGATGCGGGCGTTTTCGGGCTCAGGATGGCGTCCGGAAGCGCTCGATCCCCTGCCTCCCCGATCGCTCTCAGGCGTCGCGGTTCTTCTGTCGCAGCTCGGCGAGTTCGGCCCTGAGCTGGCGAACCTTCTCTTCGTGCGCGTCGCGTAGGCTCGGGTCAGCCATGCCGTCCAGGTCCTTAGGCGGCGCCGTGCACCAGCTCGTGTAATGAAGCGCGATGAACAGAACGGTGACCGCGAGGAGGGATGTCATTCCGCCAGTGAGTGCGAGGAGCGCCCAGAGAAACGGGGGGAAGAGCACGGGGCCTCTGCCGTGATCCCGCCGAAGCCGGGACGCTTCCAGGTACAGGCAGCCCGCTGCGCAGACGTGGGCCACGACCGTGGCGATCAGGTAGGCGCCAGCGAAGCTGGCGAAGGTGTTGGTGGGCGTCGCGTCGAAGACATTGAACCCAGACGTTGTGAAGGTCTGGAGCGGCGTGGTGGCGAGGGCGAGCATGGCGATAGAGCGGAGCGGTTTGCCCGGGGGCAGCCGGGGGGGGATAAACAGGCCAAGGAGCCCGTACAGTACTGCGCAGCCAGGCTGCGGTGCCCATGGGGCGGAGATCAGTCATGCGGCGCTCCCTGAATCACAGCTACGGCCTGCTCCCAAACTCCAGGACGCGGGCTGGGACCGCCGGGGCGCCGCGCGTGACAATCAGCGGAATCCCGAGCGCCCGTGGCGGTCTGCGGCCCACAATCCGGGCTCATGTCGAACGAAGGAACCGAGGGCGGCCACCATGACCGTGGGCTGAATGCTGCGTCCGAGCCTGTGCTCCGGGTGCTCCGTGAGACCTTCGGGCTCAGCGCCTTTCGCGCGCGCCAGGCCGAGGCGATCGACGCTGTGCTGGCAGGGCAGGACGTGCTCCTGACCATGCCGACCGGTGCGGGCAAGTCGCTCGTGTACCAGCTTCCGGCGGTCCTGCTCGACGGGATCACGCTGGTCGTGAGCCCGCTGATCGCCTTGATGAAGGATCAGGTCGACGGGCTTCGTCGTAAGGGCGTGCGCGCGACGTACGTGAACTCGTCCATCTCGGGCAAGGAGCGCGGCAAGCGCCTGGAGGCGGCCCGCCGCGGAGAGATCGACCTTCTCTTCATCACGCCCGAGCGTTTCCGTCAGCCGGACTTCACGGGCGCGCTGCCCGAGCTCCACATTACGCGTTTGGCCGTCGACGAGGCGCACTGCATCAGCCAGTGGGGGCATGACTTTCGGCCAGACTACTCCAGGCTGGGTCTCTATCGTCGTCGGCTCGGCAACGTCCCGGCGATTGCTCTGACGGCGACGGCCACGCCCGAAGTTGCCGAGGACATTGCGGAGCGGCTTGAGCTCCGGGACCCGCTCATCCTCCGCACGGGGATCGAGCGCTCGAATCTCTTCATGGCCGTCACCGAGGTGAACAGCGATGAGGAAAAGCTCGACGTCATCCTCGAGCGCATTCTCGAGATCGGTGGTCCGGGGATCGTGTACTCCGCGCTGATCAAGGACCTCGAGCGAACGCACACGGAGCTGCTGCGGCGTGGCGTCGAGACGCTTGTGTACCACGGCAAGCTCTCAGCCGAGGAACGTCGCGACATGCAGGAGCGGTTCATGGCCTCGGATCGCCACGTCGTTCTTGCGACGAACGCATTCGGCATGGGCGTTGATAAGGCCAATATCCGCTTTGTTCTCCACGCACAGATTCCGCGGACGCTGGAGGCTTGGACCCAGGAGGTCGGGCGCGCCGGCCGCGACGGGAAGCCGTCGTGGTGCGAGCTGATCTACTTCCCGGAGGACATCGCGATCCAGAATACGTTCGTTCGATGGGCGAACCCGACGCTGGAGTACGTGGTCATGGTCTACGAGACGATGGCTGCATGGGGCGAACGGCTGGCGATCAAGGACGAGGATGACCTTCGCCAAGAGCTTCTCGTGAAGGAGCGCCGGGACAACCGCGTTGGTATCGCGCTGAAGTGGCTGGAAGTGCTTGGGATCACGCGCGGGTCCTTCGACGCACACAACCTCGAGATCGTCGGAGACCTTGATCCGGCGGCGCTACCAGACTTCCTTGGCAGCGGCGAGAAGTTCGATGACGACCTGCGCGCGCTGCTCGCGATGGTGGAGTTCGCGAAGGCGGACGTGAGGCCGCGGCGCGAGATCCTGGCGGAGCACTTCGGTCTTCCCTTCACGGACGCCGAGGCCTTCGGGTGCGACAACACGGACGATGCCGCGGCGTGGCGAGCTAGTCACATGGAGCGCCGTGAAGTTCGTCCGCCAGGGGAGCCGTCGGCGGAAGGTCCGGCTGCAGAGGATCATCCAGGGGACCGTGCAGGGGACCGCGAGCGACCGCGCTTCGCACGTGGCGACTGGGTCAAGGTCGATGACCGCCATCTAGGGCAGGTCGTGAAGGTCGAGGGGACAGGGCGCTCCCTCCGGCTAACCGTGGAGAGCATCGGCGACTTCCGTCGCAGGATCGTGGACCCGCGTCGGAAGCAAGTGGTCAAGATCGAGCAGTAGCTGCCGGTGGGCCCGACCTACTGGCCGTTCACAGGCACTCCGCCTGATGGAGCACCGTTCGTGCCGTTCCCGTTGCTGCCGTGTCCATTCCCTTCCTCGATGCGCGTCTCTCGCGATGGTGCCGGGTCAAAGAGGGATCTGCTCTGTGTTTCACGCAGTGGCGTCGTCCGCAGGGACAACGGCAGACCCGTGCCCACGTCGAACTTGGCGGCGGTCTCCACGCCGATCCGTGCGAGCTCTTCGGCGCTGACGGCGGTGTCCCAGGCGTTATGCATGGCACCCATGGCGTACTCGGCGCCGGACCCGAACGCGTAGAAGCGACGATACTCCTGGACTGAGCGCTGGGGGTAGGCGCCGAAGATGCCGCCTGGTGAAGCGATGATCAGCTCCATGCGCATCGACTCAAAGTCGTCCGAGGAGTCCTCCTTGCCCTGGACGAAGTAATCGTCGCGGAGGGCGCGCTGGAAGGTGGTCAGGAACTCGAAGATGCTATCGATGTCCTCGAGGACCGGGAGATCATCGTATCCAGCGACGAAGTGCTTGAGGACGAGCTGGGCAGAGGCGGGCCCAGTAGGCGCGACCCAGGCGTCTCCAATCTGGACGAGCTTATCACTGTTGGCAATGAGGTCCGCGCTCTCCCGCATGTCCCCGTAGGTGGCCAGGGTGTCTGCGGCGATGCAGACGAATCCGCTCTTCTTAGTAACGACGACAGTGGTCATGGATCAGGCTATTCGGACGATGAAAACGGCGGACAAATGGGAAGGCTCGAGCTGGTGGTGCGGTCCCGCAAGATTCTTTGGCGATTCGGGCTATCTGGCGGGGCCGTCACTGGACACTAGCCGGATATCCGGGGCTTGGAAGGGGGCCTACGGGAGTTCTCTTTGCAAGGATCAGGTCGGGTCCACAGGGGCCCCGAAAAGGGCCCTGGGGGAGGGAATCGGAGCCTCCCTGAGACATGCGGCAGCAAGTCGCATAGTCCCAGGTCGAGACCGCGGCCATGTGCTTCGGGCAAGGGGCCGGGGCGAGCCTGCGTTCGGCTGGATGACCGCACGGCCCGCCGGTGGGTTACGGGGTCAGGCGATCGTCCGATGGGGGCATTGGCTCGCTCTGGTGGCGTTGACGGCCTGCGCAGCCTGCGTCTCTAGCGCTGCACCGGACGTCACGCTCATTCCAGTTGATGACTCGCTGGTACAGCCGAGCGTGCCGACCTTGAGTGTTGAAGAAGCAGCACTTAGCGACGCACGCGACGGTGGAGTGGAGCACGTCGCAGCGCTGCGTGACGTCCCGTGGACGACGCTTTTTGACGGTCGAAGTCTCGATGGATGGCAAGCGGGTGTCTTCGGTGACAGCGATGACCCAGAGTTCACGGAGGGTGGTGTTGTGCTCCCGATTGGAGTGCCGTTGTCAGGGATCACGTACCTCGGTGAGCCACCGTCGGGACGCTACGCGCTTGAGGTGCAAGCCACGCGCAAGTACGGGTCAGACTTCTTCTTGGGCATCACGTTTCCAGTGCGCGATGAACACGTGACACTCGTGCTCGGAGGCTGGGGTGGCGTCGTGTGTGGGCTGTCCTGCATCGACGGTGAGGACGCGTCGAGCAATAGCACGCGAACGTACGCAGAGTTCCCGAATGGCAAACGGCAAACCGTGTTGATCGAAGTCGATGACCAGCGCGTACGTGCATGGGTGGAGGGCACGCCGCTGATCGATGCTGCACTTGAGGGACGCCGCTTGGGCGTGCGACCCGAGGTGCAGCCATCGCTGCCTCTGGGAGTGGCGAGCTTCATCACGTGCACCGAGCTTCACAGCGTCCGGGTCTGGTTGCGTGGCGAATCCCCGGAGGCGCAGCCCCCCGCGCCTGCCTCTTCGTTGGCTCCTATCCCGGGGCAGTAGTGCCCCAACCCGGACCCTTCGTCGGTCTTCATGGTTGACGAATCTTCCGGTCTGATGAACCCTTTACACATGCGCCTCAACCTCATTGCCCGTGCCTTCGTTTCAGTTCTTCATCCATGGGCCCTGCCGCTTCGCAGCCTGATGAGGAGAGGACGCACCGTGATGGCGCTTGCGCTTTCATTGCTGCTGGCGGCCCCCGCCAGCGCCACCTGGTCCATTGTTGTGCTGAACCGGGCGACCGGTGAGCTCGCGGTGGCCACGTCGACGTGCATCTCGAACTTTGACATTTCCACGGCGGTGCCGGTCATTCGTGTGGGATATGCCGCGGGCGCAGCGCAGTCCTTCGTGATCTCGAGCGCGACGAACCGTCGGCGGATCTTCCGCAACGCACTGCGCGGGGCGACTCCGCAGGAGCTCCTCGACTACATCGAGTCGGTGGACGGTGGGTTCGAGAGCCGACAGTTTGGCCTTGTGGCCTTCTCAGGCCCGCCGGTGACCCACACGGGCACCCAGAACGGCGTCTTCGCGAATGGAGTGACGGGACAGTTCCATGAGTATGAGTACGCCATTCAGGGCAACGTGCTCACGGGAAACAACGTCGTGCTCGACTGTGAGATGGCGTTCCTGAACACGAATGGTGACCTTGGCCAGCGGATGATCGCGGCGATGGAGGCGGCCCGGGACGCGGGCGGTGACGGTCGCTGCTCCTGCTCCGCCGGTAACACGACAGGCTGCGGCTCGCCGCCGCCGAGCTTCCAGTACGCCTCGTACAACGCCTTCATGGCGATCGCGCGCCTGGGCGACATGGACGCACCGTGCCTTGGGAGCACCGGCTGCGCGAACGGCGACTACTACATGCGGCTGAACTACGTGGGTAACAACGTTTCCCAGGAGCCGATTGCCGCGCTCCGGGACCAGTACGACACGTGGCGTGCCGGACTGGTCGGCGAGGCTGATCACGTGAACTCCGCTTTGCAGGTCGGGGCGAATCAGCTCCAGGCGGACGGCGTCACGCGGACGACGATCCAAGTGGACCTCAAGGACCTGGACGGCGTCCCGTTGGGCGTTGGCGGTCAGATCCTTTCGGTGATCCGGACGGAGGGCGATGCCATCGCGACGTTCGAGAACTTCGTCGACAACGGCGACGGAACCCACAGTCTGGAGATGGTCTCGACGCTCCTTGAGGGCGACGCGCAGTTTGCGGTCGTAGTGGGCGGCGGTGCACGCCCGGTCCAGCTCTTCCCCTCGGTCGCCGTGACCTCAGTCTCCCCGGTCGAACTCCTGATCGGTCGGACGGAGCTGTCAGCGAGCAAGGCGATCCCGCTGCCGATCTTCATCAACGCGGGCCCGTCAGCAGCGGGCGACACCTATCGAGTGCTGGGAAGCCTCAGCGGAACGTCACCGGGCCAAGTCCTGGGCAACACCATGATCCCCCTGAACCCCGATCGCTTCTTTGACTTCACGGTCACGTGGGCGGGCGGCTCCCCCTTCCTCGGAAACGCAGGCTCATTGGACGCAACCGGCCGTGCCCAGGCGCTCTTCGCCCCTCGAGCGGGCGGCTTCAGCGCGCTAGTCGGAACCGAGATCTCGTTCAGCGCGTGGCTAGGCGGCACCTCAGCGACGGCCCCAGCGTCCGTCCCCATCACACTTTAGCCCCCCAACAACGCAGCCCCCAGCGCCCCCGCCCCAATTGAGTGGTGGATCT
>JBLIHL010000003.1:0-36914 GCA_047635895.1 Paracoccaceae bacterium | reverse complement strand
GCACTTTGGACCTGGTCCAAAGTGCGCCAACCTCGGGACATTCGGACCAGGTTCAAAGTGCGTCAGCCTCGGGGCCTTCGGACCTGGTTCGGATGGGAGCGAGGGTGCGGCTTTGGGTCGCAGGGTGGGTTGAGGGGGTTGGCTCCTGATCTTCATCGCGCGGTTTCCTAGGATGTGAGGCCATGGCTGGCTCGGGCTGGCCGCAGGGGGACTGCCCCGTCTTCTGCGTTGGGTCTGGCCGGGAGGTCGGCCTGAGCGCGCTTTCACGCAATCATCGCACTGGTTTCCTATGACGAGCCCGCTATTTCGTCCCCTGTCCCCTTCCACAATTCTCGGGAGCGCAGGTGTTGTCCTTGCCCTTCTCGTGACCTCGGCTGGGGTATCCCAGGCCGCGGGGGGGGGCGTGAAGGCCGGCCAGGAGGACGCCGAGGCGGAGACGCCGCTCTTCGGGGGGCGCGTCATTGTGCATATCCCTTCTCTCCCGGAGAACATGTGCTACCCGATCGAGAACTCCGCCGTGACCCGGCGGATGCAGTTCGAGGTCCACGAGACGCTCCTGCTCAAGGATTGGGACACCACGCTCCACGTGCCCAATGTCGCCAAGGCCTGGCATGTGGAGGACATGGTCGTGCTCAATGACGATGCGCCGGCGGTTCCAGGCGAGGTCGAGGTTCAGGTCTACCGCTCGCTGGATGACCTTTCTCTGGTTCCGAGACGCGCCGTTTACGGCAACGTGAGTGGGGGCGGCACGAGGGTTGAGCCCGCTTCGCCCGGTTCCGATCTTGCCGAAGCCGTGACGATTCCCGCCGCGAGCGTGGATCGCGTCGAAAAGGGCAGCGTGTTCACGTTCGAGCTTCGAAGTGACGTCAAGTGGCAGGATTCACGCGTCTACGAGGGCGAGCAGCTCGCCAAGACCCAAGGGCAGATGGTCAATGCCGATGACGTCTACTTCAGCTGGGACATCTACAGCAACCCCGTCATCAAGTGCGACGAGAAGCGCTTCCAGTTCCAGGGCATCCCCGGCTGCAAGGTCGTCGACGACCTCACCGTCCGCTTCTTCGGTGCCAGCCAGAACGCCTTCGCGATGGGCTCCCTCGCGGACGACCTTACGCTGATGGCATCGCACATCTATAACCTCTCGGATCCGGACTGCCCGGACTACCAAGAGAACGCGTCGATGACCGCCCAGGGCGAGCACTTCAACGTCAACGAACACAACAAGCTGTGGGTGGGCGTCGGTCCCTATCAGGTCACGACGCACGATCAGCAGTACGTCGAAGCCCAGCGCTTCGTTGACGCAGCGGGCAAACCCGCCTACTTCGCCGCCGCGACGCGCCCAGGCTACTTCGACACGATCCGTTGGCGGGTCATCTCCGACGACCAGACCGCGATGGTGGCGCTGGAGAACGGGGAAGTCGACTTCTTCGAGCGCGTCAAGTCCGAGGACTACTTCGGCCCCCGGACGAACAGCGAAGAGTTCAAGGAGAACTTCTTCAAGGGCTACTTCTACCTCGGCCACTACGGCTACACCGGTTGGAATATGCACGATCCGAAGCTGAGCGACATCGTCGTTCGCAAGGCTATCGCGCACTCGTTCGACGCCCAGAGCTACCTCGCTAATCAGTACAAAGGCCTCGGTCGCCAGATCACCGGCCCGGTGCCCGCAGATTCGGACGGCTATCCGAAGGACGCACCTGCCCTCGCCTACGATCCCGACCTCGCCCTTGAGATGCTCGAGGACGCCGGCTGGTATGACCACACTGGCGACGGGATCGCCGACAAGGACGGCATCGAGCTTGAGATCGAGTTCCTCTACCCGTCCGGCAACGACGCGTCGAAGATCCTCGGCCGTACCATCCAGGACTCGGTCAAGCCCCTCGGCATCAAGATCAACCTTGCTTCCCTGGAGTGGGCGACCTTCCTGGAGCGCATGAAGCAGCGCGAATTCGACTCGGTCAACCTGGCCTGGGTTCCGGCGCTCGAGTCCGACCCGGAGCAGCTTTGGCACTCCAAGTGGGGCCGCAAGGAGGTCAAGAACTCCTCGAACAACGCGGGCGTCGTCGACGCTCAAGTCGACAAGATGATCGGGCTGATTCAGCGCGAAGTCGATCGGGACAAGCGGATGGAGCTTTGGAAGACGTTCCACCAGTACATCTACAACGAGGTGCAGCCGTATCTCTTTGGGTTCAACGTTCCGCGCAAGTTTGCCGCGTCGAATCGTATTCACGGGATCAAGCACACTCCGATGGACCCGGGCTTTGTGATTCGTAACTGGTACTTCACGGATCCTGAGGTCCCGGGCACGCGTCCGGCCCTCTCGCGCCTGTAGGCTCTCCACAGCTCCTCCGCGAGGTCCCCTTCCTGGGGCAGCGGGCCACGGCCCGCTGCCTGTGCTTCTCCCTCTGCTGCTCTGCCTGTGATCGCATTCATTCTGCGAAGGCTCCTGCTGATGGTCCCGACAACGATCGGGGTCGCGCTGGTGATCTTCAGCCTCTATCACATCGCCCCAGGTGACCCCGCCCTCATCGCAGTCGGCAGCCAGGCCGACGCCACCGCCGGAGCCGGCGGAGACGGGGACAGCCGCATCGATCAGTTCCGGCGCGAGAACGGGCTCGACCGTGCGTTCCTGGTGCAGTTCTTCGACTACGTCGGGCCGTTCAATCTGGGCCCGAATGGACATCCGTGGTTCTCATCGCCTCGGACCGAGCGCAAGACCGAGGAGGTCGAGGTCGAGGGCAGCGAAGCCGTGGTCCTCCAGGGTCGACCCGTTGAAATCGAGGCGCTCTTCTCGGCCACCGAGGACGAGCGCAAGACGCTAGCAACGCTCGTCTCGGGCATCGCCAAGGGCGCGGAAACGACGGATCCTGCGCGTGCTGGCTCCGCCAGTGAAGACATCATTGCCTACGCCAACGGCTCGAAAGAGAGCCAAGAGGAGGCGGTCGCGGCGCTGATGCAGGGCCTCAACGACCTCAAGGTCGGCGGCTCGGCGGATGTGCCGGGGATCGAGCGCATCGACGCGACCCTCGAGGCGATCACCGGCATCGATATTCAGTCTCTACCGACGTACTTCGACGCGACGCTCTTCGAGAAGGACGGTGCTCGGCACCTCCTCAAGAGCTGGTTCGCCTGGTACTACGAGGATGGGGGCGGCTATCGCGCACGCAACACCGGTGAAGCGCGCTTCGGCGGGCTGCTCGCGGGCGATCTCGGGCTTGAAATGCAGTCCAAATCCTCCGTGGGCGAGGAGCTTCTCAAGCGCCTGAAGGTCACCGTTCCGCTCTCGCTGATCTCGGTGCTGCTCAGCTACCTGATCGCCCTGCCCCTCGGCATCATCTCGGTGCGCCGACAAGGCACGCGCATCGACGGTGGCCTCACGGTCGGCCTGTTTGTCCTCTATTCCATCCCGACCTTCTGGGCAGGCCTGATGCTGATCCTCGCCTTTGGCAAGGGCGGCCTCGTCGAGAACGGCGTGCTTCCCATCCTGGGCCTCCACGACAAGGATGCCGCATCCTTCGGATCGATTCGTTACGCCTGGGACGTCGTGCTCCACAGCATCCTCCCGATCGTGACGCTCACCTATGGAAGCCTCGCGTACCTGTCGCGCCAAATGCGCGCCGGCATGCTCGAGGTCATCCGCCAGGACTACATTCGGACCGCGCGCGCCAAGGGCCTGTCGGACGATCGCGTCGTCTATAAGCACGCGCTCCGTAACTCGATGATCCCGGTCCTGACGCTCCTCGCGTCCATTCTCCCGATCCTCATCGGTGGCTCTGTCATCGTCGAACACATCTTCGATATCCCAGGTATGGGCCAGTACGCCTTCCAGGGCCTCCTTCGCCGCGACTTCAACATCGTCATGGCCACGACGCTCTTCGTTGGCGTCATGACGCAGTTCGGCATTCTCTTTTCAGACATCGCGTACTCCCTTGTTGATCCTCGGATCAGGCTCAACTGATGGCTGACGGTAATTCCCACAGCAATGAGGGGCAGGCGGCGAACCCAGCGGCGAACCCAGCGGCGGCGCGTCATGTGGAGCCAGCGCCCGAGGGCGCCGAGTTCGGCGCCGAGTACTCCAAGGACTACTGGGACCTGGTGTTCGAGCAGCTCGGGAAACGCATGCTCTTCAAGGTGAGCATGGCGGTCCTGACGCTTCTCTACGGTATCGCGGTCTTCGCTCCTGTGATCGCGAACGACAAGCCGTACGTGATCGAGTCGGTCGACATCAACGGCTACGGACGTGCCCTGCGACTCTTGAGGACCACGGCCAGCGGCGCCGCCAAACTCGCCACGCAGACCGACGAGAACTACGCTGACACGCGCGGTAAAGTGGCGAGCGCCCCGCCCACCCGGGTCGCTGCCGCCCAGGTCGAACTCGACGCCTCGCGCGATCGACTCGACGTCATCGGATTCGCGCTGAGCGAGGCGGATCGCCCGAAGATCGAGCCCTACCGCGAGGCCTTCGAGGCGGGTCTCGACGCGCTGATGGCGGGCAACAACGAGGTCGCAGTCGAGCGCCTGAGCGCGGCCAAGGATCTCGGCAAGGGGCTTCGCACCAGCCTCAAGGCTCTCGATCCAGCTAAGCCAGATGCCGGCGGGGTTGCCCTCATGGGGCGCAAGGCCTACCCCCTGGCCCAGTCAATTGCTCCCTGGGAGGCCGGGCTCATGGCGCTCTGGATCCTCGTGGCGCTTTGGCCCATCTGGAACTGGATCGTCAACCGCCTCCTTCTTTGGGGCAACCGGGACCGGATTCGCGCCGCCCGCAAGTTCAAGCTCTTCGGCTGCCTTGCGGTGGTCGTTGCGTCGTCGGCTGTGTGGTTCGCGCAGTTCGGCAACGTCGCCGAATTCGACGCGGTCGACTACAAGGACGAGCTTACGACCGGCAACCGCGTCCTCGTGCAGGACGGCAAATCGGTGGCCGACCTCGTCGCTGACGCCGACGGGGCCAAGGGCCACGTCGCGTGGGCCCCGGTTAACTTTGGTTTCGCCGAGTTGCACGAGCCTGAGAAGTTCAGGCCGCCCACCTGGACGGCCAAAGCAGAGATCGATCCAGCGACCGGCGAGCGTGTCTTCTTTTTGAAGCAGAAGCTAGCGGGAGAAGAGGCGGGTGAGCAGGCCACTGAGGAGGCTCCCTCGGCTCCGCGCGCCGTCGATATTCGCGTCGGCGAGCCCGAGCTAAACGCCCCGGCACGCCACCCCCTTGGCACCGACGAAAGCGGTCGTGACATCCTTAGCCGGATGATCTGGGGCGGCCGCGTTAGCCTCTCGGTCGGCATTCTCTCGGCCGCGCTTCTGACGATCATCGGTGTGATCATCGGCTCGATCGCGGGCTTCTTTGGAGGCTGGGTGGACGTCGGGATCATGCGCACGATCGAGGTGCTGCAGTCGATCCCCGCGTTCTTTCTCATTCTCTTGGCGCTGGCGTTCACGGACCCCCAGACGCTCAACCCGATGTTCGCGATCGTCATCGTGATCGCGATCGTGCGCTGGACCGGCGTCGCCCGCCTCGTGCGCGGTGAGTTCATGCGCCTGCGCGAGCAGGAGTTCGTCGTCGCCGCGCAGGCCCTGGGCTTCAGTTCGGCCCGCACGATCTTCCGGCACGTTCTGCCCAACGCCATGTCGCCGGTCCTCGTCGCCGCCGCGTTCTCCGTCGCGGCTGGCATCCTGACCGAGTCGGCCGTTTCCTTTCTCGGATTCGGCATTCAGGAGCCTCAGGCTTCCTGGGGTTCGATTGTGAATGAGTCGCGCAGCGCGGATCACTGGTGGATCCAGATGTTCCCGGGGCTCGCGATCTTCGTGACCGTCACCTGCTACAACCTCGTCGGCGACGCGATCCGCGATGCCATGGACCCCAAAATGAAGGTCTAATCCCATGTCGGATCCAAAAAACGATCGCCCCGAGGGTGAAGCCATCCTCTCTATCGAGGGCCTCAAGACCTACTTCCACACGGATGAAGGCATCGCGCGCGCCGTTGACGGCGTCACGTATTCCATCAAGCCCGGCGAGACGCTCGGCGTGGTGGGGGAGTCTGGATCGGGCAAGAGCGTTACGGCGCTGTCGATCCTCCAGCTTCTGCCGATGCCTCCGGGCAAATTCGAGGGCGGGCGCATTCTGTTCCGCGGAGAGAACCTGCTGGAGGTCTCCGAGGAGCGCATGCGCGAGATTCGCGGCAATGACATCGCGATGATCTTCCAGGAGCCGATGACGGCGCTGAACCCCGTGTTCTCCGTCGGCAACCAGATCGGCGAGACCGTGATGTTGCACCAGGGCTTATCCAAGAGCGCGGCGCGTGAGCGCTCGATCGAGATGCTGCACCGCGTCGGGATCCCGGCGCCTGAGAAGCGCGTCGACGAGTACCCGCACCAGCTCTCGGGGGGCATGCGTCAGCGGGTGATGATCGCCATGGCGATGGCCTGCGGCCCTGCGCTTCTCATTGCGGACGAGCCGACCACCGCGCTCGACGTCACCATCCAGGCGCAGATTCTCGACCTGATCAAGGAGCTGCAGGATCAGGAGGGCATGAGCGTTCTCTTGATCACGCACGATCTGGGCGTCGTTGCGGAGACCGCACATCACGTGGCCGTGATGTACGCGGGTCGAGTCGTTGAGTACGCCTCAGCCGTCGAGCTCTTCGAGCGCCCTCGGCACCCTTACACAATCGGCCTGCTGCGCTCGCTGCCCGACCTCGCCACGTCCGGCGAGCGGCTGGTGACGATCCCCGGCATCGTGCCAAGCGCGACGCGCTTTCCGAGCGGCTGCCGCTTCCGAACGCGCTGCTCTCTGGCGACGGATCTCTGCGCCGCCGAGGTTCCCTCCCTCGAACACATCCCAGGGCCAGACGGCCAGCCGACCGAGCATACCGTCGCCTGTCACCATCTCGATTCTGCGGAGGCCCTCTGATGTCAACGGTAGAACTGAACGAAGGAGCGGGCCCAGGCAACGCTGGCGCCAGCGCCGCGACGACGGACCTGCCACTCCTCGAGGTCAGCGGGCTTCGGAAGTACTTCCCGATCCGCCGCGGCATTCTCCAGCGGCACGCCGGTGACGTGAAGGCGGTCGACGGCCTCGACTTCACGGTCGGGCGAGGCGAGACGCTGTCCCTGGTAGGCGAGTCCGGATGTGGCAAGACGACAGCTGGCCGCTCGATACTGCGTTTGATCGAGCCCACTGCGGGTCGCGTGCTCTACCGGCCGGAGCCCGACAGGACTGTCGATTGGTTCTCCCTCCGCAAGTCTGAGCTGCGACCCTACCGACGGGACCTCCAGATCATCTTCCAGGATCCCTACGCGAGTCTGAATCCACGGATCACGGTGGGTAACTCAATCGGTGAGGCCCTGAAGGTGCACGGGGTAGCGTCCGGGGCCAAGGACCTGCGCGATCGCGTGGCTCAGCTGCTCGTCAAGGTTGGTCTGCGCCCGGACGTGGCCAACCGGTTTCCGCATGAGTTCTCGGGTGGCCAGCGCCAGCGTGTTGGTATCGCGCGCGCCCTCGCGCTGAACCCGAAGCTGATCGTTTGTGATGAGGCTGTCAGTGCCCTGGACGTCTCGATCCAGGCCCAGGTCATCAACCTCTTGAAGGACCTCCAAGCGGAGTTCGGCCTCAGCTACCTCTTCATCGCGCACGACCTCTCGGTGGTGCGCTATATCTCGGATCGAGTCGCGGTGATGTACCTCGGCCGGATCGTAGAGATCGGCCCTGTGGACGAGGTGTTCGACAACCCGCAGCATCCGTACACCCAGGCGCTTCTGTCCGCTATTCCGCGGGCGAATCCAAAAGAGCGCAGGGAGCGAATTCCCCTCACCGGTGACGTCCCGTCGCCGATCAATCCGCCGGGCGGTTGCCACTTTCACACGCGCTGTCACGTGGCTGAAAAGGGCCTGTGTGACGTTCAGTACCCGGAGATGCGCCAGGTGCACCCGAACGGCCAGCGTGCGGCCTGCCACTTTGCCAAGCCCGTGACCGGGCCGGCCTGACCCCTTCTACACCGGGAGAACCGGACCTGATGCCACCTGCGCCAACGATCCCACCCAAGTCGAATCCAGAGCATGGTTTGGCCGGGCGCGTGCCCAGCCTCTTCAGCCTTTCTTTGCTCGATGGGCCCGGGACGTTCCATGCGCTGCGGCCACGAAGCGCGATTAACCTGCAGTGGCTGATCCACCTGCGGTGGGCGGCGATCGGCGGCCAGCTCATCACGATCGTGGTCGTTCGCTTCCTGTTGGGCGTGCAGATCCCGATGGCCTGGCTGCTCGGCGTGATTGCGGTCGAGTTCTGCACGAATGCGGCGCTCTTCGCTTATCTGCGGCACGTGTGGGCCGGTCCTGGCCAGGCAGAGGTGGCGGGCCAGGGTCGTTTGGAATGGGTGCAGCTCGGGGTCACGATCCTGGATACGCTCTTCCTCGGCGTCCTCCTCGGCATGACCGGAGGGACGTCGAATCCATTCTGCGCGTTCCTGGTGATCTATGTGGCGCTAGCGGCAGTGCTGCTGCCGATCCGGCATTCGGTGATTGCGGCGGTCATGGTGGGGCTTGTGCTCGTGGCGCTGATGAACTTCTCCACGCACATCCCCGTGCTCGATCGGGGGACCGTGCTCCGCGGGTGGGGGACGGTGGTCGCGATTAGCCTGACTTCCTTGCTCAGCGTCTACTTTGTCTCTCGCGTGACGAGCGCGCTGACCCGCAGGTCCAGGCAGTTAGAGCTGGAGCGCGAGGGGCGCGAGCGGCGGCGGCACCTGGAGGCGCTGGGGACGCTGGCCGCCGGAGCGGCACACGAACTGGGCACGCCGCTATCGACGATCGCGATCGTGGCGAAGGAGCTGGGGCGGCGACTTACGCAGAGCGGGGCCCAAGCGGAAGAACTGGAGGATGCCGAGCTGATCCGCGAGGAGGTCGCCCGCTGTCGTCGAATCCTGGAGCGCATGTCCACGGACTCGGGCGGTGGCGTCGGGGAGGAACTCGTCCCCACTCGCCCATCAGAGCTGGCGGAACTCATCGTCGGGGAGATGGCCGCGCGAGAACGGGTGATCGTAGAAGTGGACGACTCCCCGCTGGACGCCGAAGGTGGCCCCGCGGCTTTCGAGCTCCCCCGAGGTGGGCTGGCGACGTCCGTGCGGGCGATCGTCCAAAACGGGATCGACGCCACACCTGCGCCCTGGTCAGTGAGGCTGGTCATCCGCAGGGAGGACCGTTTCCTCAGGATCTTCGTGATCGACGTGGGCGCGGGCATGTCTCCTGACGAGGTGGAGCGGGCCACGGAGCCCTTCTTCACGACCAAGGACGTCGGTCGCGGAATGGGGCTTGGCCTCTATCTGGCCAGTAGCTTCATGGAGAACCTGGGCGGAGTGCTGGCGATCGAATCCGTCGAGGGGGAGGGGACGACCGTTCGGATGGAGATCCCAATGGCTCCTACCGTCTGAGGCTAGCTCGAGCCTGATTCCTCATTTAGGGACAGTTATTCGGTCGCTGTGAATCGGGAGAGACCAGGGAAAGGGCCGCAAATCTTGTATTGGACGGATCTGCCAACTGGTCGCGGGCGAACTATAAGGCCCAAGGAGAAAACCAACCGTGACGAACACCGATCCAACTAACACGATGTCGACGCCATCCGCCCCCACAGACCCTCGCCCTGCCGTGACCCTGCCTGCCAGCCTCGAAGCCCGCTCGATGCTTCTCGTGGACGACGACGAGACGTTCCGCGAGCGGCTTGCGCGGGCTCTCCGCGACCGAGGTTTCGACGTCAGGACGGCGTCGAACTTCAGTGAGGGCGTGCGCTTGGCCGAGCAGGACTCTCCCGAGTACGCCGTCATCGACCTGCGCATGCCAGGCAAGGGGGGGATGGACCTCCTGCGAGAACTCAAGCGCGTCGACGCCGGCACCCGCACCGTCATCCTGACCGGATACGGCTCCATCGCCACCGCCGTTGAGGCCGTCCGCCTGGGCGCCATAAACTTCATCCCGAAGCCGGCGGACGCCGACGACGTCGTCGCGGCGTTCGAGAAATACGAGCGCGGCGACCCGATGGACGGTCCCGCCGTCACTTCGACGTACCGCGCGCCAACGCTCGCGCGCATGGAGTGGGAGCACATCCAGCGAGTTCTCTCCGATTGCGGAGGAAATATCTCTGAGTCCGCGCGACGCCTCGGCATTCACCGCCGGTCGCTGCAGCGCAAGCTTCAGCGGCATGCGCCCCAGGAAATGGGCCGCTCGTAGGGGCCACGACCCAAGCATCTTTGCATGTCGGAGGCGGGCCCGAACCGTCTACGTAGCAGGAGCAGGGCGCCTTCTTTCTTAGGAAAGGAGGCGCCCTGTTGCATGTGCTCGATGCCGTATCTCCGCTGCCAAACTAGGGTTCTGTCCGATGGGGGGGAGCGGCGAGGTGGAAGGCGCCTACCCGTCTTCGGAGGCGCTCGCTAGCGATGATTCGGCGACCAGTGGCTTGGCCGCTCAAGGTTGCGACTGGTTCTCAACGAGGGGCTCCCATGGACGGTTCGCCATGGGGGGCGAAGCCCGCAGCCGCCGAGGAGTTTCACTCTCAGTGAGATTCCCTTCAAATGCGGCGGAGTACCACGTTTCTTCGCGGGCCTCCGGTCCCTATTCTATTCGCCACTGAACAGCGTTCACCTAGGGCAAGTTCCCTGCAACGGATCGCGGTTCAGTTCGCGTGCGACTCGTCAGATGAGGCCCTGGGCGCTCCCGCCCTCCGACCCTCCGCTGGCACACCCGCGCGCTCGCCAGAACAACCCGGTGGCCGCTCTGCTCTCGCTGGTGCGTGAGCCTTGGCAGCCCCTCCCCGCTGAAAGGTCGTCTCCCTTTCGAACACGCCTGGCGAGTTCGGCCCGGACAGACGCCCGCCCCAGTGACCACTCCGGTTCCCAGACCGCGCATTGCGCACCATGAGCACCTTCCACTTCCCCCAATGGACCAACCATTTCAAGCTGCTGATTCCAGCGGCTGCGATCGGTGGGGTCCTCTACGCGGCAGTTTTCATCTACTTCGGCTTATCGCCGAAGACGATCGCTGTCGGCTATAAGCCCACGCAGCCCGTGCCGTTCAGCCACCTCCTCCACGCGGGTGAGCTCGGCATGGACTGCAGGTACTGCCACAACACGGTGGAGGAGGCCGCTCACGCAGCCATTCCGCCTACGGCCACCTGCATGAACTGCCATGCGGCGATCCACACGGACAGCACCAAGCTGGCGCCCGTGCGCGAGTCGTGGGAGACGGGCAAGCCGGTGGAGTGGGTGCGCGTGCACGACCTTCCGGACTACGCCTACTTTAACCACTCGGCCCACGTGCGCCGCGGCGTCTCATGCGTCTCGTGCCACGGTCGCATCGATCAGATGGAAGTGGTGAGCCAGCAGGAGCCGCTCAACATGGGTTGGTGCCTTGAGTGCCACCGGAACCCAGAGCCTCACCTGCGTCCTTTGAACCAGATCACGAACCTGGGGTGGACGCCGCCCGAGGGCGACGACAGCTGGAAGGAAGAGCTCTTCTACTCAGCGGAAGAGATCAACCCGCAGGAAACCTGCAGCACCTGCCACCGCTAAGGCCTCTCCCGGCAGAACCCGTTTTCTGCCAGCAGTGAAGCCTGCTCTTCAGGCTCACTTCTCCACTGCCGACCGCTCCTCGGCAGGTACCGCAGCGACTCGCTGTGGCGCCGAACCCGGAGCCACCCCTCACCCGCGCTGGCCTGACGCCGGCGCCTGATCCCTTCAGTCTTCAACCGACTCCCGCGCCTCGCCGTAAAGCAGGGCGCGATCCGATGAGCGACATTCACCCCGGCCTTCCCATCGGCCACGACCACACCGACGACGCGCAAGATGCGGGTTCCAACTCCGGAACGTCTGCACAGCCTCGTCGCGTGAAGCCCACCGTTTGGCAGTCCCTGTCCGAGTTCGAAGGCAAGCTGACCAAGGACCTCGCCACCGCAGACGGGGCTACCGACGATGTCGCTAGCTTCGTCGGGCGAGAGTTTCCGACGGACGACTTCGACCAAATGGACGGCGTCGATCGCCGTCGCTTCTTCCAGATCCTCGGCGCGTCCGCGGCCCTCGCTGGCGCATCGAGCTGCCGCTGGGAGCGCGAGACGATCCTTCCGCACAAGGAACGCCCGGAAGAGACGGTCCCAGGCAAGCCGAAGCACTACGCCTCCGTCATGGACCTGGCGGGTGCCGCACGTCCCGTGAAGGTGACGAGCTATGACGGTCGCCCGGTCAAGGTCGAGCCGAACACGCTCGTGGGGCCGGGAACGGACGTCTTCTCCCAGGCCGCCGTCCTCGAGTTCTACGATCCCGATCGCAGCCGCTCGGTGGCGCGCCGGTCCTCCGACGGCATGATCGATGCCAGCTGGGAGGACGCGCTCACCGCGCTCCGCGGGAAAGTTCAGGAAGGCAGCGTCGCCGTCCTCGCCTCGACGCACAGCTCGCCGACTCTCGCGCGCCTTGGCGCCGAGCTCCAGGCTTCCGGCGTTCGCTGGCAGTGGTGGTCCCCGGTCAACGAGGACTCGGCCGCCGCGGGTGCCCAGATGGCGTTCGGTGCCGAAGTTCGCACGAGCTACAACCTCCAAAGCGCGGACGTGATCGTCACGCTCGATAGCGACTTCCAGCGTACGCATCCGGACGCGGTTCGGATGTCGGCTGACTTCGCGACCCGCCGCATGCCCGAGGAGGGCGCGGCCGGCAAGGAAATGGCACGCCTTTACTGTGTCGAGAGTCGTTTCACGTCTACGGGCGTCACCGCGGACCACCGTTTGCCCGTGCGTAGCGCGGATGTTGGCGCGGTCCTCGAGCTTCTCCAGATTGCAGTGAACGGTGGCAACGCCGCTGCTGCCGGCACGAGCGAGCTCAAGAACAACGCCAAGATCATCGCGTTCGTCGAAGCGGCCGCCAAGGACCTCAGGGCCGCAGGCAGCCACGGCGTCGTGATCCCGGGTGGGCAGCAGCCCGCCGAGGTTCACGCCCAGGCCCACGCCATCAACGCAGCCCTCGGTGCGGTTGGCACCACGGTCACGCTCATCGACGAGCCGATCGCTGGCGGCAAGGACGCCGGCCTCAAGAGCCTTGTGGCCGACATGAAGAGCGGCGCGATCAAGACGCTGATCATGCTCGACGGCAACCCGGCGTACGACGCGCCGGCTGACCTCGGCTTCGCGGAGGCCCTGGCTTCCTGTCCGACGACGGCGCACCTCTCGCTCTACCGCAACGAGACCTCCGTTCTCTGCGGCTGGCACCTCAACTCGGCTCACTGGCTCGAGGCTTGGGGCGATGCTCGCTCCTGGGACGGCAGCTACCACCTGGCGCAGCCGCTCATCAATCCGCTCTTCGGCGGCCTTTCGTCGATCGACCTCTGCGCCGCGCTGCTCGGCCGCGCCGCGACAGGTCGTGAGGAAGTGCGCGCTACCTTCGACGCTTTGGGTCTGCCTGGCTCGGGTGAGGCTCGGTTCCGCCAGGGGCTCCATGACGGAGTCGTTGAGGGGACGCGTGCCACCGCGACGGACCGGACCGCCGGCGGCAGCTTGCCGGCGATCCCGGCCGCTGCAGCAGGTATGGAAGTCACGTTCTTCCCGTGCCCCAAGGTTTACGACGGTCGCTACGCGAACAACGGCTGGCTCCAGGAGCTGCCGGACTTCACGACCAAGATGACCTGGGATAACGCGGTCCTCGTGGGTGTGAAGACGGCCAACGCCCTCGACATCGCGACGGGTGACAACGTCACGGTGACCCTGAACGGCCGGACCCTTGAGGCCGCCGCCTACGTGGCACCTGGCCAGGCCGAGAACTCGGTGGCGATCTCGCTGGGCTACGGCCGCAAGCACGGGGGTCTCGTCGCTGGCTTCGAGAAGACAGGCGTGGACGTGGCGGGCTTCGATGCCTTCCAGCTCCGCGGAACCGACTCCATGGGAATGGCCGTCGGGGCTACGCTCGCCAAGGCGGGCGGGTCCTACGACTTCGCCACCACCCAGGAGCACCACCTGATCGACGAGATCGGTATGAAGGGACGCCGCGAGCGCCTTCACAAGCTCGCGATGGAGGGCACTCTGGACGAGTGGAAGGAGGATCCGAACTTCCCCGAGCACGTCTATCACGTGCCGAAGCTCGAGTCGCTCTTCGACCAGGTGAAGTACAAGGGTACGCACCAGTGGGGGATGACCATCGACCTCTCGACCTGCAACGGCTGCAACGCCTGCGTAGTCGCGTGTCAGTCGGAGAACAACATCCCGATCGTCGGCAAGGAGCAGGTCAAGCGCGGTCGCGAGATGCACTGGATGCGCGTCGACCTCTACTACCAGGGTGACGCTGAGGAGGCCGACACAGTCGACGCCGTCAACCAGCCGATCAACTGCCTGCAGTGCGAGAACGCACCCTGCGAGCAGGTCTGCCCGGTCGCGGCGACCGTCCACGGCGAGGAGGGGACCAACGACATGGTCTACAACCGCTGTATCGGCACGCGCTACTGCGGCAACAACTGCCCGGTCAAGGTGCGCCGCTTCAACTACTTCCACTACACGAAGTTCATGGACGAGCCGGAGCACAAGCTGCTCCAGCTTCGAAGCAACCCCAACGTGACCGTCCGCAGCCGCGGCGTCATGGAGAAGTGCACGTACTGCATGCAGCGCGTGTCCGAGGCTCGCATCGTGGCCCGCAACGAGGATCGACGCATCCAGGACGGCGAGGTCATCACGGCCTGCCAGGCCTCATGCCCGACCCAGGCGATCACGTTCGGTGACCTGAACGATCCGGAGTCGCGCGTGTCGAAGAAGCAGGGCCTTGGCCGCGACTACTCGATGCTCGCCGAGCTCAACCTCAAGCCGCGTACCCAGTACCTGGCTCGCGTCTCGAACCCGAACCCTGTCCTGAGCGAAGCGATGCCCCAGGGCGTCATGGGCCGCGAAGACTACGACCCCGATACCTACGGCCATGGCGGCCACGGGGGCCATGGCGACGAAGGCCATGGCGCGGGCGATCACACCGATAACAGCCACGCAGGAGACTCCACGGAAGGAGCCGGCCATGACGACCACTGATCCCCAAGCATCCTTCGGCGGCAAGCCGCTGAAAGGCCAAGACCCGCGGGTACGTCCCGCGCTTGTCCAGGGCGAGAACGAGACCTTCGCGTCGATCACCGAGGCTGTAGCCAAGGTTTCCGAGGTCCCGGTCCAGGAGACCAACAAGGCCTGGCTCATCGGCTTCGGCGTCTCGTTGACCCTCCTGGGCGTGCTCGGGCTGATGCTCGTGCACCTGATCACGACGGGAGTCGGGGTCTGGGGTAACAACAACCCGGTTTACTGGGGCTGGCCGATCGTCAACTTCGTTTTCTGGGTCGGTATCGGTCACGCCGGTACGCTCATCTCCGCCGTTCTATTCCTGACGCGCCAGAACTGGCGAACAGGCGTGAACCGGGCCGCGGAGGCGATGACGATCTTCGCCGTTATCTGCGCTGGCCTGTTCCCAGGCGTGCACATCGGCCGGATCTGGGTGGCCTACTGGCTGTTCCCGCTTCCGAACCAGATGGCGATGTGGCCGAACTTCCGTAGCCCGCTGCTCTGGGACGTGTTCGCGGTCTCGACGTACGCTTCGGTGTCGCTGCTGTTCTGGTACATGGGGATGATCCCCGACCTGGCGACCCTCCGGGATCGCGCGATCAACACGCCGCGCAAGATTGCCTACGGCATCTTCGCGATGGGTTGGTCAGGGTCCTCGCGCCACTGGCACCGCTACGAGCGCGCCTACCTGCTTCTGGCAGCACTGGCCGCGCCCCTGGTGTTCTCCGTGCACTCGGTCGTTTCGTTCGACTTCGCAGTGTCCAACGTTCCTGGCTGGCACACGACCATCTTCCCCCCGTACTTCGTCGCGGGAGCCATCTTCAGTGGCTTCGCGATGGTGCTGACGCTGATGGTGCCTGCGCGGCAGTTCTTCGGGCTGAAGCACATCATCACGATGAACCACATCGACGTGATGTGCCGCATCCTGATGGCCACGGGCATGATGGTGGGCTACGCCTACATGATCGAGTTCTTCATGGCTTGGTACGGCGGCGTGCAATACGAGACGTTCGCATTCGTCAACCGCGCCTTCGGCAACTACTGGTGGGCTTACTGGATCATGGTCACGTGCAACGTGGTCATCCCGCAGGTCTTCTGGAGCAAGAAGATGCGCCGGAATCTGTGGGTCGTGATGATCGTCAGTATCACGACTAACATCGGCATGTGGTTCGAGCGCTTCGTCATCACGGTGACGTCCCTCAGCCGTGACTTCGTGCCGTCGAGCTGGGGCTACTTCAGCCCGACCTACGTGGACATGCTCATGTTCCTGGGCAGCTTTGGCCTGTTCTTCACCCTGTTCCTCCTGTTCCTTCGCTTCCTCCCGACGGTCGCCATCGCAGAAGTCAAGACCGTCCTGCCCCAGGCTCACGCCCACGGGGACGACGGTCACGGAGATGCAGATCCCACCACCCTTGGCACGGCAGGAGGCGGCGGTAGCGTCGCTCCGGCTTCGAAGCAGGACGCCTGATTCAAGAACGATCCATGTCTGACCAGAATCAAAACAAGCGCCAGATCCACGGCGTCGTCGCTTACTACGACGACGTTGACGGCATCATGAAAGCCTCCCGGAAGATCCGGGATGCGGGTTACAAGAAGTGGGACGCCTACACGCCTTTCCCGGTCCACGGGATCGACGATGCGATGGGCACCAAGCAGACGATCCTGCCGTGGCTTGTGCTCGGGATGGGTCTCACCGGCCTGGTGGTTGGCCTCGGCCTGCAGTACTTCACGAACGCGTATGCGTACAAGTACTTGATCAGCGGCAAGCCGACCTGGAGCCTCCCGGCCAACATCCCGGTTACGTTCGAGATCATCATCCTGTTCTCGGCCTACACGGCCTTCTTCGGAATGCTGGCGCTCAACAAGCTCCCGCACCTGTCGAACCCGCTGCACAAGCTCGAGCGTTTCAAGCGCGTCACGAACGACCGGTTCGCGATCTGTGTGGAAGCTGGGGACCCGAACTTTGATGAGACCCGCGTCACCAAGCTCCTCGGAGTGGGTGCAGAGCACATTGAAACCTGCTCTGTGGACACGTCCCGCGCTGGGTTGCCGCTTTGGTTCCACGGTGTGGGCGCGATCCTGACGTGTGCATCGTTCATTCCGCTGGCGGTCGCCTTCAAGGGCCGCTTCGCCACCTCCGAGAAGCCGCGGTACCACGTGTGGCCGGATATGGACTGGCAGCGGAAGCGCAAGACGCAGACGGCCTGGGAAGGATTCCCAGACGGTCGTGCTATGCGCCTGCCCGTCAACGGAACGGTCGCTGAAGGCGAGCTTCGCGATGACTTTGAGATGTACTTCGGTGTGGCTCAAGGAACCGCGGTCCCGAGCAAGATCCGCTACGACTTGGCCCTCTTCGGCAAGGACGCCGGAGCGGACCGCCCGGAGTGGCTTGCAGCTTTCCCGGCCGCGATCAACGTCGACGAAACGTTCCTCGAGCGCGGTCGCGAGCGCTACGTCGTTTACTGCTCGGTTTGTCATGGCCAGCAGGGCAACGGAATGGGAGCGGTTGCGGTGCGGGCCGACGCACTGGATGCGGCCAAGTGGGGCTGGGTGCCGCCCAAGTCGCTTGTGTCGAGTAACGCCAAGGCGTACTCGAACGGCGAGCTCTTCCACGTGGCCAGCAATGGCATCAGCACGATGGCTGGCTACTCAGCCCAGATACCTGCGAAGGATCGCTGGGCGATCGTCGCCTACATCCGGGCTCTCCAGGCCACCCAGGGAATCGACAAGAGCGATGCCCCCCAGGACCGTGATTACGTGCCTGTTCCGACGATTGAGAGCGTGAGGGTTTCCGACTCCAACGCCGCTGGGCAATAGCTCCAGTCCGACTCGTTCCTTCCTCCATTCAAACTCATCCACAACCCCAGTACGCGTCCTGCCCTCAAGGGACGCTGTGATGAACACCTCAATCGAACTCCCCAAGCGTGATCAAGTGATCGCGCGTGACCTCTCCAAGCCGGCAACCGTCGGCCTGGTGGTTGGAGCCCTCGGACTTCTCGCCACGCTCGGCCTTGGCACGACGTTCGGCGACGGGATGCGCCACTTCGGCCACTCGATGCTCGTGGCGATCCTGTTCTTCCTCTCGATTTCGATCGGGGCGTTGATCTTCATCCTTCTGCAGCACCTGACAAGCGCCGGTTGGTCCGTCGTGGTCCGTAGGGTTGCCGAGGCTATCACGGGCGCCTTCCCCTACCTCTTTGGACTCGTGGTGGCCGTCATCCTGGTGCCGGTCTTCATGGGCAGTAGCATCATCTACGACTGGGCGAGTCACGACTTCGTCTGGGGTGGGAACGGCTTCGCTGGGTCGGAATTGATCCAGAGCAAGGCCGGCTACTTCGGCGCGGTGTTCTTCGCCGCGCGGATCTGCTTCTACTTCGCCATCTGGGTGGGCCTGAGCCGCTTTTTCTCTGCGCAGTCACTCGCGCAGGACGAGGACCAGGACCCGAACCGCACGCTGACGATGCAGCGCCGCAGCGGCCTGAGCATGATCTTGGCGGCGCTTGCGACGACCTTCGCCGCGTTCGACCTCTCGATGTCGTTGAACGCCGAGTGGTTCAGCACGATGTACGGCGTGTACTTCTTCGCCGGCTGCATGTTCTCGTTCCTCAGCGTGCTGGCGCTCTCGACCATGTGGCTCGAGAAGCGGGGCAACCTCAAGAACGTGGTGTCGACCGAGCACTACCACGACATCGGCAAGCTGCTCTTCGCGTTCACCTTCTTCTGGAGCTACATCGCATTCAGTCAGTTCATGCTGTACTGGTACGCGGACATCCCCGAGGAGACGCACTGGTTCCACTACCGCATGTGGGGCGAATGGACGACCCTCTCCGTTGTGCTCGTCGCAGGTCACTTCCTGATCCCGATGCTCGGGCTCATGTCGCGCCACGTGAAGCGTCGCCGGAACGTCTTCGCTGCTTGGTGCGTGTACTGCCTGGTCTTCCACTTCATCGACCTGTACTGGAACATCATGCCTGAGATGGCGAACGGCGTCGGCAAGGGTGATCCCGCCGTGGTCGGCCCTGCCTTCGGCCTCATTGACATCACCGCCATGATTGGCGTCGGTGGTCTCTTCCTCTCCGGCTTCCTCCGGAAGCTCAACGGCAAGCCCGCCGTCGCCATTGGTGACCCGCGCCTGCCCGAGTCCCTCGCTTTCCAAAACGTCTAGGAGGCCCAGTTTCCATGAGCGCTACAGCAGACGGCCTAGCCGACCAGCACCACGCCCCTAAGGAGCGGGAGATCCAAGAGGACATCATGAATGTCCCGGTGATCGCCTGGCTCGGGACCGTCTCGACGATCCTGATCATCGTCTCCGTGATCTTCCTGATCGGCGTCTACTACCTGACGAAGGATCAGCAGGAAGCCGTCCGCCAAACCCAGGCAGATAGTCGCATCACGGACCTCGAGGCTCACCGCCAGATCGACGCTATGGTGGTCGATGGCCACTACAAGGAGGCCGATGTCGACGACAACGGCACCGTGACGCGCGGCAAAGTGCATGTCCCGGTCGAACTGGGTATGCGTCAGATCGCCGACAAGTACTAGCCAGGTCGCACGTTCGCTTTTCAGCATCTAGGCTTACAAGAACACCGTTCACCTCACCGACTTCTCGATCCGAAGAGAGCTACGTACATCCATGTTCCAGTCATTCACACCAGCCCGCCTCGTACGCATTCCGCTCATCCTCCTGGGTGCCTGCGGCTTCGTGTCCAGTGCGGCGTTGGGTCAGGTGGCGGGGCAAGAGTACGCTGAACTCGAAGGGGTCGGGATTGAGCAGCACCTCGAGGCGCAGCTGCCTCTTGATGCCACGTTCACGGACGCAGCGGGGCAGCCATTTGCGCTGGGCCAAGCGTTCGATGGGCTGCCGGTGATCCTGACGCTGAACTACTTCGACTGTCCTCAGCTCTGCGACATGCAGCTCGCCAACCTGGCCTCGGCCATGGGGACGATGGGCCTGCAGCTCGGCGAGGACTACCGGGTGATCACGATCAGCATCGATCCCAAGGACACGCCCTTGAGGATGGGGGAGCTTCGCGACCGCTACGTGGCGAGCTACCTCGAGTCTTCCCTGGACGCGGGCGAGGACCGCGCAGCGGGGGAGGCAAAGGCCGGTTGGATCTGCCTGACGGGCGACGTCCTCGAAATCGATCGCGTCGCGGAGACCGTCGGCTTCGGCTACCGCTGGCTGGAAGGCCGCGGCGAATACGCACACCAGGCGGCGAACATCCTTTGTTCACCGTCCGGCAAAGTCATGCGCTACCTGGAGGGGATCGACCCCGCCCTGGCTGGCGTGTTGAGGCTCTCGCTCGTGGAAGCGAGTGAGGGCAAAGTGGGAACTCTCTTCGATGGGTTGTTCCTGAACTGCTTCAAATTCGACCCGACTGCGGGTCAGTACACCCTCGCGGCGACACGACTTCTCAAAGTCGCCGCCGCACTGACCGTCTTGGCGGTCATCACAGGAGTCTTCTTCATGAAGCGCGGAGAATTGCAGCGGCTGACCGGTCTGTCGGGAACGACGGAAGGGAAAGGCGCGGCCAGCGCGAGTGGGAAGACGTCATGATCATGAGAATCGAAGCGCTATTGCTGGCTGGCCTCTGCTTCCTTGGAAGCGCTGCGCCGCTGTTTGCCCAGGACGTCGAGGGCGGAGCTACCGCGGGTGAGACGCCTGCGGCCACCGTCGTGGCTGAAACTGAGGGCGTCGACGTCGACAAGCTGATCGCGGACTACAACGCGAAGCAGTCGACACCGCGTACATTCACTGCGGAAGAGCAGGGATGGATTGGTCAAGGCCTGGAGCCTGCCGACGTGGATGCCTACCGCAAAGGGTATGCATCCATCGTCAGCGACGACGAGAACACGATCGTGTTCATCAAAGACGGCGTGGAGCGCTCCATTACGTCGGACGCAAAGTTTGCGACCCGTCCGGTGGCACCGCACATCTCGCCGTTTGCGACCGAGTTGGAGGGCAACCCGTTCTGGGTGCCGGTGGCCGCGTCGGAGACGGCGAAGAGCGTTGACGCGATGTTCGACTTCATCATGTGGACGTCCTACATCTTCACGGGGCTGATCGGCATCTTGATGGTGGTCTTCTGCATCAAGTACCGCCGTCGCCCAGGCGTGCGTGCTGATCAGACGATTACGCACAACACACCGATCGAGATCATCTGGAGCGTCATCCCGACGATCCTCGTGGGAATCATGTTCTGGGGCGGTTACACGACGTTCCTTGATATGCGGACGCCACCGCCCGACGCGATGACCGTCAAGGTCAATGCCTACCAGTGGGGCTGGAAGTTCACGTACCCGAACGGCGTCGAGAGCCCGCTGGAATTCCACGTGCCGTCCAATACGCCGGTCGAGATGCTGATGACGTCCAATGACGTGATCCACTCGTTCCACCTGCCGTCGTTCCGTCAGAAGTCGGACATTCTTCCTAACCGCTACACCAAGATCTGGTTCGACTCCGGTGCGCCGGCGACGTACCGCGTCTACTGCTCTGAGTACTGTGGCAAGCTGCACTCGGACATGTACGCGAAGTTGGTGGTGGACAGTCCCGAGGACTACGAAGCCTGGCTCGTGAAGGCTGGTAATTGGACGATCAACGACGACGGCACCATGAAGACGCCCCTGGAGATCGGTGAACTCACTTACACCCGGGTTGGTTGCAAGGCGTGTCACTCGATCGATGGTCGCGCCGGCACTGCGCCGACGTTCGCGGGCCTCTGGGGTCTCGAGCGCTCGTTCTCGGACGGCACGACTCGAATTGCGGATGAGAATTACATCCGCCAGTCAATCCTGGATCCGTACAGCCAGCTGGTCGAGGGCTACGGCGAGCAAATGACGCTGTTCAATAAGTTTCCGGAAGTGCAGATCAGCGGCATCATCGCTTACTTGAAGTCTCTCAAGGATGTGCCCCGCATCGACTGATTGACTCTGACATCACTTGCCCGCGGGCAGCTCATCCCGAGCAGCCCGTGGCCCACCGCGAAGGCCCGAGCAGGCGCGCACAGTTCTCTTCTAGCTGTGCTCTCCTAACTGGGCTCGACAAATTGCGAACCTACCTCCCTACACGATCTGATTCCGTCCTGGGCATCCTCCCTGGACCCGAAGCGATCCGAAGACTCCGATGACACAAGTCGATATTGCACCTTCCCAGGTCAAGGGCCACCCGGTCCAGCACCTCGAGAAGAACTACATCAACAACACCTCCGGGATTTCCTCGTGGCTACTGACGCTCGATCACAAGCGGATCGGCCTCATGTATCTCGTGGGTATCTCCCTCTCGTTTTTCCTCGGCGGACTGTTCGCCCTGGCGATTCGACTGGAGCTTTTCGCGCCGGGTATGCAGTTCATGGACGCGGCGACCTACAACAAGGTCTTCACGCTTCACGGCGCGGTCATGGTGTTCCTCTTCATCATTCCCGGCATCCCAGCAGCCCTCGGCAACGTAGTGCTACCGCTGATGCTGGGAGCGAAGGACGTGGCGTTCCCGCGTCTGAACCTGAGCAGCTTCTACCTCTGGCTGGGCGGTGCAACGTTCTTCCTGTACACGCTGTTCGACAAGCAGCTGGATACGGGTTGGACGTTCTACACGCCCTACAGCTCGAGCTACTCGGACACGTCGGTCATCTCAGCGACCTTTGGCGTCTTCCTGCTGGGTTTCAGCTCCATCTTCACGGGGCTTAACTTCCTGGTGACCATCCACAAGATGCGTCCTCCCGGGATGACCTGGCACAAGCTGCCGCTGTTCCTGTGGGGCATGTACGGCACGGCCATCATGCAGCTGCTTGCGACGCCGGTGCTCGGGATCACTCTCTTGCTGCTCGTCATGGAGACGACGCTCGGTATTGGCATCTTCGATCCGAAGAAGGGCGGCGATCCCGTGCTGTACCAGCACTTCTTCTGGTTCTACAGCCACCCGGCCGTGTACATCATGATCCTGCCCGCCATGGCGGTGGTGTCAGAGATCATTGCGACCTTCAGCCGCAAGCACATCTTCGGCTACAAGATGATCGCGTACTCCTCGGTGTCGATCGCACTGCTGTCGTTCCTCGTGTGGGGTCACCACATGTTCGTCAGCTCGGAGTCGACCCTCGCGACGCTCATCTTCTCGGCCATCACGTTCACGATCGCTATCCCCTCGGCGATCAAGGTGTTCAACTGGCTGGCCACGCTCTACAAGGGCTCCGTTTCGCTCGGTACGCCGATGCTTTACGCGCTCGAGTTCATCTGGCTCTTCACGATCGGAGGCCTGACGGGGCTCTTCCTCGGCGTGCTCTCGACGGACGTCATGCTCCACGACACCTACTTCGTGGTGGCGCACTTCCACTACGTGATGGTGGGTGGAACGCTCTTCGCTTTCTTCGCGGGACTCCACTACTGGTGGCCCAAGATGACGGGGAAGATGTATTCGGAGGCCTTGGGGCGCACCGCCTCGGTGATCGCGTTCATCGGCTTCAACCTGGCGTTCTTCCCGCAGTTCATCATGGGCTCGCGTGGCATGCCGCGCCGCTATGCTGACTACAAGCCGGACTTCGAGCTCTACCACCAGCTGTCGACCGTAGGCACCCTGGTGCTCGGCGTAGGTATTGCTCTGATCACCTACAACCTGATCCGCTCAATCTTCAGCGGTAAGAACGCACCTGCGAACCCGTGGGGCAGCGCGACCATCGAGTGGGAATGCCCCTCGCCGCCGCCTTACTACAACTTCGAGCATCCGCCGCTCGCGACCGATCCATACGACATGGAGCGCGTCGAGTGGAACGACGAAGTGGGTGGCTACATCCCCGTTGTTGGCCGCCGCGCCCCCGCCTCTCACTGATAGCACGCGCGGGGGAGGGACCCCCAGGAACCTTCCCCGCGCCCAGTCTTCACCCACGCACGGGTGGTCCTCGCTGTGACCGCACAGCGCGAGCCACTCTTCCTAACCCAACCCGCCCTCACTCGAACCGCAGCCCCTCGGCGCCACCAGCTTCGGCCGGGCCGCAGGAACGACGATCCCCCAAATGTCTGACGATCACGGACACGGCGACAAGCCCTTCCTCGCACACCACTTCGAGGACGAAGACCACCAGTTCGACTCTGGTAAGCTCGGTATCTGGGCCTTCCTGGTGACCGAGGTGCTGTTTTTCAGCGGCCTCTTCTGCGCGTATGCGATTTACCGGTGGATGCACCCGGAGGTCTTCACCTACGCCGCACGGTCGCTGGATACCAGTCTGGGCGCCATCAACACCGGCGTGCTGATCTTCTCAAGCCTCACGGCGGCCTGGGCGGTGCGTAACGCACAGCTCGGTCAGAAGAAGATGCTCTGCGCGAACTTGGCCATCACGATCCTGTGCGCCTTCGGGTTCATGGGCATCAAGTACCAGGAGTACAGCCACAAGTTCCACCTGGGGCTCTACCCCGGTAACAACTATGCGCCCATCGAGGGCGCCTTCGGTGATCATGTCACCAAGGCCGAGCAGGTTGGCTTCAGCGTCGTCCACGAAGATGACCACGCTGAGGGCGCGATGGCTGATGAGGGCTCCGACGTGGGGGGGGCGATTGCGGATGCAATCGACCACGCCGCCGAGGGTGGCGACGCCCATGCACATGAGGCGGCCGTCGCTTGGGACGACCCGAATATGGACCCGGAGACCAAGTCGCAGCTGAAGGTGTTCTTTGGCATCTACTACTGCATGACGGGCCTCCACGGTATCCACGTTGTCATTGGCATTCTGCTCTTGATCTGGCTACTGACGCGCGCCATGCGCGGGCACTTCACTCCCACCTACTACGGCCCGATCGACTACGCCGCTCTTTACTGGCACCTCGTCGACCTGATCTGGATTTACCTGTTCCCGCTGCTGTACCTCATCAATTAGTGAGCGCAAGGGCTGCTTCTCGTCCAACGGAGCAGCTCTTCACAACACAGCTATCCACGCGAGAACCACCCCACATCTGACCGATCCAACCATGTCTTCTACTTCTGCTGCCAGCACGGACGTCCACGTCGATGATGATCATCACGATGGGCACCACATCCTGCCTCTCTGGGTCCTTTTAGGAACCTGGGGAACGCTGATGGCCTTGACGGTGCTTACCGTGACGGCCTCCACCCTTGAGCTCGGTGCGTTCGACCTCCCAGTCGCCATGGGGATCGCGACTATCAAGGCCATGCTCGTGCTGATGATCTTCATGCACCTTGCCTTCGATAAGGGTTTCCACTCACTTCTAATCTTCGGGTCGTTCCTGTTCGTGTTCCTCTTCATCAGCTTCCTGTTGATTGACCGCGGTCAGTACCAACCAGAGATCACGACCAAGACGAACGAGACGCTTCTACAGGGAAACTAGAAGCGCCTTCGGGGAGTCTTCGAGCCTTTAGCGCGGCGACCCCCGACCTTGTGGGTCACGATGAGCCACGCGAGAGATGAAGACTGCAGTCTTCATCTCTCGCGTGGCTTTTCCGTGCCAACGGCTTGTTCGCTGACTGAATAGGCCGACGATATCTGGGGAGCGCGTTGCTATGCGCGACACTCTCCCAGGAGCTTGTCGCGCTGAGATGGACTCCGCGTGGCGCGCCACCTGGATCGCTGATCAAGGAGCCCCGGCCTCGCTGCGTAACCGTAGCGACGTGCGTGTTTGGGGAGCGCAGCGATTGAGGCTGCGTGCTACTCGGATCAGCCATGCACGACACGCTCCTAGGAGCACCGGGTGGTATGGCACTTAGACTTCACCAGCGGGTTGGCTCGCTCAGTCGATCAGGCACTCGTGTTGCTGGGACTGGCGGAGGCGGCATCCCGCCGATGCGCCCGAGCGAATCCAGCATCACGTAAGGACACAGACGGTTGACCTCGATATGAATCTCTCAAAGAATGGAACGCACTCAAGGCTCGTCCGGGCCCACCGGTACCAGGCGCCCACGGATGCGTCGGACCTACCCCTCGAGGACCCTTCGGGAGCGCGAGTGACCCCCGGGCACGGTTCTGCCCATGGTGGGGCATCTCCGGACATGATCGCGTTTGGCATGAAGCTCTTCCTTGCTTCGCTGACCATGATCTTCGGCGCCACGTTTGTGGCCTACGGGATCTTCCGCTGGCGGGAACGCTTGGAGTGGGAGAGCATCATTACGACGCGCGAGATCCTCGGCCTCGCCGCAGCGACGATTCTTCTCGTTGTGGCGGACATCGCTTCGATGAGGGCGTTGAAGAAGGCGGACACCAGAGCCGCGGCAGCCAGGCTCACATGGGTAACGGCCATCTTTGCGTCTGTCTACATGGTGGTGCAGGCGATGAGCTGGGTGCCGCTGTTGGCCCAGGTGGGTGAGAGGATCAATGGCTCGATCGTGGGGGGGACACTCAAGCACGCGGGTGGCTTGTTCCTGATGGTGACGTTTGCCCATGCCATTCACGTCCTTGGGGGTGTCATTGCCAACGCAGTGGTGCTGATGCGGTCAACGGATGGCCGTGGGCCGAATCGGGACTCGTTGCGGATGCTCTATTCGTATTGGCGATTCCTGACCGTGATGTGGATCGCCGTCCTCGCCATCCTGTTTGTCTGAGAACTGGCCCCCAATGTTGGGGGCCAGCTTTGCGCCAGCGTCAGGAGACCTCCCGTGCCCCTGAGAACGGTTGAACGATGTCGGTCCCGCTTAGGCCGGTATGAGTCCCCCAGGCAGAGCGCATTGGAGTGGGGTCCCCATCGTGTCCACTCCATTGCTGAACGGGCAGGGACTACGTTGCTGCCAGTCTTGACGCCAGCCGAGCATCTCTCCGAGGCTTAGGTTGCGCGGGGCCATTCCGGCACGAACGCCGGGGCTTGACTCCACCTCTTGGCGCAGGGGAATGACCCAATTCTTCCACGCCGTGTAGAGAGGGAGGAAGAGGTTGAGGTACGTCCGCAGCTTGCTCGTGAGCCACGAGTTCCGCCTCACCCTACCCACGTGCTCACGCAGCACAGCCTCTGTCTCATTGATGGGGAGCAGGACCGATCCCGCGCCCCTGGGTGCCTTCCCCGAGACAGTCACGTGCTCGCGCCGTCGGTGTGCGAACGCTTCGGCGAACAAGCCGGGGTAAGTCGATTTCTGATCGGTCTCCAGGCACACACACTTCGCATTGGGCCAGAGTTTGGCCGCGCTGCGAAACACGCTGCGGCATGAAACCCGCGTGCGGTCGATGCGACGTCCTTCCATGGCATCCTCGCGGTCGATCGCGTTCAGCCGCCCGGGGCTCATTTTGCCCTTAGCTCGGATGGGTGCCGCAATCGCGCCAATGATGAAGCGCGTGCTGCTCTCGATCATGGTCGCGATGGAGAGGGGGCGAGTATTGCGGCGTCCCTCGTAAGTCTCAAACTCATCGAACTGAAGTCGACAGTCCGGGCTCGCGGGACCCCCTTCGTTGGCACGCGCTGAGCGCGACTTCAGGTTGAGGTCGAGCAGCCTTCCATGGCGCGCAATCTTCCGCCACTTGGCGTCGAAGTTCTTCCGAGTGATCTCGAGGATCCGAGCGGTCTCGCGTAGTCCCACACCGGAAGTCAGTAATTCCACCACCCTGCGATTCAACGAGGGCTTGTTGTCGTGGTAGTCAGCCCTGAACGTCTGCCTGGAGAAGCCCTTTCTGCACATCCTGCAGATGAATCGTGGTACGGCCTCCCTACGACACTTCACGTCATAGGAGCCGTTGCGGCGGAAGAAGTCCGCTTGTGGATGGAAGTGCTCGGGGCAGCGTTGGTTCGGACATCTCGGTGGTAGGAACACGGTCGTCTCGGTGGGCAGGGGAGGCCGAAGGACCTCCATACCGAGATGACGAATTCAATTCCAAGCCGGTTGCACACCAGTTGCTGTCCCCAACATGGGGGGCCACTTCAGAACTCGTCAATGGGGACGCCAAATCGTTCCCTGAGAATGGCAGCAAGCTCACCGAAGTCCTTCACAATGAACTCCGGAGCGGCCGCTTCCACGTCCTGGTCAGGCTTGGCTGCACGGTTGATCCAGGCCGTATGCATGCCAATGCTCCTCGGCGGAGCGATGTCGTGGGCCAGGTTGTCGCCCACGTACATCGTCTCTGAGGGCAAGAGACCGAGCTCGCGAAGCACGAGCTGATACAGCTTCGGATTGGGCTTGGCGATTCCCACCTGGTCGGAGATGTACACGTCACGAGGTCCGAAGAGCGGTACGAGGCCCAGCCTCACGAGCTTCTCGGCTTGCTTGGTAGTCCATCCATGCGTCACAACGGCAGTTCGCATTCGGGCCTTCGTCAGGGCCTTCAGGAACGGCTTCACATCCGGAAAGGCCTTGAGGTGCTCGAACTTGGTGTCGTGGTAGGCGCAGACGCCGGCGGCCACGACGACAGCTGGGTTGACATCCTTCCTTTGGTGCGGAGGGAGACGCTGAAGCAGCTTGTTGAAATGCTCGGCGTAGTTCGACCCGAACTCCCGGATCACCTCCATGAGCTCGTCGTGGATCTCCTGGTGCGTCGCGTTGATTCCAACCTCGATCATCGCGTCGATAGCGTTGGCTCGGGCCTTTTTCGCGAACTCGGTGGTCGAGAACAAAGTGTCATCGAGATCGAACAGGATCGCTTTCATCTGACGCGTCGGTGGGGGACGGTGAAGGAGTAAGGGGCAAGCAGCGGGAGTATACGCGCGCCGATGATCGGACACGAAGAAGCCCGCTGGATCACGAGGCCCTCCTCTTCAATTGAAGAAAGGGGCGCGCGCTCCAGCGGGCTTCCAGTGGGTCTCGGGGCAGCAGTCGTTTAGTACTGCGTCTCGAGGGCCTTCTGCACCGACTCGCGGACATCGGTGATGCGGGCGGTGACGAGGATCATGAGGGAGTTCCGCTCGTCGTTGTAGCCTTCCGACTTGAAGAGGAAGCCCAGCAGCGGGATCTTACCGAGCCACGGGACTTCCGCCCGGCGCTCAACGTTTCGGATCCTGGACAGTCCGCCAAGCATCAGTGATCCGCCGTCCGGCAGGAAGGCACTGGTGTTGACGCTTTGGACCTCAAGCTCAGGCAGCTGGAACTCGACCGGAGCCGTGTTACCACCAAGGGTCGTCGAGAAGCTTCGGAGGCTAACAACGCGCGCAACCGTCGGCTGAATCTCCAGTCGGAGCCACTTCCGGTTGTCGAGGATCGTCGGACGAACATCGAGCACAACACCCTCATTGAGGACGTTGACGACCGGGTCGGCCACAGCCTGGAACTGAGCCACCTCAACGTCGAAGTCCTGAATGTAGGCCCTCTGGTTGATGACGGTCATGTAGGCGCGCTGGGAGTCGTTGACACTCAGCATCTGGCTGTTCACGACCTGGCTCTGCTCAGACTTCTCGACGGCGCGCAGGATCGAAGAGACCTCAGCGTCGTCGAGGAAGGTGAGCTGGAACGTCATTCCGCCGAGCGTGCTGAGCTGGCTGCCCAGTGCGGTGGAGAAGAAGTTCTGCGTCGTCGTCGCGAAGGCGCCATCGCCACCGTCGTCGAAGAAGAAGCCCGAGCTCGGGCTGCCTGCAGAGTTCGTACCACTCGTGCCAGATCCGCCGTTGTCGAGCCCGAGTGAAGCCATGTCCTCAAGGCCGTTCGTGACGTCCTCAAGCACGCGGTCGTCGAGTCCGCGGAAGTCGTTGCCGATCTCCTGGATCCAGTTGTCGGTGACCTCGAGGAACTTCGACTCGATCGTGACCATCGCAGAGTTGAACTTGCGGAGGTCCTCCAGGAAGTCGCGGATCTTCTGCTGAATCTCGGGCGTGTGCGTGACGATCAGGCTGCCTTCGCCGAGCTCGATGCTCACGCCTTCAGCGTCCCAGGCCTCGGGGGCAACGGTGTCCTGAATGAGCGTCTGAAGGTCGTCCAGCGTGATGATGCGCTGGGACTCCTGCACGGTGCCGAACGGGCCACCGCCGTCATCGTCCTCAAGCTCGTCGATTAGACGGATGCGGTCGATGCGCGGTCCCCAGAAGTCCGTCAGCGCGAACGTCAGGTCCTGGACCGAGTGAACGACTGGGATCGGGTTACCGAGAGCTTTCTCGGTCGTCGTGATCAGGACTGAGTCGTACTTGATCGTCCAGGTGACGCCGTCGCCGGCGGCCGAGGTGATCCGGTTGAGCGCCTGCTCAACCGTGAGCTCGTTCTCGAAGTTGAACGCGAACACCGCGCCCTCTTCCTCGGCGGCCAAAGCAGCTGCTTGGTCGACGACGATGGGGAGGTTGGTGGAGTCACGGACGAAGTTGGCGACGACGTTGATGTCCTCGGTGTCCAAGTTCGGGAGTGCGACCGTCGACGTGGCAATCTGCTCGCGCAGCTCCTGCTCAATGATCGAAACGTTCTTCGTGGCGTTGAACGTCCTGCCCTTCCGCCGCTCGCGGTTAGAACGCCAGACATCGCTGTCCGGGAGGGTCACGATGCGCGGGTTCGGAATGCGCATCTCCTCAAGCTCAGCGCGCCAGCGCGTGAACTGCTCTTTCTTCTCTTTCAGGTAGTTGTCCTGAACCTGGTTGCGTCCAGCGCGGAAGGCGGCGGTGCGGATTTCGTCCGCCTGCTCGTTCTTCGGCTGCTTCTGCATCGCGAGCTGGGCGTACTCCTCAGCGTCGCGGTAGCGCCCCTCATCGAATGCCGACATGGCGTTCAACAGGATGTTGCTAACGATCTGCTCTTTACGCTCGTTCTCGACCGACTCGATCGCGCGGATCTGGGCGAACGCTTCTTCGCGCTCGTCCATGATTGCCTGCTCTTCAGCAGCCGTGCGCTCAGCCTTGACCATGTCCAGCAGCGAGAGGACCTCGCTGTCGAGGCCCTTCCACTCGATGTCGAAGCCGTTGACCTCAATCTTGGTCTTCGCCAGCTGCAGGTCTGCCACGGCCGCTGCGTAATCGCCGCGGTTGCGGGCGATCTTTGCGTCGTTGAGGTCCTGCTTGACCTCAAGGCGAACCTGCTCAAGCTTCAGCTTGTACTGATCGACGTTGTCGATGAAATTAGCGTCTCCTGCGCCTGGCTTGCCCATGAGGGCTGCCAGTTCTGAGCGGAGCTTGCGCGCCTGAAGGCTGTCGGGCTCAAGGTCGAGCGCTCGCTCGACTTGGGCCTCTGCCTCAGCGAACTGAAGACGCTCCTTGAACTCGCGGGCGCGGCTTAGGGCCGCGTCGTAGAGAAGGCGCTGCTTCTGCTCTTTCAGGGACAGAAGCTCGGCGTCTTGACCCAGCGAGGAGTCCTGGCTGAGAGCTGTCAGCGTGGCGCCTGCGCGCTCAATGACTTCCGACGTGTCAGAACCCGATGTGAGGGCGGTTGAGTCCACCAAGGACTCTTGCGCTTCAGCTTCGGGTGTCTGGGACTTCTCGGCGTCCTGCGGGTTCGTCGCGCAGCCGGTTAGCGCCAATTGGGCGCCGCCGGCTACGGCGAGCAGAAGAGACACGTGGAGTGCGGGGCCTGCGATCCTCATGCGGGAAAGACTCGTGCGTCGAGAGCAGATGGTTGGGGGGAGTTACGAACGTCGTCAAGCTGAACGATGTCAGCAGGACGGTGCTCGCAGCCTTACCTGCGACGGGTATCTGCACTACCGAAACAAATGCGGCAAGTGCGGAAACCTGAGCAGCAGGCAAAGAAAACGATCAGGGGGGGGCTCGGTAGGCGCCGCGGAATGCCCGCTCCCTCGCCGGGTGCGAGGGACGTCCAAGGTGGACACGGGTGAACTGCGGACAAGAACCGAGTGAGAGGAGTCTGGCAGGAGCGGACGTCAGCCCTTGGGAGGGCGCCAGCCGCTGGGGAGAGCGCAAAGAATAAGGAAGAGAGCCGAGGCCGTCAAAGCCGCGATGCTGTTTCGGGGAAGCCGATCACAGAGAAGTGCTCGGGCATGGCCCCTGGGTGTTCCTCGGTCTCCTGGTGACAGCAGCATTATGACTCGCTGTTGTCACCTGGGCGTCTCTCTTAGAGACAGTTAGGGCCCCAGAGGGCCCTGTGTAGGTGGCTGAGCGCCAATCCAGCGGACTGAAGGACTGGCTCCCAATGATGGGGATCGGACTGGCCCCCAATGTTGGGGACGCGGTGGGCCAGTCCGGAAATGTGGCGCGCAGGTTCCCGGCCCAAGGGGCGGGCCGGGTGCTGCCAAGGGCTAGTTCTCGAAGGAACCCTTGAAGGTCACGTTGTCGTAGCCAGCGTACATCACAGCATCGAGGGCCTCGACGACGTCCTTGGTCGTGACGTCAATGCGGGGGTCGATGGTAGCCTCTTTGTCTGGCTCCCGAGCCTTGATGGACTGAAGCGCTTTCGTCACCTCGGCCAGGTCGGTGAACCTACGCGGACCCACGGTGTAGCGGATCTCTCGGGTGGAGTCGTAGAAGAAGCGAAGGCCCTCAGCCCTGTCCGCCTCCGTGTACGGCACTGGACGCTTGGTCTCGTTGTCCCAGCGCATCATTCTGCCCTTCTTGATCACGTCCAGTCGGATGTCGACCTTCTCCTTGGGCTCCGCCTCTGATGTGTTCACACCAACGTCCTTGGGGAGGTAAGCGCCAAGCTTGCCCTCGAGGACTTTGAACTTCAGGGTGCACATGAAGAAAATGAGGAGCAGAAAGGTGACGTCGATCATCGGCGTCATCTGAAGCTCGCACTTCTCTTCCATGATCTCGTCTAGTGCTGCGTTGCCGGCCATATCTTGGTGTCGTGTGGGTTGCGGACCCCGCATGGGGCTCGAGTCTGTCCTTCTCGGGTTCGAGGGACAGGAGCCGCGCGGGGAAGCGCCTGCTGGAAGGGGGGGGAGGGGAGGTTCGCTGAGGAGCTACTTGTTGGTCTCGTCAGCGCCTTCCGGCGTCGAAACAGCGATCTGGAGCTTCCAGATCGAAATCGTCTTATCTCCGCATTCGGCCATGATGTTCTGGATGAACTTGAACGGCGTGGTCATGTCACCGCGGATCAGGATCGGCTCGTCCGGGACCATCACACTAGATCCCGGGTTGAGAGGCTCCGTTTTCATGCGCTTGGAAGCCTGAAGCAGCCAGACCTTGAGGTCGGCGAACTTGTTCGGCCCAGTGTTGATGTCCGGGTCGTACTTCACCTTCTTCTTGATGATCATCTCGCCCCGGTAGGTGACGTTGATGATGGGGCGCCACTCCTCGGGATCGGGGTTATCAGGAACCGCGTGCTCAGCCGTGGGAAGGTCGACGTCCTCCAGCTCCTGCTGGGTGAGGTCGGTGATGATCATGAAGAAGATGATCAGCAAGAATACGACGTCGATCATCGGCGTCATATCCATGTCCATGTCGGTCTTGGCGTCGTGCTTAGCTAGGTTCATGTCGTCTGGATTCCGTCTGGCTTGGGGCCCTGGGGCGAATGAGGGGGGGGCAGCAGGAGCGTAGGGGGGACTTCCCTCCGTTCTCCTGGGGCGCTGTTCTCGCTCAAGGCGCCAATCTTCTCTCAAGACGCCGCGCGGGTCGCGGCGGTCGCACTACTGGGGCTAATACTTTGCTCGGGGCGGCTCAGGGCCGGCCCCTCGGCAGAGTCTGGCTTTGGCCAGCTCGCCGCGTTGGTCGACTCCGGGGCAAGCCCAACCCATCAGCTAGACAGGCTCACCCCGGTTTCGTTGGGGCCCGTGGGCCCCAAAGTCGCAATCAGTTCGCGGGGCGGAAGCGCTCGAAGAGGTCTTCCACGATGGCGCCGGTCTCGATGATCGTCTTGATCAGGCGGTTGCGCAAGAATGCGAAGGCAGCCGTCACAGGGATGGCGACGATCAGTCCAAGCATGGTCGTGAGGAGAGCCTGGGAAATACCCGAGGCGAGGTCAGCCGGGTTGGCCTGGCCCTTGGAAGCTGCGATCTCGTTGAAAGCCGCGACCATTCCCATCACCGTGCCGAGCAGTCCCAGCATGGGCGCCACGTTGGCGATCAGGGAGAGCCAGCCGATCTTCTGGTGAAGCTTGATCGACTCTTCGTCGCCCATCTCTTCGATGGACTTCTCAATGGCTTCGAACGGGTGACCGATCTTCGCGATGCCTGCGCCGCAGACGCGCGTGAAGTAGCCAGGCTCGTCCTCGCAAAGCTCCATCGCTTCCTGGAACTTCTCCTCTTCGAAGAGCGCCTGGATCTCGTCGATCAGCTCCGGCGGTGCCAGCTTGTCACGCTTGAGCGAGACGATGTTCTCAATGATCAGCGCGAGCGCGACCACCGAGAGCAGCATGATGACGAGGCCGACCGGACCGGCGTCCGCGAACACGTCGCTGAAGCTCTTCTCGCTCTTCTGAGCGAGCGAGGGCGACGCGGTGGCGACGAGGGTGAGTCCGAACGCGAACGCGGGGGCAACGGCCTTTTGGGCGCGGGCCAGGATGGAGTTCCGTTTCATGGGTAGAGGCTGGGGGGGCGGTCCGGGAGGTCAGTTCCCGGTGGGTGCCGCAGATGGTGGAAGCCGCAGAAACCAGAGTCCGATGAGCGACGCGTGAGAGGCGCCGGCCGAACCAGGTCGGGGATCGAATAGAGGGGGATCGTCGCGTAACTCCGTGGAGAGCGGAACTGGTCAGGGGACCCATTCGAGATGGGACTCCGTTCCAGCGCGTTTGGCGGGGTCCGGTAAGGACCCGTTCAGCAGCACTCCGCGGCCGGGAATCAAGCGATGAAGATGGTCAGATTGTAATGCGGCGCGTCCACGGAGGAAACGCCCTAGCGTGAGTCGCGGCCTGGCAGAACGCCGGGCCTAACCCGCTCGCGCCCAAAGGCTACCGAGGCGCGTCAAAGAATTCTTGGACGAGCCCCGGTAATTGCAGCCTTCTGCCCCCAATGGGGCGTACATCTGGCCTCGGTGGGGCGGAGATGTCTGTGAGAATCAGAGGCCGCTGAGGAGCTCGGTTGCCTTGGCAGCCGACGGCGTGGCGCCGTACTCGGCCTTCACGCGCTGCAGCGCGGCCTTCGCAACGCCTGCGCCATCGCTTGAGCCCATCAGGGCCTCGCCGAGGGCCACAAGGGCCGCCGCGCGACGATCTGCGCTCGTGTGATCAAGTCCGGCGACCCAACCCAGGTGAACTTGGGCCTCGACGGTGTCGCCTTTGCCTACCAGTGCACGGCCGAGGCCGAGCTTGGCGGCCCCTTTGCCAGCGGACGTCTCGGCACTCTCCATCGCACTTTCAAAGGCACGGGCGGCACCGGCGAAGTCGCCTTTGGCGAGCTGGGATTCGGCGGCTGCCATCCGAGCGACTTCCGCTCCCGCTTTGGCGCGCGCCATCACGGCGGGGTCATTGCTGTCAATCGCGCCGAAGGCGCTCGCGCTAGAGTCGAACAATTCGCGCGCGGTCGAAGTCTCGGTTGAGCTGAGCGCGGCGCGGGCCCCCTCGAGGGCGGCCTCAGCGGTGGCGAGGGCGGTGTAGCCCTCGGTGCCGCTCTTGCCTGCATCAAAGAGAGCCTTGTATCCGTCACGGGCGCCGGCTGCGTCTCCGCTTAGCCAGCTGGCACGCGCCTTCAGAGCCCGAACTGCCGGGACTTGCCAGTTCTCCGAGTGATCGCTCATGAAGCGGTCCGACTCCGCGACCGCGTCCGTGAAGCGTGCTGGATCCGTAGCGCCCCACTTCATCATCGATTCGATGGAGCGGACCCGTGCAGCGGCCTTGACCACGTCGCGGGCGTCACTGTCACCGGCCGCGGTCTGGAAGTTGGACACAGCGCTCTCCCACTCACCGCGTTTGGCGTAGGTCTCCCCGTCCGTGAAGGAGCTCGGCACATCGCCCCATTGGATCTGGACCATCCGGTCGGCATCCACGTTGACGGCCTTGTCACCCCGCTCGGTGAACTTGATGCCACCGAGCCCGGCTTCCGTCACGACTCCCGTCGCAGCCTCGACCTTCGCGGTCTTCTTGTTCTTGGAGAAGATCCGGTCCGTCTTGCTGGCCTGTGGCGTCACCACAGCGGCAGCCATGGCCGTCGGGGAGGTGACCAGTGCCACGCTGCCTGCGAGCGCAAAGAGCGGGGCCACCGCGAGCGCGACCGAGGCGGTTGAGAGACCGAATTGACGGAGACTCAGCTGGCGGAGGAGCTGCGGACGAGTGGAAGTGGAGTGAAGCATGGGGTTCCGAGGGAGTGGTCCGCGCCCCTGAAAGGGGCATCCATGAAGGACCAGACGTGTGTGTGGGAGGGGGTCCGGGACGGGAGTGGCGAGACCGATTAGCGCGTCTTGTTGTACAGCCACTGGTAGCGGGACGAAAGCGTCCCGCCTCCGAGTCGCCTGCGCATCTGCGCGTCGACTTCCTCGAGGTTGCAGCCCTCGTCGACCAGCTTGAAGGTCGTATCGCCATCCATGAACGACGAGATGTCGTCGATGAGGTTCTTCGCGGTCTCCAGCTTCTTCGCGTTGTCTTGGCCCCACACGTAGTACGCGTAGATGGCCGCAAGCTTCGCCTCGTACCACTCACAGGTCCACGCCGACAGTCCGTTCTCGATCGTGTCGAGGCGCTTCGTGATGAAGTCGAACTCCTCTTCCGTGCCGCCGGCTCCCGGGGTCGTCTTGACGCCGCTGCCGCTACCGATGATCGAGCCCATCATGGCCCGGCTCATCAGGATCGTGGGCGTGCGCGTTCCAAGCGGAGCGTTCTCGCCGATCACGTAGCGAGTGAGCAAGTCCTTGGCTTCCGCGACGGCACCTGTTTCGATCATGGCCTCCGCGAGGTCCGGGATCACCTGCTTGATCACGTTCTCGCCTTCATCCTCGTCGTCGAGGAAACGCTTGACGATCTTCTCGAGCGGCTCGCGGGCCTCTTGCCAGCGATCGATCTCAAGCCAGAGCCTGCTCTCGATGCGAAGGTAGTTGTAGGGGACACCTGGCGTGATGCTGTTCGACACGGACAGGGCCTTGGCCATGTCGAGCGTCGCGGCGGCAATGCCTTCCACGTCTGGCTCGTCAGCGCCCTTGAGGCGATCGGAGCGGTCCTTGAATGCTTGGTACAGATCGAGAG
>JBLIHL010000002.1:0-42457 GCA_047635895.1 Paracoccaceae bacterium | reverse complement strand
CTTGAAACGCCCTCGGACGTCGCGCCCGGTCGCAGGATCACGGCCAGGTCGGCCCGACCGCTGTCCGCATAAAGCGTGCTGAAGCCCTGCTGGAGAGCGAGGACGCCGGCGACCGTTGCAACGGTCGCCGCGATGCCCAGCACGGTTAGAAGCGTGGGGCCGCGGCGTACGACAAGGCTGCGCAGGTTGTAGCTGAGGGGGACGAGCTTCACGGGTCAGTCCTGGGCCGAGAGGGCGCCAACCGTATCGAGTCGCGCGGCCCGCCATGCGGGCGCGACCCCAGCGAACAGCCCGACGGCGACCGCGACGACCACCCCGAGCACGAAGGTGGAATCAGTGACCTTGTAGCCGGGGAACATCGACCCCAGGGCTCCGGCGAGACCTGGCTCCGTGACGCGCGCAAGCAAGAGGCCCAATCCGGCCCCGACGAGACAGATCAGCATCGACTGGAGCACCAGCAGCTTGACCGCGTCCCCGTCGGTGAAGCCGAGCGCCTTGAGGATGCCGATGTCGCGGGTCTGCTCGCGCCCCGCCATCAGCATCGTGTTGACCACCGCCAGCAGGATCGCGATCAGCACGCCGCCTCCGATCGCCGAAACGAAGAACGGCACGTTTCCAAACATCGAAACGAACTGTTTTTGGAACTCCGATTCGGACGTTGCCTGAACGCGCTGGGGGCCGCTCTCAAAGAGTGCATCCACACGGCCCATCACGGCGGTCGAGTCCGCACCAGGCTCCAGAGCAAGCACGTACGTGCCAACGCCCGGCGCCTCGCCGCTGCCCGCTTCGACGGTCTCCTCGAAGTAGTCCCAATGGAACATCATCATGCTCGCGTCAAAGTTACGGACGGTCGGTCGGTACACGCCCACCACCTCAAACTCCCAAGCCACGCCCGGACCGTCAGGGTGCGGAAAGAGCTCAGGCAAGATCGGCACAGTGTCGCCCACCTTCCAACCGTACTTCTCCACCAGGCCGGTGCCGACGAGCGCGCCGCGCCGCTGCTTGACAAACGCCTCGCGCGACCCCTCGATGATCTCCATCTCCGGGTAGATATCCAGCGTCTCCTCGGGATCGACCGCGAACTGCGCGAACCGATTGCTCGGCTCCTGGTAGTAGCCCCCGAACCACTGCCACTTGGAGATCCCCTGGATGCCCTCGACGGACTGGATCTTGGACTGGTAGGAGAGCGGTAGCTCGACGAAGAGACTCACCGCGGACTGCACGATCAAGCGACTGGCGCTCGCAGCATCAGCCCCGGACTGGAGCGTCGTCACCAGGGTGCGCAGCGTGCAGAGAAGAAAGAAAGCAACCGCCAGCGATCCGACCGTCAGGAAGGTCCGGAGCTTGCGGCGGGCCAGGTTGCGCCAGACGAGTCGCGTGATCTCCATCGATTAGCCCTTCCCTTGCGATGACGATGCGGCAGACGCTCCACGGGGGGCCTCGGCGGCGCCGCGTTCCTGGATGCCGATGAGCTGGCCCTTGTCCAGGCTCACGATGCGCTCTGCGCTCTCCGCCGCGTGCGGGTCGTGGGTCACCATGAGGATGGTCTTACCGAGCTCCGAGTTCAGCCGAGACATGAGCTCCAGCACCTGATCCGCCGAGTCGCGGTCGAGGTCACCCGTTGGCTCGTCCGCTAGAAGGACGGCGGGGTCCGTCACGATGGCGCGTGCGATGGCGCAGCGCTGCTCCTGGCCGCCAGAGAGCTGGTTGGGACGATGCCCGATCCGGTCGCCGAGCCCCACGAGGTTCAGCACGTACTCCGCGCGCTCGCGGCGCTCCTTCTTGGCGAGCGGCGTCAGCGCCAGCGGCAGCATCACGTTCTCAAGCGCGCTCAGGACTGGGATCAAGTTGAAGCCCTGGAAGACGAACCCGACGTTGGCGGCACGCCAGTCCGAGAGGTCTGCGCGGCCCAGCCGTGCCAGGTCCTCGCCCCCCACGATCACTTCGCCGCTGTCGGGTCGGTCCAGCGCACCGATCAAGTTGAGGAGCGTGGTCTTGCCCGACCCGGACGGCCCCATGAGGGCATAGAAGCGTCCCGCCTCCATCTCCAGGTCGAGATTGTCGAGCACACGCAGCGTTTCGCCGCCCCGCGTGTAGGTCTTCGTCACCTTGCGAAGCTGAATTCCGTTCGGCTGACTCATGACTCTGTTGGATCAGGGGACGCGAACGCGATCGCCGCTGGAGAGCTCATCGTTCGGCTCAAGAACGACGCGGCTCCCTTCGACAAGGCCGGATTCGATAGAGACGCGGCGACCGAGCGGTAAGCCCGCCGTCACTTCGCGGAACGTCGCGACGCCCTCTTCGATCAGGAAAACTCCCCGAGCGCCGCTGCGCGTAACGAGGGCGGAGACGGGGATGAGCAGCTGGGGCTTCGCCGGCGCTGCGGAGGCACCGGAGTCCGACTCCGACTGGACAGCCGACTGCGCCGCCTCTGGCGGAAAGACCACGCGCGCGCCCATCTCGGGCCGCATGCGTGGGTCAATATTGGCCAGGCGCACGCGGACCTCGATCGTGGCCTTCTGCCGATTGGCGGTGGGCCAGATTCGATCCACGGTCCCTTCGAAGCGCTCGGCGGCGAAGGCATCGAGGTAGACGTCAGCGGGACGCCCCACCTCGACGGAGTTGAGGCTCGTCTCGGGCAGTTCGACCTGAACCTCGAGCGTGGAGAAATCGACCATGGTCGCCACCGAGCCGCGACTTTGGCCTCCTAGAGCGTTCGGGGAAACCACCTCCCCGACTTCGGCGTCCTTCAGCACCACCACGCCATCGAAAGGCGCGCGCACGTAGGTCTTGTCGAGCGTTGCGCGGGCGAGGTCCCGGCTCGCCTCGAGCGACGCGATCGTCGACTGCGCTTGGTCCTTCTGGAGCCTCGCAACCGCGACGTCGGACTCGGCGCTCGCCACTCCGGCTCGAGTGCGAATCAGGACGGCCTCTGCGCCGGCGAGCCGAGCTCGCGCCTGGGCCCGGGCGCTCACCGCGCGATCCAGCTGCTCCCTCGGAACGGCTCCGCGCTCGACCAAGCCCGTGGCACGGTCGAATTCGCTCTCCGCCAGAGTCAGCCCTGCCTGGACCTCCTCTCGCTGGCTCATGACGCTGTCGACCAACGCGACCGCTTCATCCAGCCTGCGCTCGGCGGCGACCGTCCCTGCGGCGGCCGCGCTGACGGCAATCGCACCGGAGACGAGGTCCGCTTCGGCGCGCCGCAGCACAGCCTCCACCTCGTCGGAGAACAAACGCGCCACCACGTCCCCCTCCTTGAGCACGGAGCCTTCTTCGACGTTCAGTTCGATGATACGCCCCGGCGTATCCGCCGACAGCGCAGCCCGCCTACGCGCCACCAGGTAGCCGCCTGCCGCAGCCCCCGACGCGGCCGCCACCTCGGCGGCCCGCGCACCGGGCTCCACAAGAACGGCGGTCGCTGCCTCGACTTCGGTCACCCGGAAGCCGTCGATGAGCCCAAGGACAGGCATGCGAAGGAACCACAGTCCTAGCACTGCAGCGACCACGAGGGCCCAGCGGAGAACAGGCGATCGCCTTCGATAGGCCCGACGTGGGCCGCTGCCCCGGTCGATACTCAGCTTCTTTAGATCCACTTGGGGTAACTAGACCGTCGCGAAGCGCGACGGGGAGAAGAACTCGGGATCGATGGCGCTCACCGGCTGACCGAGAATCATCTGTGCAAGACCTTCACCGATGCTCGGCGCCAGCTGGAAGTCGTTGCCTGAGAATCCCGTGACCACGTACAGTCCCGGGATCTCCTTGACCGGGCCCACGATCGGGCGCTGGTCCGGTGTCAGCGTGATCCAGGCGGCCTGATCTCCGCAGGCAGCCATGTCCTCGTACACCGGCATGCGGTCCACGAGACGCGGAGTCGCCCAGTTGCGGAAGTCGTCCGTCACCTCTTCATCAAGGCTCTCGGGGCGCTCGAGCTCGGGCAGGCCTTCGAAACCGAGCCGGCCGATGCGGGTGCGCTTTGCCTTGGGCTCGCAGCGCAGGTGAAGCCCGTTGACGCGGTCCAGGATGACGGGGTGAGCGGCGGGCATCAGGTCGAGCGGGTCCGGCTGGAAGCGCGTCTCGATGTCATCGTCCGCGGACTCCTCCATGTCTTCAAGCGCGGGGGGATCCGGCATCTCGCAGAAGGTTTCCTCGATGCGAACCACGCGCAGCGGCATTTCGACGCCGAGATCCTTGAGGATCACTGGGGTCCAGGGCCCCGTGGCCAAGACCACATAAGGAGCTCGGAATTCGCCCTCGCTGGTCGCGACGCCGACGGCCCGTCCGTTCTCGACGAGCACGGTCGGATTCTCGACACCCGTGCGGGTGCTGGCGCCGTGGCTACGGGCAAGAGCCGCCAGGGTTGCGATGGTCTGCTTGGGATCGACGTAGCCGCCGTCCGGCTCGTAGGAACCAAAAGAGTCATCCGCCACCGAGATGCCGGGGCAAATGGCCCGCATCTCCGTGGCACCGACCACCATGACGTTGATGCCAATCTCGCGCTGCATCTCGACGTCGCGGTGGAGAGCTGCGATCGCTTCGGCATCCTTGCCTGCGACCACCAGCACCCCGGTGCGCCTGTAGCCCACCGAGCGGCCCACGAGGAGCTGCATGCTCGCGTAGACCTTCAGAGCATCACGGGCCATGCCCGCGAGTACGCGCTCTGGGTAGCCCTGGTGAATCACCGCGCCGGCCCGGCCTGATGAACCAGACCCGAGCGTCCCCTTTTCAATGAGGATCACGGGCTCGGTCAGAGGGTCGCAGCGCTTGGCGGCAGAGAGGGCGATGCTGGTGCCCATGGCACCTCCGCCCACGATGAGGATTTTGGCCTTCAACGGATTCAGATTGAGGGTCGAGACGTTGGGACGATCGGAGGGTCGATCAAGGCACCAAGTGTAGCGCTGCGGCGGCCGGAAGGCTGTTAATAGGCCCAGCCCACTCGGGGCGCGGTCCGAATGGGCTGGTGGCAGGTGGATCGAGGGGGGTGATCCGCCCGCGTCAGGGGGCGCCGGCGCCATGTTGGAGTAAGCGCTGCGTGAGGGGGGGGAGCAGCGCCACTCCAGGCAGCCGGAGCCTGGATTTGTCTTGGGAATAACGCATCCGCAGCGGCGCGGGATGCCGGGCCAAGTTTCCCTCGAAAAGGAAACGAACGATCCGGCACGCAACCGGGCGAGACCTCGGCGGCCTGCTATATTCCGCACGCTATGATTCCAGAGCGCAGGACCAGAACGATCCAGATCGGCCCCCTCACCATCGGCGGCCAGGCCCCCATCGCTGTTCAAAGCATGGCGGCGACCCGGACACAGGACATCGATGCGACAATGCGTCAGATCGAGCGCATCTCCGCGGCAGGCGCAGACCTGATCCGCGTAGCCGTCGACTCTCCCAAGGATGCAGAGGCGCTCGCTGAGATAGCGGGCCGCATGCGGGACCAGGGCATCGTGGTGCCCCTCAGTGTCGACCTCCAGGAGAACTACCGGATGGCCGCCATCGTCGCGCCCTTCGTGGACAAGCTGCGCTACAACCCGGGCCACCTGCACCACCACGAAAAGGACAAGTCCGTCTCCGAGAAGGTTGCGTGGATCGCCGAGACCGCCCGGGAGCACAACTGCGCGATCCGCATTGGCGTGAACGCCGGCTCCGTAGCGCCGGAGTACAAGGAGCGGTTCCCGGACGACCACATTCAAGCCATCGTCCAGTGCGCCATCGACCACTGCGAGCTCCTCGACGCGCTGGAATTCACGAACTACGTCGTGTCGATCAAGGACTCCGATCCACGGCTCGTCATCGACGCCAACACGCGCTTCTCCGAAGCCCGACCGGACGTCCCGATCCACCTCGGCGTCACCGAGGCTGGCATGCCGCCCGAGGGCATTATCAAGACGCGCATCGCGTTTGAGCAGCTCCTGTCCCGCGGCATCGGCGACACCCTCCGCGTCTCACTGACGGTCCCCTTCGACAACAAGGGCCAGGAAATCACGGTCGGTCGCGAGATTCTCGAAGACGTCAAGAACGGCCGCTTCCGGTCAGTACCGCCGAACTTCTTCGACGGGCTCAACATCATCGCGTGCCCGTCATGCAGCCGCGTCGAGAACGAAAAGTTCATCGACCTGGCGGAGGACGTCAAGGAGATGACGAAGTTCGCTGCGGACTACGACCTCACGATCGCCGTGATGGGCTGCCGCGTGAACGGCCCGGGCGAGACAGACGACGCGGACCTCGGCCTCTGGTGCGGGCCGAAGACCGTCAACCTGAAGAAGGGCGAGGAGCTCGTCGGTAACTTCAGCTACGACGACATCCTCGGCGCGCTGCGCCAGCAGCTAGACCTCCTGATCGCCGCGCGTAGCTGACCTCAGACGAGCCCGGACGCGACCATGGCGTCGGCGACGCGCCGGAATCCAGCCACGTTCGCACCGTGCGCGTAGTCCATCCCGTCCGCGGTTTTAGCCGTGGGCTCCGTCACGCAGCGGTGGTGGATGTCGAACATGATCGACTCCAGTTCCTTCTCGGTGCGATCGCGAGTCCACGGGTTCTTGCCAGCGTTCTGGGCCATCTCCAGTCCGGATACGGCCACGCCGCCAGCGTTCGCCGCCTTGCCCGGTGCGAAGATCACTTCGGACTCACGGAACAGGCCGATGGCCTCCTTCGTGCAGGGCATGTTCGCGCCTTCGACGACCATCTGGACGCCGCTCTTGAGGAGCGCGCGTGCGTCCGCCTCGTCCAACTCGTTTTGCGTGGCGCAGGGGAACGCAAGCTCGCAATCCTCGGACCACGGCGAGGCACCAGCGACGAATTCTGTGCCGTCAACGGCTGCCGGGACATCCTCGAGTCGGCCGCGCTGGCTGAACTTGATCTCACGAACGGCCTCGAGGTCGTCCTGGCTGAGGCCTCCTGGGATCCGAAGCATTCCGCCCGAGTCCGACAGCGTGACGACCTTCGCTTCGCGCGCAATGAGCTTCTCGGCGGCGTAGAGCGCGACGTTGCCAGCGCCGGAGACGGCCGCGCGCTTGCCGCTCAGGGATTCACTACGGACGAGTTCCATCGCATGCCCACCGAAGAGAACCGCGCCGTAGCCGGTGGCCTCGGTGCGCATGTGGATGCCGCCCATACCGGTTGCCTTGCCCGTCATGGAGCCGCTCCAGTTGCCCGCCAGGCGTTTGTGCTGGCCAAAGAGGTAGCCAATCTCACGGGCCCCCACTCCGATGTCACCGGCGGGGACGTCGGTATCTGCTCCGATGTAGCGCCATAGCTGCGTCATGAACGCCTGGCAGAAGCGCATCACCTCTCGATCGGAACGGCCCTTGGGATTGAAATCAGAGCCGCCCTTGCCAGCACCCAGGGGCAGCCCGGTCAGGGCATTCTTGAACGTTTGCTCGAACGCGAGGAACTTCAGCACGCCCTCGTTCACCGCCGGGTGCAGTCGCAGGCCCCCCTTGTAGGGGCCAAGGGCGTTGGTGTGCTGGATGCGCCAGCCGCGGTTGACGTGGACCTGACCCTCGTCGTCCTCCCAGATCACTCGAAAGCGAACGACCCGATCGGGCTCGAGGAGTCGGCGCAGAACCTCGGCCGTCTTGTACTCCTCATGGGCGTTCACCACGGGAACGATGGACTCGAGGACTTCCTCCACGGCCTGGTGAAACTCGGGCTGATGGGGGTCGATCGAGCGGACTTCTTCGACCAGGGTGGAGACAGATGCGCACATGCGACAGAGCGTAGGTGGAAGCTGGGCTATCCGCGCAACCCAGTCCAAGGAAACCGCAAATGACCGGCCAAGGTCTCCCGCAGAGGAAGCACCGGCCGATCCTGATGAAGCGCTGCTTCAGGCCGCGGGCCGATGACCGTAAAGTGCCGCCGTGACGTTTCGCTTCCTACACATCGCCGACCTGCACCTGGACTCCGCCTACGGCGGCTCCCCCCCCACGGTCGAGCGACTCAGGAGCGCGACCAAGGAAGCGCTCAGCCGCGCGGTGGCCTTCGCGATCGACGAAACGCTCGACGCCGTACTCATTGCAGGCGACGCGTTCGACGAGGAGCGGCTCGGCTTCGAGGCGCGCGCGGCCTTCCGTCGGGAGCTCGAACGGCTGAGCGAACACGGCATCACGGTCGTCTACATCACGGGAAACCACGATCCGGGCGCCGCGGCGGGCCGGGCCGCCGGGCTTCGCCTGGCACGCTCAATCGGTTCGCCCGGGCGCGCGCCGATCCACGTCGTCCTCGACGGAACTCCGCGCCTTCTTCACCTACGCAGCCGCGGGGGCGATGAAGCCGCCGAGGTCATCGCCGTGGGGCACGCAACCTCACGCGTGACGGACAACCTGGCCCGCGCGATGCGTGAGACACTCGACGCCGATGCTGGAGCCCGGCGCCTTCCACGCATCGGTCTATTGCACACCCAGGTGGGGTCCGCCGCCGGCGCGGAGGGGCACGAGCCCTACGCGCCCTGCACCGCCTCCGACCTCATGGCCTGCGATCTCGACTACTGGGCGCTCGGCCACGTGCACATCCGGGGCCAAGTGGACCCGGCCGTTCCCGCCTACTACGCGGGGAATCTCCAGGGACGCAACGCGCGCGAGTCGGGGCCCAAGGGAGGCTGGCTCGTCGAGCTGGATACCGATGGGCTGACACACGAGCCCGAGTTCATTCCCTTCGCGCCCGTCGAGTTCTTTCGCTGTGAAGGGGAGCCCTCGAAGGACGACGAGCCCGAGGATCTCGCCGGCGTGATCGCGGCTGCGCTGGACGAGGCGGCGTCGCTGGGCCATGCGCCAGCGGCCCGCGAACTCATCGTACGCCTGGACGTGACGGGCCACGGGGGCCGCTGGCCTGACGGATTTGCGGAGGCTGTGCGGGACGAGCTCCAGCGGCTGTCGGGCCCGGTCTTTGGCGACTTCCTCGAGGTTCAGCTGAGGGCCGCTCGCGGTGGCAAGCCCAGCACCCTTGAGGCCCTTAAGACCCTCGAAGAACTCCGTGCAATGATCGAAGGCACGCCCTCGGCGCTGCGCGAGGCGCTTGCCGTGTGCCGGGCGCTCGATGCCAAGTCCGCTGAGTCCCGGGAGCCAGCGGAGCTGGAAGATGCCCTTCTACAGAGGCTGGCAGCGCGGACGCGCTCCTGATCTTCCCGTGCGCATTCTTCACCTCGACCTCCAGCAGTTCGGCGCCCTCCACGGCCGCCGCTTCTCCACGGACAGCCCCGCCGTCGTCGTCTGCGGACGCAACGAGCGGGGGAAGTCCTCGTTCCACCAGGCGCTCCGCAGCGCGCTCTTCGGGTTCTCTCCGCCGACCGCCAAGCTCCATCCCTTCGCAAGCGCTGCGTTCCTCGATAGCGGCGCGGAGTCCGAGTGGGTCCTGGAGATCAGCGCGACCATCCAGTCCTCCGCGGGGAAGATCACCGTCGAACGGCGTATGGACTCGGCGGCGAGCATGCGCTTGACGCTCGGCGGTGACGCGGCGCGCGACGCGGACTTCGTACGCTCCAACGCGGCGCTGCCGACCACCGGGACGGTCACCGCAAGCCTCTTCGACGCGGTTTACACGCTCGATCCAGATGGCGCGAGCGCCTTCGACCGCCACCTGAACGGCGAGATCGAGGAGCTTCTCCTCGGAGGCAGCGCGCTCCCCGGCCTTCCTTCGATCGCCCAGCTCGACGCCGAGCTCGACGCCGAGCGTACCTCGCTCTGGCGGAACGACCGTCGTTCCAAGAAGACGGTCGCGTCGATCATCGATGCGCGGCTGGCCGAACTCCAGGCAGAGGGTCGGGAGACGCGCCGAATCGAAGACGGACTCGTGCAGCTGGAGAGTGACCTCGCCGCGGGTCGCCGCACTCTCCAGGAGGAGCTGGCCCAGCTTGCCTCTCTTGACCAGCGCTTGGCCGCCCTTCGATGGATCGAGCGCGCGGCCCGCATCACGCGCAGCGTGGCAGAACACGACGTCGACCTCTCTCCGTTCGACCGCGTGCCGCTCGCGTCCCCGGCGCCGATGCTGGCGGACCTGGAGGACGCTGAGCTGGCACTGGAGGACCCCAACCGGCGATTGGCGGAACCAGAGCTCGGACTGAGAGACGACGATCGCGCGCTCCTCGCCCACGCAGAGTCCATCGAGGGGCTCGCGCGCGACGAGGCACGGGTGACACAGGCCGCGTCTAAGGCGGACGCCCTCCGCGCGCGCGCCCAGGAGCTAACGTCCTCTGCCCAGCACCTGGAGCGCTCACTGCTCCGTCCGCGAGAGGACGGTTCCCGGACCTCGCCATTGGATGACGACCTCGTCGCGCTACGCGCCCTGGCAGCTGATTGGCGCAGGGCGTTCGAGCCGGAGGCTGACAGCGCCACAGGAGGCGGGCCGACCGAGGCAACGCAAGCGGCGCTCTCGCCGGCAGCATGGGGCATATCGTTCGCAGCGGGAGTCATAGCGGGCGGGGCGGCAGCGTCCACTGGTTCCCATTGGGCAGGCGCGCTCCTCGCGACGGTAGCGCCCCCGGCCGCGCTCTGGACGGTTCAAGCCATTGGGCGGAGTCGAACCACTTCCGTCCGCTCCGCCGCGAGCCAGGATGCGCCAAGAGGCTTAGCGGAGCTTGTCCAGCGCACCGGCCTGGCACCGGCGCTCGCTTCCAACCCCGATGAGCTCGCCTCCGCCGTCGAGCCGCTCACGAGGGCAGCGACGCTGCGCGAAGAGGCCGACGACTGCCGCCTGAGCGCAGCGAAGCTGGACACGCTCTGCGCGGACGCGCGCGCGCGCTGGTCGCAAATGGCGCGCGACCTGGTCCCCGACTCCCCCGCTGCCGAATGGAGCTCAAGCGACGATGCCCCCGCCCTGCTCCGCGCAAGGCTGCAGCGCGCAGAGGAGGGTGAGCGTGCCTACCGGACCGACGCCGAACAGCGCAAAGCCGCCCTGGCGGAGCTGGAGCGCGCCGCGGCGAAGCTTCGCGACATGGCGGACCGCTTCGAGGTGCTGCGGAAAGCGCTGGAGCAGGCCGTTCCGAACGAATCCGTACTCGAACGCGCCCACCAACGGGCTGCGGAGGCGTGGACGGCCCGGGAGCGAAGCATCGGCGCTCTCCGTGAGCTACGGGAGGATCCCGCCTGGGAAGTCGCGGAGGCCGAGCCCTCCATCGGACGGGCCCTCGGAGACGGCACATTCGATGCGGGCGAGCTGAGAGGCTCCGAGGACGACGCCGACAAGCTCATGACGCGCATCACGGAGCGCCGCGAGGAGCTTGCGCGCATGGATGAGCGCCTCCAGCGCGAGCGGCCTGCACGTACGCGGTCGGCCATCGACTCCGAGGCCGCCGAGCTACGGACCCAGCGGGCCGACGCCGTGGCGCAGCACGCCCAGCTCACACGTCTCCGAGAGGCACTCCTGGAAGGCGAGCGCCGGCACCGCGCGTCTCACCAGCCAGCGATCCTGCAGAGCGCAAGCCGCTGGCTGGAGTCCATCACGGACGGCCGCTACCGAGCGCTCGCCTTCGACGGAACCGAAGGCTCGGGCCTGACCGTCTTCAGTCGCGAAGCGGACGCCCACGTGCCATGCGAGCCCCCGCTCAGCCGCGGCGTGCGCGAGCAGGTCCACCTGGCACTACGCTTGGGCGTCGCTGAGGCCGCAGACGCGGGCGGCGATCCGCTCCCCCTGCTGCTGGACGAAGCGCTGGTGCACTGGGACGAAGACCGACGCGCTGGACTCTTCCGCGCCCTGAAGGCCAGGGCTGGTCTACCGGGAGCTCGACAAGTCTTCCTGTTCACTTGCCACGGCAACCTGGCCGAGGAAGCAGAAGCCCAGCTTGAAGCGCTGAGAATCGACCTCTGATCAGGCGGCCATCCGCGACCTGCTAGTGCTGTGGAACAGAAGTTCCTGACATATGTACGAGGCCCTTTCGAGTCCTGGCAAGGCGCAGCGACGACGGCGTAGCCCTAGTTCCGTGGAGGAGCTGCAACGCAGCCAGGGCTAGAAAGGGGCCGTACATATGACAGGAACTTCTGTTCCACACCACTAGCCCAGACGCGCAGAGGCGATCGCCTCTTGATTCCGCCACAGGTAGAGAATGCGGCGCGAGACGTTGGGATGGGTCGACCCCACGTCGCTCACCTCTGCGGGAAGGTGAAAGAGCACGTGGTCAGGGAGGGCTTCCATCAGCCCAATGGCCTTCTCCATCTGAGAGGGATCGCTCAAGAGGCGGGCCGGCTCGAACGGGAGCTTCGCCACGCCCCGGATGGCACGCATCCGGGCGAGCTCTTCTTCCAGTTCGCCCTGATCGGTTTCGTCCCCCTTCCAGGCGAACTTTAGGAAGCCCATGATGGACGACTCGTCGCTCTGCTTCATCCGCGCCTGAAGGCCACGCAGCATTTGCTCACGGGCCTGTTCGGACTGCACACCGCCGAACGGCATGGCGTTCTCGTACTCCTGCATGAGATCAGCGATCGGCGTCGCGTCGCTCTGGAGCTTGGCTTCCAGGACCTGCATCAGCAGCGCGCTCCGCGCTTCGTGCTCGATCCCCAGCTTGATTTCCGCCGTGATCGCCGGGGTCAGGCCTGCGGCCCGTGCCCCCATATCATCGCATAGGAACTCAATGAGACGGCTCTGGCTGGTCCCGGACGAGAAGGCGAACCAGCGCGCGATCAGAATGGCCGCGAGGGGCGCAAAAATGTAAATGTCAGAGCCGTGCAGCAGCTGGGCGATCACCAGCGAAAGCACGCCGGAAAGCACGCCATGGATGAGCATGCAGCGACTTGCGATGGGCGAGTAGGCAAACAGGTGCCCAAGTTCATGCCCGACCACGGACTCAAGCTCCTTCTCATCCAGCAGGTGGACGATCGAGCGATTGAGCTGAACGCTATTCAGAAGGTTCCAGCCAGGCAGAAGCTCAAACCGCATCGCGAAGGCATTCACATCTTTCTCGCGCGCAAGGTACACACGCAGCCGCTGACGACCGAATCCGAGGCGCTCCTGCACCCTCTCGACGGCGGCCAGCAAAGACTCACGGGTATGAGGGCCAAACTTCGCATCCGGCCGGATGTCTTCGAGGGCTTTTCGGTTGGAGAGGTGCTGGGTGACCAGGAACTCGAACACCCCAAGGAATCCAATCGAAAACAGAACGCCGGCCTTCCATCCGCTAATGGAGCTGGCCGTCGACCCCGACTTCACAAACCACCAAGAGAAGCCCACCACCCCGATCGCGATCTCCAGCGCGATACGAAGGGAGGACTGAGCCTCGTGCTTCTTGAACTCACGGAGCAGGTCGTCACGCGTGGGCGTAGCGAGCCTACGCGGCTTGGAAAGCGTCTGTTGCAACGCTCAAGTGACCGTCTGGAAGAGCCCGCGGATGAAGCCCGCCGACGGGCGGGCGCGAGTCTGGTAGATCACGGTCCCTGGACCGGTAAACCGCATGACGAACCCCTCCCCGGAGAACATTGAATCGCGCAGGGACTTGGTCAAGACAACGGATTCAAAGGACATGGTCCCCGTGAACGCCACGATGTTTCGGTTGTCGAGCACGAAGCGTTCGCCTTCCTCGAGAGTCTGCTCAATCACCCCGCCGTAGCTCGACATGAACAGCGTGCCGGCTCCGACGGTCTTCAGAAAGAAGAGGCCGCGCGTGGCCAGCAACCCCTGCATGCCTGCGTTGAACAGGCTGAACGTAAGGCCGGGCGTAGAGGCGAGGTACGCACCTCGAGCCAGCTTGAGGCCGGATTCGGCTGAAATCTCGACGGGCCGAATTTCGCCCATCTGCTCCGGAGCCAGCAAGATGTGCTGCTCGTCACGCTTGGCGCGGTAGACGACGGTGAAGTAGCTCTCGCCGCCGAACAGGCTGCGCATGCCGCCCCTCACCCCGCGACTGCCCGCCATGATGAGCCCAGGCTTGACCTCAATGGCGAAGCCAGGCGTCATCGCCTGCATCGCACCCGGCTGCGCATGAATCACTTCCCCCTCGGACATGTCGAGACGGAGCGTGGAGAAGGCCGGTGAGTGCAGTACGTCGTGACGCATGGGAGGTGAGCTAAAGCTCTCCAGAGGTCAAAATCAGGGCGTGCTACGCGGATTCAGCTATGCGCGACACGCTCTTAGATCTCGACTTCAGCGTCGGCGTCAGCGCTCATCCTCTTGCGCAGCAAGTAGGCGCCAAACGCGAACAGCGCGAGTAGGCCGAGGAAGATGAAGAGCGCCACCATGCGGCTGACACCCAACGCGTCCTGGATACCCGTGATGCAGATGTCATAGATCACGATCCGGATAAACCAGCTCACGATGCCGCCAATTCCACGACCGCGGGCTGCCAGTGGCAGGAGGCTCAGTTGATTCATGCCTGGAATTGAACTCGACCCGTCGAAAGCACCGCAAGGCAAAAATCAGACAGGTCGGTCTCTAATGGAGCCTGCGCTCAATCGCTGGGGCTACAGCGCGCTCCCTCCCATCGTGTCAAGCGCTCGCGGTGTGGGATGACGGTAGCGCGCCGTTGATGACCTGGATCCACTCTGCCCGGTCATCCAGCACGAGCTTGAGCTCAACGCCCGTCGTCGCCTTGACGGAGATGGAGTTCTGGACCAGTGGAATGATCCCGAAGAGCTTCGTCCAGCACTCGCTCACCTCGGCGATTTGGTCGAGCTCAAGGTCCGTCGCGCCACGCTGGGCATTGAGTTTGTGAGACTCAAACACGAGGCGCTGATTCGTCAGGATCAACCGCCCACCCGCCGTCTCGATTCCACGCTGCAGGTTCGCGCGGCCTTTACGGATCACTTCTTCGCCTGCTCTCATGGTGGTTTGCATGGGTAGGGATACACAGCGACGGCCCACCTATTCCGCGGCATTCGGCAATTGCGGAGCAAGCTGCAGCCCGGGCTAACTCCCTTCATGGCTCTCTGAGAGCGGAGTGCCTGCTCGCGCCATCCAGGGTCAGGAAAGCGCCTTTCTGCAGGTGGCGAAACCGGACTTCACCTGTTACGCAGTGCATACCCGCAACAAGACGCGGATTGACCCTCCATAGGGATGCCTGCTCACGCACGGCAAGCAAGAAGGGCGTGCTGCCCCGCATCCATGGGCCGGTTCGGCTTTTCGTTTAGTCCGCACTCTTGCGCCGGTTACACATCGAACTCCCCGAAACCAAGCACGTTTATGATCCCGAAAATTCCCCGTCGCAGCGGTGACTGAACGGGCTGTCGTCGTTAGCCGCCATCGGAAACCCCAACGTCCACTTACCCCTTTCAAGGAAATGCCATGACGTCGAGCCAACACCGATCCGACGAGCTCAAAGAACTCGAAGAAGAACCATGCCGACTGGAGATGACGCCGATGATCGACGTCACCTTCTTGCTGCTGATCTTCTTCATGTGCACGCTCAAATTCAAAACGCTGGATGGAGCGCTCGGTGCGTATCTCCCGAAGGACGTGGGCGTGCAGGTGGCACCGGGTGAGCCGCTAGAGAAGGTTGTGGTTCAGGTTGACGTCGTGAACGAAGGAAGCAAGGTGCGACGCGTGCGCGGCGGCGGCGTCGTGCCCTACAGCACAGCCGACGCGGAGGCAGACCTGCGCTTTGACTACGGCGCCGATCGCCTCGTCCGCTACCGCGTTGGCCCGCACAGCGACCTCGACTTCGGGGAGGCCATTCGGATGGTCAGCGAGCTGCAGATGGGGAACCCGGAGGCGCGCTACTCCATCGATGCCCGCGATGGCGTCGTGCAGCAAGATGTCGTTCAGGTCATGGACGCGATGCTCGGCCTCGGCATCACCGAGGTGACGTTCATGGGCTCGCGCACTGAACGGTGAGCACTGAACGGTGAGACGGCGACCGGAGGGGCCCTCTCCAAGCGCGTCGGATGGGTCGTAGACTGGGTGCCCTGGCCACCAGAAGCTTGACCTGCTGCCCGAGATTGAGATTCTCTGAGAGCCATTAAGGGCCTCGTCACCCGGACTTTGCATGGTATGGGCGATCGTCGGGTCTACTCAGCTCTCCGCCCGGCGCGCCTGTCCCCAGGACCGAACCCCTGGAGAGCGCCCCCCTTCTCGGCTCCCAGGAGCCAGAGCACCCGCCATGCGAATCCTCGTCGTTGAAGACAACCCGAAGATGGCTGAGTCCGTCGCCAAGTCGCTCCAGGAACTCGATTACGGCGTCGACACCGTCGGTACGGGCTATGAGGCCGAAGAATTGGCGTCCTCGGACGTCTACGACCTCTACCTGCTCGACCTGATGCTGCCCGACCGGGACGGGATCGACCTGTGCCGGAACATCCGCCGTATGGGAATCAAAGCCCCCATCCTGATGCTGACGGCGCTCTCCGGCACCGCCCGGAAGGTCGCCGGCCTCGACTCGGGCGCCGATGATTACCTGACCAAGCCTTTCGAGGTCGACGAGCTCGTCGCCCGCGTCAGGGCCCTCCTGCGCCGGGGCGCTGCCTCGGAATCGACCAAGCTGAAGCACGGCGACGTCGAGATGGACCTCGCGAAACGCGCGGTTCGCCGGGGTGAGGAGCGGATCAAGCTGACGGCGAAAGAATTCGCACTCCTGGAGTTCTTGCTCCGCAATCCGGACAAGGTGTTGTCACGGAGCGTCATCACCGAGAAGGTGTGGGACATGAACTACGAGCCCACCAGCAACGTGGTGGACGTGTACGTGTCGAACCTGCGCCGCAAGCTCGACAAGCCGTTCCCCGACAAGCTGATTCACACGGTGATCGGTACGGGCTACCGCTTTGGGCGCGGAGATGGGTGATCGATGACCACGGGCGCCCCCCCCACGAGCGTGGCGCAGCGAGATCAGTTGCCGGACGACCGTCCTGAGACGATCGGCGCCGATCATGACGAAGCTGGGAACCAACCTCGTCCGCTGTCGCTGCGCGCTCAGCTGATGATCTGGTTCGGGATCAGCTTCGGCATCATCCTGAGCACGATCATCGCCGCCCTGGTGATCCTGGACGGTGGGAAGGTCTTCCAGGCCGACTACCAGCACTACGACAGGATCATCAACCTCGTGGGGATCGCCTCTCTCAGCGCCTTCGTCGGGGGGCTCGGGGCGGCCTACGTCATCCTGGGCGCCGCGCTGCGTCCGCTCCGCCAGATCACCGAAGCGGCACGGGACGTGGCGCCGGAGCGCATCGAGGAGAGCCGGATGAACATGCCGGAGGTGGGCACAGAGGTGAACGATGCAAGGCGCGAGCTGAACAGCGCGCTCGATCGCATCGAAGCCGGCTACCAGGCCCAGGAGCGCTTCATCTCGAACGTCAGCCACGAGCTGAAGACGCCGATCGCCATCGTCCAGAACGAGGCCCAGCGTCTCCGCCGGATAAAGCGACCCCGGGAGGAGCTCGAAGAGTTCGTCAACGACACCGCCAACCAAATGGGGCGGCTCGGCAAGATGGTCGAGAGCTTCCTGACCCTCGCGCGCATCGACTACGAAGAGCGCATGCAGAAGAACGAGGAGTACTGGTTCCAGGACCTTCTTGTGGAAGCCACAAGCCGCTCGCGCTCCCAAGCGCTCACCCACGGCGTCAGCATCGAGCTTGAACTCCCCGATGACCTTGAGCTCCTGGACGACCCCTCCTGGGGCGACCCCGAGCTGATTTCATCGGCTGTAGAGAACCTCATTCGGAACGCGATCCGCTTCTCACCAGGGGGGTCGTCCGTGCACGTGTCGCTCTCCACGCCGGAGGTCACGGAGGTCGCGGTCATCGAAGCGCTCACCGCAGCCGAAGTGCGCAAGGCCTCTGAGCGGGCCAAGAAGCGGAAGAACGCTGGGTTGGGTGCCAACGGCGAAGGGCCGGAGCGCATTCCGAACCGCCACGTCTACATGCAGGTCCGAGATGAGGGCCCGGGCATGCCGGAAGAGCTCATCGCGACCGTTTTTGAGCCATTCCAGCAAGCAGCATCCGAGCGCCACGGCAATCGCGGCACCGGACTCGGCCTGGCGATCGCCCACAAGGTTTGCACGCTGCACAAGGGCTCCATTCGCGCATTCAACCGCGTGGACGGTATCTCTGGCTGCGTGGTGGAGATCCGTCTTCCGTTCCTCGAGGAGGCTGATTGGGCGGCGGACCGTCCGATCACGGCCGCCCTGACGAAGGGCGGCATTGGCGAAGGCATCCGCGATTCACGCCTAGGCGATTGAGTCGATCAGGTAGCCGAGCATGTCCGTGGTCGTGACGATCCCGAGATCGCCACTCTCTCCGGTCACCACCAGCGCGCCGATTCTGCGATCACTCATGGCGGCGGCCGCCTGGGCCACCGGAAGGTCTTCGTGAACGGTGACGACGCCCTCGGTCATGAAGGCGTGCGCCGACTCGGTCCACGCAATGCCTTCGCCTGCGGCGCGCCGCATGTCGTGGTCCGAGACGATGCCCAGCAGCCGGTCCCCCTCGACGATCGGCACGTGACGTATGCTCTTCGCGTGCATCACCTCGTCGATCTGCCCGAGAGACGCGTCGGGGGACACGACGAAAGCCTGCGCGACCCCGAGACTGCTAATCGGATCGGACGCTGAGTCGCCGAGACGATCGCTCCTCGCAAGGAGTCCAACCAGGTCCATATCAGAGATGATTCCGAGGAGTTTACCGCCCTCGATCACGGGCAGACATCCCACTCCGCGCGCGAAGACCTCGATGGCCGCCGCGACCGCATCATCGCTGGGGTTCACCGTCACCACATCACGATGCATGAGGTCGCGGACCCACCGGGGCCCCGTTTCACGGTCATGGACCCTGCTGCGCCAGCCGGTGAGGCCCAGCAAGTCGCGGTTGGAGAGCACGCCGACGAGGCGCTCCTCCTGCACCACGGGCAGGTGCCGGATCGCGTGCTCATCCATCGCCGCCAAGGCGGTTTCGAGGGACGCGTTCTCGTCGATAGTGACCGGCGCTGCGGTCATAAACTCTTGAACTTTCATCGAGGGATCTCCTTGGGGCCGTACTGGAAGGGTTCGATCTCAGCACACGGTCCGGTCCCCGTCTCTAAGCACAAGGGCGTAAGCCCGGCCCGGGTAGGAGGTACGCAGAACGCGTGGCGCCCTTGGGCCGTCTAGCCCATCGACCGTTCGGGCGAATCGGGCTGAACTAGGTCTGTGTTACAGAAGTTCCTGTCATCTGTACGAGCTCCATTCGAGTCCTGGCATGGCGCGTTGCTGACGGCGGTCGCCTGCGGCGACGTGGTGCGCTAACCAATCGCGTGTCCTGCCCGACGCCCGAGTGATTTGCTAGCGCCGATCGGCCCTTCCATTGCAGGGCCAGACCGCCGCGCTTCTACACCCTTTAGATGAACACCCATAGAACCACGCTGATCGTCGCCTTGATGGGCAGTTACCGCCCTCACGGAACGATCGATGATACGGTCGATGCCGCGCTGGAGGGCGCCCGTAGCCGAGGCGCTGCCACGCACAAGATCGTGCTTCGGGAGCGGCACCTGGAGTTTTGCACCAACTGCCGAGAGTGCGCCGCCTGTGAGGGCCCGGACCGCGGGACCTGCCACCTCGAAGACGAACTAGAGCCGATCCTCTCCCGGCTTGACGAAGCCGACGGCATCGTTCTCGCCTCGCCGGTCAACTTCGGGGACGTCAACGCGCTCACTCGCCGTCTGATGGAGCGCATGCTCGGCTACACCCACTGGCCGGAGGGCGCCCGCGCCCCGCGCTTGAGGACCCGGGCTGGGTCTGGGCGCGCCCTCTTGATCACGTCCTCGGCCGCGCCCGCCACAGTGACGCGGATGCTCTCCCAGCCGGTGAAGACGCTGCGCCGAATGGCCCGGTTGCTCGGAAAGCGCCCGTGCGGAACGATCGTCCTGGGACGCCAGTCTCTCCACGAAAGCCCGACTGGGAAGCAGCTGTCCATGGCTCGGGCCAGGGGCGCGGAACTCGTCGACCTCTCCGCCCGCTACGCCACCCACGGGGCAGAGCCCCGTGAGCACACGACCGCGTGAAGGCGACCAAGCCCGCGTTGATCCGCCGGTTGGAGCCGCCAGCACGCCCAAACAGCGCTGCGGCTGCGTCAGACGAAGGACTACCGCCTCCGCCCGCTTCGCGGGTTCGCTCACAGGATACTCACCGGGCCCTACTCGAGTCGCTTGATGACCCGGTAGCCGATCGACCCCTTCTCCTTGTCATGTTCGAGGACGATGACCTCCCCGACCTCCATGCCAAAGGCCACGCCGCCCAGCGCTGGGTCGAGCCCCGTCCGCGGCACGGTGAGAGCGTCGCCGAGCATCACCTGGGCTGCGTTGAACTCGGCCTGTAGCTTCATGCCGGCTGCCTGGTATTCGTCGCGGGTGATCTTCGCCTGCTGCAGGTCTTTCTGCATGACCTCTACCCGCTTCCGGAAGCTCCGCATCAGGTTGAACTGCTGGCGCTCCGAAGCGCGATCACGCACACCCGTATTCAATACGCGGTAGTCGCCTGGTGCCTCGTCCGTCTCTTCGAACGGCAGCGCCGTGTACTCGCGCACGAGCGGCGACATGTCAGCGCCGCCCTCGATCTGGGTGCTCAGCTTGGCCGCGAGGTCTTTGGCCTCCGCCTCGGTGCGCGTGGACTTCTCATCTTCATTCGCCATGCCCTTGAAGCCGACCAGGATCTGCTGAATGCGAATCTTCCGGGGCTCGCCGCCCAGGTCGAGCTCTTCCTCAGGCCGCTGGACGACCTCGCCGGTCGGCGCATCGCCCTTGACGACGGTCGTCTTGGTGATTTTGGCCAAGAGGTTCGGCTTGGACGGCTCGCCCGTGCGCGAGGCTGAGACTGGCACGCTGGCCAGGGTCTCCAGGGTCTTGACGCCGCTCGTCAGTCGGGCGAACGAAGCGTAGGAGCCATCCAGGTTCCAAACGTTCTCTGACTCGTCGCAGCAGAGGAAGAACTGGGACGACGCGGAGTTCACGTCTCGCCCACCGCGCGCCATCGAAAGGACGCCGTAGCCATGCTGGCGTTCGGGTTCTTCCGAGAACTCTCCCTGGATGTTCCCGTGGGGGCTACTGCCGGTGCCGTTCCCCAAGGGGTCGCCGCCTTGGACCATGAAGTTGCGCATGATCCGGTGGAACTTCAGGCCTTCGTAGAAGCCCTCATCCGCGAGACGCAGGAAGTTCCGCGTCGTGATCGGCGCCGCCTCGGTCCACAGGTCGAAGGTCATCGTGCCGACGTCCTTACCGTCCACCTCACAGGTCATGGTGACGTAGTAATCGCCGAGCTTCTCGTCCGGAATCGCGCCGCCGGGGGCGAAGCGGTTCGCGTCCGGGCCGGGCGCAGGAATAGGGTCCTTGACGGGGTCCTGCGCCTTCGAGGCCGCTTCACCGCCGGAGCCCGGGGCCGCGGCGCCGGCTGCGCTGTCGGCGCAGGAGCCCAGGGAGAACGAGCCAAGGAGCAGCGCGGCCGTGGGGAGGGCCAAGCGTGAGGCCAGAAGTGAAGGTCGGAAGGAGAGTTGCATGGAATGGACGTTAGCGAATACCGGTGAGGCTGGGGTCCGGGCGCCCGGTCGACGCCCCAGATCCCTGGGAAGAGGATAGGTTAGTGCCCATGCAGCCGATTCTCACGCTCACGTACCTCCTGATCTCCTCCGCCGCCGCTCAGGCTGCGGTTCAAGACGCCCCACCCACCGTCCCAGGGGGCCTGATTCTCGCCGAATGCGAGGCGTTCGACGACCTGGGTGGATGGGTGCTCGACCAGCAGTTCATGGACCTCATGGGCTCGCCGTTCCTCCTGGCCCACGGCATGGGCGAGCCTGTGGAGAACGCAGCGACCGAGCTGAAGATCGACGCTCCAGGCACATACCGGGTCTGGGCCCGGACCCGGGACTGGGTGGCGCCCTGGGGCAAGAAGGGCTCGCCCGGTCGCTTTCAGGTGACCCTCAACGGCAAGGCGACAGGCACTGTATTCGGCACGGAGGGCGCGCGCTGGCACTGGCAAAAGGGCGGCATCGTCGAGCTGGAGCCCATGAATCGGTTGGAGCTGCACGATCTCACCGGCTTTGAAGGCCGCTGCGACGCGCTGCTGTTCTCCCCCGACCTCGATTGGACGCCCCCGCAGGAGCTCGCCGCGGGCGAGGCCCTGCGCGAAACGCTCCTCGGGCGTGCCCCGGAGCCCCAGAACCAGGGCCACTTTGACCTCGTGGTCGTGGGCGGTGGAACCGCCGGTACCTGCTCGGCGGTGACCGCCGCGCGCCTGGGGCTAAAGGTCGCGCTGATTCAGGATCGGCCCGTCCTGGGCGGCAACTCCAGCTCAGAGGTCCGCGTCTGGCCGGAGGGTCACGTGAACCAGAAGCCCTATCCGCGGCTCGGCGACGTCGTGATGGAGGTCGTGCCCAGCCGGGGCCCCGATTCCAAGAACGCCCAGAGCGCTGGCGTCTTTGACGATGATCGTAAGCTGGCCCTCTGCCGGGCCGAACCGAACCTGACGCTCTTCCTGGAGAGCCGTATGAACGGCGCGGTCACCGAGAATCAGACGATCCGGATCGTCCTGTTTGAGAACGTCCGGACGGCGGAGCGCTCGACGGTCAGCGGGGACCTGTTCCTCGACAGCACGGGCGATGGAGCCCTCGGATTCCTCGCGGGCGCGGAATTTGAACAAACGGACGAGGGGCACATGGGCGCCAGCAACCTCTGGAACATCCAGTGCCTCTGCGAGGACGAGGATCCGCTCTCCAGCGAGCTCCAGGTCGCCTGCGAGAACGCGACGTTCCCGCGGGTGGAGTGGGCCGTCGACCTGCGGGAGCGCCCTTTTCCGGGCCGCGAGCAGGGGAGCCGGAAGCCCCAGCCCGGTGTCAAGCCCATCAGCCTCGGCAACTGGTTCTGGGAGAACGGCTTCGACCGCGACCCCATCAACGAGATGGAGCACATCCGCGACCAGAACTTCCGGGCCATGTACGGCGCCTGGGACGCCATCAAGAACGTCGAGAAGCGCTATCCTGCCCACAAGCTGGGCTGGGTGGCCTACATCGCAGGCAAGCGGGAGTCCCGGAGGCTCCTTGGCGACGTCGTGCTCACGGGCGAAGACCTGCGCGATGGCACCGTCTTCCCGGACGGCTGCTTCCCATGTACCTGGGGCATCGATACCCACCACCCGAATCAGAAGTACGCCGAGGGTCACGACGGTGACGAGTTCATCGCCGACTACACGCACGGCGAGGGTTACGTGTACCAGGGCCCGTACTGGGTCCCCTATCGCTGTCTCTACAGCCGCAACATCGACAACCTCTTCATGGCCGGTCGGGACATCTCCGTGACCCACGAGGCCCTGGGGGCCGTTCGGGTGATGAAAACCACGGGAGCCATGGGCGAGGTCGTCGGCATGGCGGCCGCCGTGGCGCGGCGGCACGACTGCTCGCCGAGGGCGGTCCACGGCGAGCACTTGGCCGAGCTCTTTGACCTCATTAAGGTCGGCGCGGGCAAGAATTCTGGCGCAGATGCGAAGCGCTGAACAGGTAGTCGCAGCCTGAGATGACCTGACTCTCATCAATAGGGAGCCAAGTTCCCAAGTTCTCTACCGATAGAGGAAAGTGGGCCGCATTAATGGGCGGCTCGCACCCGCATCTGTATATGAATCCGCTTCGCACCTGTATTGCCAGCCTTGGCGTAGCCGCCCTCGCTGGCAGCCTCAGCCTCGTTCCTGAAGACTTCTGGATCTCCGTCCCGACGAGCTGGGATGGAGCGCTCCGAGGCCTCTGCATCGCCGGCCTCGTGGCCTTCGCGATCACCTTCATCATCAGTCTCGACCGGCGGTCGTTGGTGAAGTCCTGACGCGTACCAGAGATGGGACCTGCGGTTGGATCTACGGTGCACGAGGACTGCGCCAGAAGCACACTTGAGATCGGCCTGGAAGGCCCCAAGAGCCCTACGATAGGTGCCTCTACCCCGCAACCTGCGGGACCCTCGAGCCACCGGCCTCTTTTGTCGCCATGAATTCCCGCTCACGCTTCCTCGCCGCCTGCAGGCGCGAGGAGACCGACCGTCCTCCCGCCTGGATGATGCGCCAGGCCGGCCGCTACCTCCCTGAGTACCGCGAGGTCCGCAGCGGATCCACGTTCCTCGGGATGGTCCACGACTCCGAACGCGCCGCGGACGTGACGCTCCAGCCCATCCGCCGCTACGGCCAGGACGCCGCCGTCATCTTCTGCGACATCCTCATCCCGCCCGCCGCCATGGGTATGGACGTGGAGTTCATCGAGGGCCGCGGTCCCGTTCTGGGACCGCCCCTGCGCGATCGGGACTCGGTAGAGGGGCTCAACGACTTCGACGCGAACGAGGCCACCGGATTCCTCGCGCAGTCCATCAAGAACGTTCGCGCCGAGCTCGGCGAAGAGCGAGCGATCATCGGCTTCTGCGGCGCCCCGTTCACGGTGGCCAGCTACATGGTCGAGGGGCAGTCCTCCCGCAACTTCGAGAACACCAAGCAGATGATGCTCGGTGACCCGGAGACCTTCGATCGCCTCCTCGGTCGCGTCACGGACAACTCGATCGGCTACCTGAAGATGCAGGCAGACGCCGGCGCAGACGCCCTGCAGATCTTCGACTCCTGGGGCGGCACGCTCTCGGCCGAGACCTACCGCGAGCGCCTCCTGCCGCACGTCGCGCGGCTCGTGGCCGAGGCCAAGTCCTTCAACGTTCCGGTCATCCTGTACGTCAACGGCTGCGCCCACCTCCTCGAGGTGATGGCTGACAGCGGCGCTGACGTGCTCGGCATCGACTGGCGCGTGGATCCGGCCGAGGCCATCGAGCGCGTCGGCGACCGCGTGGCCCTCCAGGGCAACATGGATCCGTGCACGCTCTTCGCACCGCCCGACGTGGTGCGCCGCGAGGCCGCAAAGAACCTTGCGGCCTTCAAGAACCAGCGCGGCTACATCTTCAACCTTGGCAGCGGGATCCTTCCCAAGACTCCCCTGGACAGCGTCCAGGCCCTCTGGGAAACGGTGCTTGGCTCCCCTGAAGGAGCTGCGGCCAAGTGAGCGATCGCCTCGAAGTCCCGAAAGAGCTGCTTCAGCGCTACGCCACTTCGGCGCCGCGCTACACCTCGTACCCGACGGCCGTTGACTGGGAGAAAGACCCGGCCAAGGCGTTCGACCCCGCGCACTACCGCGACCGGCTCCAATCGGCCGCCGAGGCGCGGCCGGACGAACCAATCTCGCTGTACACCCACGTTCCCTACTGCGCCGAGCTCTGCCTGTTCTGCGGTTGCAACGTCCAGGTGAGTCGTTCGGACGAGCGACGTGAGCGCTACCTTGAGGCGATCAACGACGAGCTGACTTTCCTGGAAGGCACGGGCATCCACGGCCGACCGGTGCAGCAGTTCCACTGGGGCGGTGGCACGCCCACAAGCCTCACGACGCCGCAGATCGAGCGACTCTTCACCTCGATCATGTCGCGCTTCCACTTTACGGAGGACGCTGAGGTCTCCATCGAGGTCGACCCGCGAGTCACGTCACAGGAGCAGGTCGACATGCTCTGCAAGCTCGGCTTCACGCGGATATCTATGGGCATCCAGGACTTCCAGCCGGACGTCCAGAAGGCCATCAAGCGCGTGCAGTCCGAGGAGCAAACGCGCGCGCTCATCGACGGATCGCGCGCCGCGGGCATGAAGTCCGTGAACGTCGACCTCGTCTACGGCCTGCCGCACCAGACGCGCGCTAGCTTTGCGGAGACGGTCGACAAGATCCTCGACATCCGCCCCGAGCGCGTGGCCCTGTTCCACTACGCCCACGTCCCGTGGATGAAGCCTCACCAGAACGCAATGGACGTCGACGCGATGCCGGCTGCCGAAGAGAAGCTCGACATCTTCGCCGACTCCATCGCCGCGTTCAGCCAGGCGGGCTACGTCTACCTCGGCCTCGATCACTTCGCACTCCCTGACGACGAGCTGAGCCTCGCCGCCGAGAACGGGACGCTGCACCGCAACTTCATGGGCTACACGACCCAGCGCGGTCGCGAGATGATCTCCCTGGGCGTGTCTTCGATCGGCGAGGTTGACGACACCTACGTCCAGAACATATCGAACGAGCCCGAGTACGTGGCTCTGACGAAAGAGCGCGGGTACGCCGCCTACCGAGGTCACACCATGTCAGCAGAGGACAAGCTCCGCCGGGACGTCATCCTCGAGCTGATGTGCAACGGGCGCATCGACAAGCGCCGTATCGAGGCCGAACACGGCGTAGCCTTTGACGAGACCTTCGCCGTGGAACTCAAGGAACTTGAGCCCATCGCGGCGGACGGGTTGGTCACGCTCGGTTCGGATCTCATTCAGCTGACCGACATTGGCCAGGTGCTGATGCGCAACGTCGCCGTCCCGTTCGACCGCTACATGCGCGAGCGCAAGGCCCGCGGTGACAGCACCAAGGCCACGTTCTCCAAGACTCTCTGATGCCGTTCTCCACCGGTAGTACCTCCGACCTCGTCGACGCGATCGTGATCGGCGCGGGGATGACGGGTCTCAGCTGCGCCCACACGCTCCGCGAGCGAGGCCTGAGCGTCCTCGTGCTCGAAGCTGGGAAGGACGTCGGTGGCGTCGTCGGCACGATGGAGACCGGTGGATTCCTGTTCGAGAGCGGTCCTAATACGGTGCCGGCGAGCGCGCTCAACCTGCGCAAGGCCGCTGCCTCGCTGGGCATTGAGAACCAGCTTGTCACGTCCAAGCCGGAGGCAGGGCGTCGCTATCTCTTCAAGGATGGCGGTCTCCATGAGCTCCCCTCGAAGCCGGGCGCGTTCCTCAGGACACCGCTCCTGTCACGTCGCGCCAAGCGCAAGATCCTGAGCGAGCCGTTCCGCCGATACGCGGCGCCGGCCGCCGGCACGCCCGAGCCTACGTTCGAGGCGTTCCTGACCGAGCGCATTGGAGCCGAAGCCACGCGCACGCTGGCCGGCGCCTTCGTCCGCGGCGTGTACGCGGCGGAGATCGAGGAGCTCGGCGCCCTCAGCGCGTTCCCGCGCCTCGCCGCCATGTGCGCCGAGCACGGCGGCCTCGTGCGCGGCATGATGGCGCGCGGACGCGCCGCCAAGAAGGCCCGGAGGGAAGGCACGGAAGTGGCGCCCCCTGGCCCTCGCACGTCACCCACCGACCTCATTTCCTTCACCGGCGGCTTTGGCGTTCTGACGAGCGCCTATCGGCGCTCGCTGCAGGACGCCGTGTCCCTGAGTACGCCGATCCAGGAGATCGCCCGCGGACCTGGCGGCTGGCGCGCGGTGCTGGAGACCGGCGAAGCGCTGAGCTGCCGCGAACTCGTGCTGGCCGTACCCGCTTCCTCCGCTTCGCCTCTGCTGTCCATGTGCACGCCCGAGCGCCTCGACACGAGCGCTCTCGATCGGATCAAGCACGCGGCCGTCACCGCCGTCCACCTGGGACTGGAAGGTGCGCCGCTGCCCCCTGGGTTCGGCTACCTCGTTCCGCCCGACGAAGCGGCTCGCCGGGATCCGCGGACGCCGGGCGTCCTCGGCACGCTCTTCATATCGAACATCTTCGACGGACGCGCACCGTCAGGCACGAGCTCGATCACGGCCATGTTCCGCGGCGGCGACGTAGCGGACCTGGTCGGCGACGACCTCGTCGATCGCGCCGTCGTCGAGCTCGAGAAGGCGCTCATCGGCTATGAAGCCGTGACGCCCGGAGCCCCCGAGCGCAAGTCGCGGCCCAGGGTCGTTGCGTCACGCATCCAGCGCTGGACCGACGTGATTCCGCGCTATGCGCCTGGCCACGTGAACGAGATGGCGAAGCTCACCGCCAGCCTCGAACGCGCTCTCCCGGGCCTGCACCTGGCGGGGAGCTACATTGGCGGCGTTTCCGTCGACGACAGGATTCGAGTCGGCGTCAAGACCGCGGATCGCATCGCAGAGCGATTGGCGCACCTCTCGGAGCTGCGAGGCGGAGCGAACCAGGAGGCGGAAGAGTCCATGGGCACTGCATCCGTTGATGCCGGGTCCGCCGAGCCCGGCCGCGGTGCCGCCTCATGAATGCCATCCTGATCCAGGCCATCACGGTGTTCTTGCCGGCCGGCTACCTCGCGGCTGCGCTCCTATACTCCATGGCGTATGCGGGTAACGAGGGGCCGGATGTAAGCCGGTTCCGCGCGCCCCTCCTGAGAGCACTGACGATCCTTCACCTGGCCCTTTTTGTCCTCCACGGGGCCGAGGCGGGGGGCTTCCCGATGCTGCGTGGATGGCTCTCGCTCTCGTTGGTAGCCTTCGCCGTCGTCATGCTCTTCGCCGTGGTGACCTGGCGACACGGCCAGGCGACCGTCGGGGCACTCGTACTGCTTGTGGTTGCCCTGCTCCAGATGCTCGCGAGCATGTTCGGCCCAACGAGCGCGCTGGTCGCCGATCGTGGCCCCGCGTCGAGCGCCGCAGCGGCCACGGGCATCCACGTGATCACCGCCGCGGTGGCCTGTGCCGCACTCGTGCTGTCGGGCCTCTACGGGTTCCTGTACCTGACGCTTCTGCGCCAGATGAAGCGGCAGACCTTTGGCGCGATCTTCCGCCAGCTGCCGGACCTTACCCAGCTCGCGGGAATGACCCGCCGCGCCGCGCTCGCGGGCTTCCTGGGCCTCACCCTCGGCGTGAACATCGGCATCGGGGTGGCGCACGCCAAGGGCACGGCGGGCTTCCAGTACACCGACCCGATCGTGATCCTGACGCTGGCCCTCTGGTTTCACTTTGGACTGATCGCGTTCTCCGGGAAAATCCGCGGCCTCTCGGCCCAGCGCGCGTCCCTGGCCGCCGTTGCCGGATTGACCGTGCTCGTGGGCACGCTTCTTCTCGCCGTCATTCCTGGGGCCACGTTTCACGCGCTTCGATAGATGGAAACCATCGAAGATCTCGTTCTGGTGGGGCTCTCCCAGCGAACCGCGCCGGTCGCGGCTCGAGAGCGCTACTCCGTGAGCCCAGAGGACGCGGCGGAGGTCATCCGCCAGCTGATGTCGTCGTCCGTTATCGACGAGGCCGTCGTCATCTCCACGTGCAACCGGACCGAGGTGATCACGTCTGGCACCGACGGATCGGCCGCGATCGCCCTGATCCGGTCCTCGGTGTTCCGCAACATCGACGAGGCGCACATCTACATGTTCACCGGAATCAAGGCGGTCATGCACCTGTTCCGGGTCGCGGCCGGGCTGGATAGCCTTGTGCTTGGCGAGAGCGAGATCCTCGGACAAATCAAGCGCAGCTACGAGGCGTCCAAGGAGCTGGGCGCGACATCGAAGCAGCTCGAGCCCCTGCTCAGCCAGGCGCTCGTAGTGGGCAAGCGGGCGCGCAACGAGACCACCATCGGGCTGGGCTCGCTGTCCGTCGCCCGCGTCGGGCTAGAAGTAGCGGCTCGCGCGCTGGGTCGCTACACGGGGCGCTCGGCCACGATCGTCGGAGCGGGTGAGACCGGGCTCCTCGCGGCCAAGCACCTCCTCGACTCCGGCGTCGCGCGCCTGACGATCCTCAACCGCACGCTGGAGCGCGCCGTCTCGGCGGCCGCGGGCCTGGGGCCGAACGTGGAGGCCGCTGGCCTCGAATCCATGGCTGAGCGCCTTTCGAAGACCGACATAGGCGTCGTCTGCGTCGACGGCACCAGCCCGCTCGTGACGCCGGCCACCCTCGACCAGCGCGCGCTCTCGCGCCGCGATCAGCCGCTCATCCTCCTGGACCTGTCCGTCCCACGCGCCGTGGACGCATCGGTCAATCAGATGGACGGCGTCATTGTCTACGACCTCGACGCGCTGCTGCCCATCATCGAGGAGAACAAGCAGGGCCGAACGGCCGCCGCCGAGGAAGTGGCGACCATTCTCGTGACCGAAGTGCACAAGTACCTGAGCCTGCGGACGTACGCGAGCTTCACGCCCGCGATCCACGGGCTCAAGGAGAGCTTCCGCGAAGAGCGCGAACGCATCATTGATCGCGTGACCAGCGGCCAGGCCACGCCGCGCGAGTTGGAGCTAGCGCACGCGATGGAGAAGCACTTCCTCGGACTAGCCCTGGGCCAGCTCAAGGAGAGCGCGCGCCACGCTCGCTCAGAGGCGGCATTGGACCGGGCCTATAGGCGCTTCGTGGACGACCTAGGAACGGACGGATAGCCGCAAGCCACCTGCCGACCCTGCGGCGCCTCTTCGCCGCCGAGAGCGCAGCGCGAGGTGGTAGCGGCGGGCCGCGAGTGCTGCGTCGCGGAAGTGGAGACTGACGTTCCCAGGTCGTACTCTGGCTAGCCCATGCCGACCTTTCAGTGCCAGACCTGCTCCGCCTCGTTCGACGTTCCCCAGTCCTCCCTGGATAAGTACCCGGGGTGGAAGCCGAAGTTCTGCCGCGAGCACTCGCCCAAAAAGGTGGCGTCCTCCGGCTCCACCCGTAAGCGTGGCGGCAGTCGAGGTGCCCGCGGTGGATCCCGGAGCTCGAGGTCCGTGGAGGAGAACCTCACGCTCGCCCAGGTCATGGAGACGTACACGAAGGGACCGGCCGACGGGGTCTTCACGGACGGCAGCTCCGTCCCCAATCCCGGTCCCGGCGGCTGGGGCGCGGTCTGGGTCAAGAACGGCGAGGTCGTCGAGCATCTCCACGGCCAATCGCCTGGCACCACCAACAATCGGATGGAGCTGACGGCGCTGATCGAGGCGTTCAAGATGCTGCCCGAGGACGCCACCGAGACCATCTTCACCGACAGCCGCCTCTGCGTCGACACGATCACGAAGTGGGCACCGAACTGGAAGGCGCGCGGGTGGAAGAAGAAGTCGGGCGAGATCAAGAACCTGGAGCTCATCCAGGAGCTCCTGCCGCTCTACGAGGCCCATCCTGACTGCAAGCTGGAGTGGATCGCGGCGCACTCGGGGAACCGCTGGAACGAGTACGCGGACAGCCTGTCAACGGCCTGGATGCGCGAGACGCTCTAGCAGGCCGCCACTTGAATTCCCCGTCGCCGAGGGGCTGACGCAGGCTCCCCACCCCGCGCGACCATCGGTCCCCGGCGCCTGGCCGTCATAGGGCCGCTGCAGGGCGGTCTTGGGGCCGAACGGCGGATTTCGGATTTGCCCCATGCGCCCGGACCCGCGGCGACGTACATCCTCGCGCTTGAGCCTTCTTTCGCCGGCTCCCTTGGACCTCCCCCTCGCCCTACTCCCGGCTTGCACGCCGAGGCTCGGTGCCCGATGACCACTCCCCCCACCGCGTCTCCGGAGACCCCCGACTCAGGCGGGGCGGCCGACCCACTCCAGCTGGCAGACTTCGAGAAGAAGATCGTCCTTCGTCCTCTCGCTATCGAGGACTTCGACGCGCTCGTCGCCATGCAGGCGGCATGCTTCCCGGGCATGGAGACGTGGTCGCGCGAGCACATCGAGAGCCAGCTGAAGATGTTTCCGGAGGGCCAGATGGTGATCATCTACCAGGGCGAAATCGTAGCATCCGCCGGCTCGCTGATCGTCGACTCGGACCTGGTCGCGGACTGGCACGACTGGCGCATTGTGGCGGACTCTGGCTACATCCGCACGCACGCTGAGAACGGCGACACGCTCTACGGCATCGAGATCATGGTGCACCCGCGCTTCCGTGGTCTGCGCCTGGCGCGTCGACTCTATGAAGCGCGCAAGGAGCTCGTGCGCCAGCACGACCTCGCCCGCATCATCATCGGCGGCCGCATCCCTGGCTACGGCGCAAAGGCCGACGAGATGACCGCGCGAGAATATGTCGAACAGGTCACCGAGCGTGGTCTCTATGACCCGGTCCTCACGACCCAGGTGGCCAACGGATTCGTGCTGCGCAAGCTCATCCCGAACTACTTCCCGTCCGACCACGCGTCGCGCGGTTACGCGACCCACCTCGAGTGGACCAACCTCGAGTACGTGGACGACCCGAACCGGCGCTGGGCCCACGTGGCTCCGGCGCGCATCGCCGCCGTTCAGTACCTGATGCGCCACCTCGACACGTGGGAAGAGTTCTGCCAGCAGTGCGAGTACTTCATCGACGCAGCCGCGGACGCCAAGTCCGACTTCGTCCTTTTCCCCGAGCTGATGACGACCCAGCTCCTGGCGCTCCAGGCGGTCAAACGTCCCGCCGGCGCCGTCCGTGAGCTGGCCGAGTGGACGCCGCAGTACCTCGCCTTCTTCACCCGAATGTCGATCAAGTACAACGTCAACATCATCGGCGGCAGCCAGTTCACCCTGACGGACGAGCGACTCCAGAACGTGGCGTACCTCTTCCGTCGCGACGGCACCATCGAGCGCCAGGCCAAGCTCCACCCGACGCCCGCTGAGGTTCGCTGGTGGGGCGTCGAGGGCGGTGACGCCATCCACGTGTTCGACACCGATCGCGGGCGCGTCGCCATCCTGGTCTGCTACGACATTCAGTTCCCCGAGGTCGCCCGCATTGCCGTCGGAATGGGCGCACGCATCCTCTTCGTCCCCTTCAACACGGACAACCGCGAGGGCTACCTGCGCGTCCGCTACTGCGCCCAGGCCCGGGCGATCGAAAACGACGTGTACGTCGCTATCTCAGGCTGTGCGGGCAACCTGCCGTTCGTCGACAACGCGGACACGCACTACGCGCAAAGCGGCATCTTCACGCCGCTTGACTATGCGTTCGCCCGCGACGGCATCGCCGGTGAGTGCACGCCGAACATCGAGACCCTCGTCGTCCACGACGTCGACCTCGAGGCACTGCGTCGCCACCGCCACCAGGGAACTGTGAAGGTCTGGGCTGATCGCCGAACGGACCTCTACAGCGTGGTCCATCGGCGCCCTGGCGAGGACGACGTGATCGTCTGAAGCCCGGCTCGCCCGGCATCGCGTCCGTCGCTACTCCGGCGGGAGGTCCACTTCCGTCAGCGTGGCGGCGAATCCGGCGGACTGCAGGCTGTCACGCAGCGGCACGACCGTTCCGCGCTCCCGCGCCTCAGCGAGTAACTTCAGGTCGAGGTCGCCGATCACCATCGCCTCCTGGTTAGGAATGCCCTCGGCCAGGATGCCATCCCGGGCGAACCGGAAGTCGCTCGGCGTCAGGATGGAGGCCTGCCCGTAGTTCAGTGATACGGCGGGTACCATCGGCAGGGAACCCACCGTGCCTGAGTGCAGCACGAAGAGCTGGTTCTCGATCGCGCGAGCCTGGGCGCAGTAGCGAACGCGCAGGTAGCTCTGGCGATCGTCGGTGAAGCTCGGCACGACAAGAATCGTGGCGCCTGCGTGCGCGGCAGCGCGGGTGAGCTCCGGGAACTCTACGTCATAGCAGATCGTGATCGCGACCTTGCCAAACTCCGTATCGAAGACCTTGAGCTTCTCCCCGGACTCAACGTTCCAATGCTCACGCTCGAAGCGTGTCATGTGGAGCTTGTCCTGGTACTCCGAGTGCCCTGTCGGCGAGAAGAAGTAGGAGCGATTGAGGATGCGCTGGGAGCCCGGCTCCAGGCGCACCGGCACCGTGCCCGCCACGATGTAGATCTTGTGCTGCTTGGCGAGGCCGGACAGCAGTTCGCGCACGGCCTCCGCGCGATCTGCCACGCGTCGCACCTGCTCTGTGACCGGGCAGTCCGTGTCACTCAGCGTGATGAGCTGAATCGTGAAGTACTCGGGGAAGACGAGCAGGCGACAGCCGTAGTCCGCCGCCGTCATCACCAGCCCGCGAACCTGGTCTTCGAAGTCCTGAAAGGAGTCGAGCGGCCGAATGAGGTACTGGAGCGTCGCGACGCGAATTCGATCGATCAAGGCACGGGGGAGGAAGTGAGAAGGATGGCTGAAACGAAGCGGCGCGTAGTGTTCCGCGCGGCCGCGTCCCCAGCCAGTGGATTTGCCGTGGAAAAGCCTGGGCGCGCACCGCCCTCCACATTCCATCCACGGAGGGCCCGCTTGGAGCGGCGGGGGTGGCCCAGGGGCGCTACCCCCCCAGGGCTCCCACCATTCTCAGCTCTCCGAGTCGCTGCGCAACGCTGCCCGAAACTGCCGCTAGCTGCGGGAGCCTGCCCGCCAACAAGAGCAGCCGTGATTGCGGTCGCTGGCGCAAGAGGCTGAGGCAGCCTCGGCACGAGCACGGTGGGCATCGTGGATGCTAGCGCACCCGTCCCTTGAGCTCCGGGTTCGCCTCGAGCAGCGCGTCCATGGACGGTGCCTCGTAGATGCGTGTGGTCGGTCCGCCTGGGCCCTGCTCGGTGATCTCGACGCGAACTCCGTCCGACGTGGCCTGCACGCTCATGCTTGAGCTAGACGAGAGAGCGCGCGCTCCTCCACGGGGCGCCGGCGAATTCGAGACGTGAAGCTCCTCGATCTGCTTACGGATTTCTTCCGTGCGCTTGCGCATGGCGTCGAACGGGTCCACCGCTGCTGCACCACGCGAACCCAAGACTCCGGGCCGCCGGCGGAAGAGGCTATTCCCCCCACGGGAGAAGAAAGGGTCAGCGGCGAATGGGTCGCCCGCGAAGAAGTCATGGATGAACGGGTCGCGCTGCAGCATCTCCTCCATCCGCTGCTGCATGGCTTCGAATGGATCGACCGAGAACGCCTGACCCTGCGGCCGGAACAAGCCGCGGGCGGCGGCCCGGGCTCTTCCGTCGACTTCACGGAGCGCAAGCCTGGCGGTGAATGCCAAGTCAGGGTTCCCCAGGTCTGTGCTGATCGACTCCAGCGCCGCTCGAGCGGCGGGCCTGAGACTTGCCTCTATGGTGATTTCACCGAAGGCCTTCTCGCGGGCGTCGAGATCAGACTGAGAGAGACGAGGACGATAGAGTTCTTCGAGCTCATGCCTGTCTGTCGCGTGGCCCGCCTTGGGCCCTTGCGGCATGTCCTCCGGCTGCTTGTCGCTCTGGAGCCTGAGAGGGCGCAGGAGTCCTTTTAGAGCCGCACCTTGCTGGCTGGGCTCCTGGCTGTCCTCCTGGCTGGGCACCGCCACCTCGCCAGCCTGCGCCGGATACGTGACGGATGTGACCACGGGAGCCACCACCAGGGCCGCCGCGGTCCACACACCGGCGGATGCAGCCATCGATTGCTTCAACAGGTTCATGATTCTCCTCCCTGTGGAGGTTCGAGGTTCGTGAAGGCCGTGCACATCAGAGCCCTCCGAGCGGCCCTAACCACAGCTGAGGGCTGTACGAGCGCCCCGTGCGGATGTTTGACGTAATTTGCCTACGCGGTTTTCCTACTCTGGACGCATGAGCCTCCCCACGCCGCCCCCAGTCCTGAAGCGCGCCCCTGGCGTCCCTGTTCTCTCCCTCGTTGCGCTTGGGGCCATCAGCTGGCTCGCCTCCGCCCACGAGCCTGGCGCAGAACAGGCGACGGGCCCCGCCGTGTCGACCATCGACCTCGAGTCGCTGGACGGCATCGCCCGAGGTCAGGCCATGGCCACGTATGCCAAAGGCTTCCTACAGCGCATCGGAGAGGCGGGCCGCGAGCTGGCCACTGCGGAGCACGGTGATCCCGAGCGCAGGCAATGGGCATTCGGCCCGGTCCGGCGCGAGGGCATCCGCCTGGACCAGCTCGACAAGGAGCAATTCGGGCTCCTCGAAGCACTCCTCGATACCGCCCTCTCCGAAAAGGGAATGCAGGCCTGGCACGAGGTTCGCGAGCTCGAAAGCGTCCTTCGCAAGCTGGAGTCGACGCCCGATCGCGTCGCTGCGCACCGGGATCCGAACCTGTACTGGCTGCGGGTCTACGGCACGCCCGCCAGCACCGAGCGCTGGTCCTGGCGCTTTGAAGGGCACCACCTCGCCCTGCACGTCGCCTGCAGCCCCGGCGCCGTCCCGACGGTCACACCTTTCTTCGTCGGCGCCAACCCACTCTTCGGAGCCAGTCAGGGCAAAGACCTGACGCCGCAAGTGACCGCGTTCACCGAACTCAACGCGGCCCTGAAGACCCTCGTCCTGGGCCTGGGCTTTGCAACCTCGCGCGCCTCCTTGCCGGAGCTGTCCAAGGAAGGACCGCAGAAGCGCCCGGGCGACATTCGCATGGGCCCCGGTCACCCGGACCTTCCGCCTGCGTCCGGCATCACGCAGTCCCTCATGGACGAATCGACACTTCGGAACCTCGACCGGCTCCTCGAGACCTACCTGGAGCTTCTCGAACCCGACCTTCGGACCTTCCGCCTGGAGGAGACAGACCCAGCCCGCGTGAGCTTCTCCCGCTGGGGCGGGACCGAGGTTGGCGAACCGCGCACTTGGACGATTCTCACCGACACATTCGCCCTTGAGCTGGCGACCACAGACGGGCCCCATCACGTCCATGCACTCCTGCGCGACATCAACCGAGACTTCGGAGGTCCCGAGTAGGCCGGCACGCCAAGGCGAACCGCACCAGCACGCCGCGGCCGAATCTGCGATACTCCTCCCCATGATTCACCGCCTTGCAACCCGTGGCAGCCAGCTCGCCCTCTGGCAGGCCCACCGCACACAGGCGCTCCTCCGCGAGGCAGGACACGAAGCAGAGCTCGTCATCATCGAGTCGAGCGGCGACCGCGATCGGACGACCGACCTGGCCCGCTTCGGCAGCATCGGCATCTTCACGGTGGAGGTCGACCGCGCCGTGACGGACGATCGAGCAGACATCGGCGTGCACAGTCTCAAGGACATGACGACGACGCTGCACGAAGGCGTTCAGCTCGCCGGCTGCCTCGAGCGTGGCATGATCGAGGACGCACTCGTGGCACGTGATGGGATGACGCTCGCCACGTTGCCGGCGGGCGCGACGGTCGGATCGGGTTCCCTGCGGCGCGGTGCCATGCTGCGCGCGGCGCGCCCCGACCTGGACGTGGTGCCCATCCGTGGCAACGTACCGACGCGCCTCACCAAGGTGACGGGTGGAGAGCTCGACGCGACCGTCCTCGCACGAGCCGGCCTGGTCCGCCTTGGCCTCGACGACCACATCACCGAGATCCTGGACACCGAGCGCTTCCTGCCAGCCGTGGGCCAGGGCATCGTAGGCCTCACCTGCCGAGCCAACGACGACGAACGCGCGAGCCTCCTGAACGACTCTATTCGGGATGAGCAGGCGTGGGCCTCGGCCATGGCCGAGCGCTCCTTCCTCCGTGCGATGAAAGGCGGCTGCAACGCGCCGGTTGGCGGGCACGCCACGATAGCGGCGGGACGGCTCTCTCTGTCCGGCAGGGTCTTGGCGCTCGACGGCCGCGAGACGATCGAAGGCCGCGTGGAAGGCAAGCTCACGGACGCCGAGGCCCTCGGACTCCAGCTCGCGAACGAGCTCGATCAACGAGGCGGCGGACGGCTGATCGAACTCGCGCGCGACGCGGCGAACAGGAGCTGATTCCATGGCGCGAATCTCATGAGCGCGGCTATCGAGCGGAGGATCTCGCTGACTGGTCCAGCGTCCGAACGGGCGGCCAAGCGCTGGATCGATGCTGTCTACACCGTTCCCCGGTGGAAGCCGCTGCACTTCCCGCTCGTACGGATCGTGGGCCAGGGCATTCCCGAGTCCCGCGCCAGCCTCCTGCCCGCCTTCGTCGCTGTCACCAGCCAGAATGCGCTGCCCGCGCTGAAGCACCTCTGGGATCGGCGCACGGATATCCGCGAGGCGCGGCACGCCGCGGTGGGGGTCGCGACCGCCCGGGCCATGCGCTCCCTTGGTGTGGACCCCGTGATTGTAGTCAGCGCCGAAGACTCAGGTGCCGCTCAGCTGGCCGAGGACATCCTCGCCCAGACCGATGCCGGCCAAACTATTTTGTGGCCCCGCGGTGATCGTGCCACGGACCTGCGCGAGCGCCTGGTCATGGCCGGCCGGCTCGTCGAAGATCCGATTGCCTACCGGACGGTCGACGAGGAGGACTCGGTCGTACCGAGGAACCTCTCCGCGGTCTTCTTCGCCAGCCCCTCGGCCGTCATGGTGTGGCTCCGAACGCCGAACACGCCCCGAGTCACGGCCATCGCCATCGGCGACACGACCTACGCAGAGCTAGCGCCCAATTACGCGAGGTTTTCGCGGATGGTGCGACTTCCGAAGCCAACGCCGAAAGCACTGGCAGACGCGCTACTGGCGCTCTCTTAGTCCGTTAGACTGGGAGGTGTGACTCCTAAAACCTACCGACTCGACAAGAGCGAAGAGATCTTTGCCGAGGCCCAGAGCCTCATCCCAGGCGGCGTGAACAGCCCGGTCCGCGCCTACAAGGCCGTGGGCGGCGTACCGCCCCACCTCGTCCGTGGTGCCGGCCCGCTCGTCTGGGACGAGGACGGCAATGAGTACGTGGACCTCGTCGGGTCCTACGGGCCGCTGATCCTCGGGCACTGCAATCAAGAGGTCCGCGAGGCCCTCCACGCGGCGGTGGACTCAGGCACGACCTTTGGTGCTCCCACGCGCGGCGAGCTCGAGATGGCCCGCACCATCACCCAGCGAGTCAAGGGCTGCGAGGTCGTTCGACTCGTCAACTCCGGCACGGAAGCGACGATGTCCGCCGCGCGTCTCACGCGGGCCGCGACGGGGCGGTCGAAGATCCTCAAGTTCGAAGGCTGCTACCACGGCCACGCCGACTCGTTCCTTGTGGCAGCGGGCAGCGGTGCGCTGACGCTAGGCACACCAGACTCCCCAGGAGTGCCCCCGGGCACGGCCGCCAACAGCCTGGTCGCGGTCTACAACGACCTCGACTCCGTGAAGGAGGTCTTTGACCAGCACGGCGACGAGATCGCCGGCGTCTTTGTGGAGCCTGTGGCCGGCAACATGGGAACGATCCCGCCCGACCCAGGCTTCCTCGAGGGCTTGCGCGCGCACTGCGATGTTTCGGGTGCTCTCCTCGTCTTCGACGAGGTCATGACGGGGTTTCGCGTCGCGAAGGGTGGCTTCCAGGACCTCAGCGAAGTGCGCTGTGACCTGATCACGCTCGGCAAGGTCATCGGGGGCGGTCTACCCGTCGGCGCCTATGGTGGCCGCTCGGATCTCATGATGCAGGTTTCGCCCGCCGGCCCGATGTACCAGGGCGGAACGCTCAGCGGCAATCCACTCGCGGTTGCGGCCGGCCGGAAGACGCTCGAGATCCTCGGAAGGGACGGTGTGTACGAGCAGCTCGAGCGCGCGGGCTCCAGGCTTCAGAAAGGGCTCATGGGACTGGCGCACGAGCACGGGCGCATGATCTCGGTCGGCCGCGCTGGCTCCATGATCTGCCCCTACTTCTCCGCCACGATGCCGCGCAATCTGTCGGACGTAACGGCCACCGACCGAGAAGCCTGGGTACGGTTCTTCAACGTGATGCTTCGCAGCGGCATCCTCATGCCCCCCTCTCCCTATGAGGCGATCTTCTTGTCCGTCACGCACGACGACGTGATCATCGATCGGATCCTGGAAGCCGCTGATCACGCCTTTCGCGAGATTCGCCCCAAAGACGCCTAAGCATCGCTTTCCACATGACCTCTACCACTAACAGCAGTCACTCGCCGTCCGCTGGCGGCACTGACCAGCGTGGCGCCATCCGAGCGTCGTTCGAAGCAGCGCGTAGCACGCTCGACGCCTTCCTCGGCGACGACGCCAACCTGGAGGCCGTCGCCAGCTTCGCTGCCCTTTGCCAGGGCGCGCTAGAGAGCGGCGGGAAGCTCATGGCCTGCGGCAACGGCGGGTCCATGTGTGACGCGATGCACTTCGCGGAAGAGTGGACGGGCCGCTTCCGCGGGAACCGCAGTGCTCTACCCGCCATCGCGTTTTCCGACCCGAGCCAGATCACCTGCATCGCCAACGACTTCGGCTATGAACAGGTGTTCGCGCGGTCCGTGGAGGCCTACGGGCGTGAGGGCGATGTGCTCGTTTGCATGTCGACTAGCGGAGGCAGCCCGAACGCGGTACTCGCCATTCAGAAGGCGAAGGAGATGGGCATCAAAACCGTGGCGCTCCTCGGAAAGGGCGGCGGAGAAATGAAGGACCTGGCGGACCTGGCGATCGTCGTGCCCCACGCGACGACCTCTGATCGGATCCAGGAGATCCACATCAAGGTTCTGCACATCGCGATCGAAGCGGTCGAACGCTCTCTCTTCCCGGAGAACTATGCGGAGTAGCCTGTCTCTCAAGTCGTTGGCTGGCTTGGGCACGATCGCGGTGATGTGCGCCGGCCTGGGCGCTGGCTGCGCCACTTCTACGGCCAGCCATAGGTCTCACCCAGGGGCGCCTACCGGCGTCCGCGGCCCGTTCGCGGTGGATATGCCCTGGGAAGTCCTGGGAGAGAGCCGGGAGGCTCGGCCCGTTCGGGCGAAGTCGATCCCGGGCAGCGGCATGAACACGTTCTCGCCTCGACGCGCCGCGCTGATCGCCGGCATCCATGGTGACGAACGAGAGGGCGGACGTCATCTGGCGGAGCTCCAGTCGCTGCTGGAGTCCTCGAACTTCGTCGTACGGGTGTATGAGGACGTCAATCCGGATGGGACCTGGCGTAACGCTCGAACCACGGTCAAGGGCGTCGATCCGAACCGAAACTGGCCCGCCAAGAATTTCAAGGCGTCCCGCCAGACCGGACCGGAGCCCCTGTCGGAACCCGGCGTGGCCGCGGTGCATGGAGACCTTGTGAACTTCGATCCCGAGATCGTGATCGTGCTCCACTCCACGCGGCGCGGCCCGTTCGCCAACTTCGACGGACCCGCCGAGGCGCTGGCTGAACGCTTCGCCGAGGCCGCCGGTGAGCCGTGGACGGTCCAGCCGTCTATGGGCTACCCGACGCCCGGGTCGCTCGGCTCGTGGATGGGCGTTGACCGGCAGGTCCCGATCCTCACCATCGAGTTCCAGCGCGGCTGCTCCGAGGAGCTGAGTCGCCCGGCAGTACTCGCTGGAGTCGCAGCGGTCCTGGGCTGTATGGCGCCCTCCACGCTGGTGCCCTCCACACTGGTGCCCTCCACACTGGCGCCACGCCCGTCGACCCTGTCCCAAGGTACGAACCCTGAGTTCAGGGTGAACTGACGCGAGAAGACTCAATTGGAGAGCGGGGTCTCCATTGGGCTCTCACCAGGAGTTTGGCTCAATCGGCGGATCCTGACCAGCCGACGATTTCGGTGGAGTCCCGTAGCCAGGCGATCCCAACCGGAAGTTCTTTCCGGACGTGCCGGCTCGACGAAGCCCGATGAGCCCAGAGCCCAACCCCACCATCGATTGCCGGCCCGAGCCTTACAAGGCGCTCTCCAACGTGAGCAGCGGCAGCGCGGACCTACTGCTGCAGGCGATGGGCAAGCTGCTCGCCGTAGGCGGCGCCAGAATCGAGTGGTCCTTCACCGCGGAGCCTGATGGATCGGGCGAGGGGCGCCTCAGGATGAAGTCCATTGAGTGGACGGAGTCGAGCCAGGCCCTCCTGGGCTTCGGCGCCCATGAGACACTCACAGCGAGGAAGGCTATACGGCGCGTTTGCTTCAAGCAGCGACGCCAGCTGATCGCGACGCTTCGGCGAAGTGCGCGGTCCCTGAGCGGTTTCCGCCAGACCGTCAAGCTGGCGGGAGGCAGCAGCGACAGGGCCTGGATTGAGATCACGTCCGACGTCGAGGAGAACCCGACTGGCGGCAGAACGATGTCCGTGGTCTTCCAGAACGTCAGCTCCCAGCAGTTGCGCGAGGCAGAGCTAAGTCGAGAGCTCCGTCGAAGAGACCAGATGGCCCGAATAGCGGGCATCGGCACGTGGAACGTCGAGCTCGCGACCAATGAGCTCACCTGGTCCGACGAGGTCTTCCACATTCACGAACTGGACCCTGGTCCCACGCCGTCCGTCGCGGAGGCCGTCGCGTTCTACGAGCCAGCGTCCGCAGCCTTATTGGAAGATCGGCTGGGCTGCCTGATTCGTGACCAGAAGCCCTACGACATGATTCTCCCGATCATCACTGCGAAGGGCAACCGACGCCTGGTGCACACGTTGGCAGAAGCGGAGACTGGCCCCGACGGTACGCCCATCAGGCTCATCGGCAGCTTCCGCGACGTCACGGAAGAACGTGAAGCCGAGGCGAAACTACGGGCTAGCGAAGAGCGTTACGCGCTTGCGCTCGAAGGCGCACAGGACGGCCTCTGGGACTGGGAGATCCCATCGAACGAGATCCACTATTCGAGAGGCTGGAAGCAGATCATCGGCTACGACGACGATGAGGTTGCCAACGACGCTGAGGAGTGGACGTCAAGGGTCCCGGATGAACACAAGGCCCGCGCCGAGGCCGCGATGACCGCCTGCCTTTCCGGTGAGACCCCGTCCTATCGCTGCGAGTACATGATGCGGCACAAGAATGGCACGTGGCGCTGGATCCTGGCCCGCGGCCAGGTGGTGGAACGCGACGACCACGGCCAGCCCAAGAGAATGGTCGGCACCCATACCGACATCACCGAGCAGGTGGAACTTCGTGAAGAGCTAGTCGCCGCCAAGGAGACGGCCGAGGAGGCCGCTCGCGTCAAGTCAGACTTCCTCGCGACCATGAGTCATGAGATCCGGACCCCGCTGAACGGCATCCTGGGTTTGACTCAGATCCTCGTCGACTCAGACCCGGACGAGGAGCAGGCAGAGTACCTCGACGTCATCTATCAGTCGGGCGCCGCCCTCCTGCAGATCCTCAACGATATCCTCGATCTCTCGCGCACCGAAGCGGGCATGGTGGAGCTTGAGTCTGTCCCTTTCAATCCGTCCGAATGCGCACAGAGCACGCTGGCACTTCTCCACCACG
>JBLIHL010000001.1:0-56785 GCA_047635895.1 Paracoccaceae bacterium | reverse complement strand
GATTCGGCGCACAAAACTCTGTGTGCCGAACGCATTGCTAGCGCGTCAGAAGGCTACCGCTTGATGCTCGAGCGCGCTACCTAGCACATGGGGATGGGATTGAAATCCCCTGAAATTTGCCTCATTTCGAGAGCGATTGATCGCCCTAAACGTCGCATTTACAGTGTCTTGAGAGGTGGAAGGCCTGGAGTTAAATAGAGGTGGCCGTTAGGGCGTTCTTGAAGTTAAAGGCGATGTCCGGCGTATCGCCAAGGAGCGGGTTTATACTTACCGGTTAGCGGGATTGTGAGCGCTCCGTGGCTACGCGAGATGCAATAATTGCGGGCTCTCATTTGGCCTTCTGCCTACGGGGATGCCGATAATCGGAATCCATCTATGCGCGACACGCTCCTAGGCTCGGGTTTCGCAGTTCTCAGGCAGCGATTCCGAGCTCCCAGAGCGTCCTCTGGTATTCGGCGAGGGTGCGTTTTCCAGGCAGGTTCGCTCGATAGCGGTGACTGGGGATTTCGCCTCGAATGGCGCCGAGCATGCCATCGAAGCTCGGAGCGGTCTTCGATCGATACCAGGGCGCTCGGATCTTGTGGGCTTGCACACCCTTCCGCCATCGATCTTGCCCCAGGTACCACACGACGATCATGGCTCGGACGACCAGCGCGAATGGTGCTGTTCGCTCCACTGCAAGTTGGCCGCGATCGCTTCGCGGTTGTGATCCGGACTTGGGGCGACCGGCGCTCGGCTTCCCTCGACTCCATCCGTTCTGTGGTTCAGCGAATCCCAAGGCCTGCTTCGCTTCCCTGAAGCGCACCTCGATCGACCATCGCCGCCCAATGCTCTCGATGATGGCTTTTGCCGACGCGTTGTGGCGCGTCGAGAAGAACGCCCGGTCCTCGTAGTTGCCCTTCGGGTCGCGCTTCACAACCACTCGAACCAGCCTGGTTCCCGTCGCGGTGTGCCAGAGGCAGACCAGGTCATGTGTGAGGAGCGTCACGCTCTTGACATAGATCTTGACTCTCTGCTTCTTCCAAGCCGTGGCCTTCTTAATAGCGAGCTGGGCAGCGCTTGGAAGTCGGTTGCCTTTGACGCGCGGGGTCCCTCGTTTCTGGACATGATCTTCGTCGAGTGGTTCGAACAGCATCGCATCCATCGGCATCGGACCCGTGAAGCGCGATGCGCTGATCGAGTTCGCGCAGAGTCGTCTCAAAGGCGTATTCGCGGTCTTCCAGGAGGTTTATCCTTCGATCGACCGGTAGCCAGCCCTGGAGCTTCTCAACGAGTTCGCGGGCGATCTCGCTTTGCTTTCGATACTCAGATGCAGGGCATGTCTTCGGCGAACGGTATAGCTTCGCGAGAACGGCCACTGCGATCCCAGGGCCGCCCCAGGGGACGGGGACGTGTACAGCTAGCACTACCCGAGCGTGGCCACAGGCCACGCTAGCTGTTCCACCCTTGGATGCCTGCGAAGGCGCCGATCCGTCGTATTGCATCGCTGTCCCGAAGATCCTCGGTCTATTCCTTCGACAGAGCGTGTCGTCGACGATCACGTCGATTCTCTTTGGAAGGTACTTCAACAGGTGCGTCAGCAGCGTTTGCCACACGCCGTCCATCTCCCATCGGGCGGCTGAGAAGAAGCGGTGGAATCCCGCATAGTGGCGGCCGCCCATCTCTCCACTCGCGCGAGCCACCCGAGTCACCCAGCGTCTCGAACAGCAGAGGAGCCAGCCCACCACAAGAGCCGAAACCCTGCGATATGTTGGTGCTGTGAAGCACGACTCGAACGACTTCAGTAGCGCTGCTACCGACCTCGGGATACTCTGATCGGGCATGTCCCCTCCTCTGGATGCCTTGGCCTAGACATCTTCAGCATTCAGAGTGGGGAGGTGCGATTCACGCGTCGCGCGCCAGAAATCGAGGAGCGATGGTGGGCCCTAGGGACGCTCCAAAAGTGCGAAAACCGAGCCTGCGGGCGTGTCGCGAATAGCTGATTCCGATCAGCGACTCTGAGATCTTCGCATACTGCGTTGCTAGAAGTGCTTCGAAGACCTCGACTCGAAACCGATGCCACTACCTCCTATGAAGACTGAATATCTGCTGTCCCTACCCAGGCGGACCGTTCCGGTGATATCGCTGCTCGCGACGCTCTCAGTTGCGGCCGCGTCTCTCTCTCCGTTCTCGATCTCCTACGGTGGCCCGCACGAGATTCAGAACGTGGTTGAACGTACAGCCGATGGGGGATTTAGTTTCAGCGGTCCCTGCAAGGTTGCCACCGAAGGAACCCCAAAATGGCTTCCTTCGGCCATCGACAAGCAATCACTGCGAGTGTCTCTGAGGGTCAATGCCGTGACCTGGGAGCAGTGCCATACCCGGATCTTCGCCCTCGGGAGCAGCCAGCGCAGCCGGCTTCTCATGATCGGACAGGATGGAAGCGATCTCGTCTTGGGCGTGCGCCGGAATCTTTCCGACGGCAGCCCAGAAATCAGACTAGAGGGGGTCTTCGAGCATCCGAACATCCGTGACATTGTGATCGAGATCCGGCGGGACCTGGTCAACGTGACGGTGGATGGGGTCACCCGCTTGGAGGAGCCGCAGCTGGTGTCGCCTTTCTCTTCATGGTTGAGCGAAGGCTGTTCACTTGCCCTTGGAAGGGAAGTCAACGGTCGCAACGAGTGGCTAGGCACTCTTCATTCCCTTGAGGTTTTCGTGGGCACGGAGCTCGTCATGGACCTCGACAGCAAGAGTGACCTCATCGTGCCGGAGACGATGCGCTATGTGCACCCAAGGATGGGAGAGCTGTTCGCAGTCGCGCCACTACTTCGCACGGTCAATACTCTGGCCCATGTCATGGCGTTCGTCGTCCTCGGGGCTCTTTGGTGGCAAAGCCGTAAGTTTCGACTAGGGAGTCGTTCCTCGCTGCTGCGCATCGGTCTCATCGGTGCCGGATTCGGACTGCTCTTGCAGGTGCTGAAGATCTTTGTCGCGGGTCGGCACCCATCGCTCCTGTACGCCGTTCCTAATGGCATCGGCGCCTTGTTCGGAGCCTGGCTGGCTGGGGCGATCACGCGGATTCAGAGGTAGTGTCTACTCCCAGTTCCGGCGAGGCGCTCGAAGCCCGCGATAGCGAGCTATTTGTGGCTCTTCGAGCCACGCAGCCAGGGCTTCGATGGGCGCTGCCTGCGGATCCAGGCTTGCTCGGGCGGCTTGCGAGCCTCAGGCCGAGTTGGCTCAAGTTCTAGTCAACTGCGGAGCACACTGGCCCCTTGGGGCAGAGGGTCGCTGGGTGAGGCGAGGGCAGCTGCGCTACGGATGCGCTTGTTGTAGCTCTCGAGGGTTCTTCGCCTCCCATTGAGGAGTACGTTCTGTTCATACTCCCGTAGGAATCGGCGGTACTCCGGATCCGAGAAACGGGGGTGTCTCGACAGCGCGGCGCGCACATAACCAGTGAAGATACCGATGCCTCCGATCATGAAGGGCCTGTCGAACATCCTGTAGCCAGCCGCGGCCACCGCGTAGTACCAAGCGGAGCCCATGAAGTATTTGCCGCGTCCCCAGCGCTGGCGACCTACCCAGATGTTCTTCTGGCTACTTCCCATCTGGCGGAGATGGATGATCCGCATCTCCGGGTGGTCGACGGACTGCGCGATCCATCCGTTCATTCGGCACAGGTGGCCATCGATGCCGTCCCAAGCGACTTCTCGGACGAAGCCGCCGATGGCCTTGAAGCATGCGGTGCGGTAGAACTTCACCGGCCCGACGGCGTTCTCGTCGGCGGTCTTCTCCTGCTTGAGTTCTCCGTTCTTCATCCGACCGAATAACTTGCCGGAGACGTTCCCAAGTACGGGGTCTTCCTGCATCAGCTTCACGGCCGACTCGAAGTACCTCGGAGGCATCTCAAGGTCGCCGTCGAACTTGCACACGAAGTCGAACTCGTCGAGGTCGATGGTCGCTAGACCGTCATAGAAAGCCTCGACGACGCCGGGACCGACGGCGCGCTGGCCGCGGTCCGCGCGCTTGACCACGCGGATGAAGTCGAACCGCGCTGCGAAATCGGCGAGGATTTCAGGCGTTTCGTCGGTCGAACCATCATCGACGATGATCCAGCGGGCAGGCCGTAGCGTCTGGGCTGTGGTCGACTCGAGGGTCGTTCGAATGAATGCTGCTTCGTTGCGGCACGGGGTGATGAGGCAGTAGCGCTCGCCCTCTCTCGGGGCTTGCGAAGGGGATTTAGAGGCAGGCATGGTGTTGTTTTGTCCATCGCAAGAGGACATAGATTGACCAGAGTCGGGACCAGTACAGACCGGGCGCGTCATTCAGGAAAGCACGCCAAAGTCGACGAACTACGTGACCGCGCAGTCCGACGCGTTCCGCCAATTCGTCATCTGCGAACATCGCTTCCATCTGGTCTCGGAGAGCACCGCGACACCAGAGACCTAGGGGCAGCTCGAAGCCGGCCTTGGGTCGGTCGAATTGCCGAGGATCGATCTGTGGCGCAGCAAGATCTCGCAGGACTTTCTTCTGGCCAAGCGGCTCGAAGCGTGCGGCGTAGGCGGTTCCCGCAGCAGCTTCCAGAACGCTGTGGTCCACAAGCGGTAGGCGAACTTCGAGTGAAGTCGCCATGCTTGCGCAGTCGGTGTCGCGCAGGAGCCTTTCGCCCAGGAACAGGCTGGTTTCCAGCAGCGCTACGGCTTCGATCGAAGCAGAAGTCGAGACAGCCAAGCGAAGCTCAGCCGCGCGCTCCGGTGGGATGCCGAAGTCTGTGGGATCAGAGGTTACCTGGAGTTCTCCAAGGAAACGCTGAGTGAACATGCCGTAGGACACTTGGTACACAGACAGCATATCGCCAACGGTTGCGGCGACATCGTCGAGTTTGCCCCAGCGCGTTTGAGGCGGTACTTCGCCGGGGGCGCCGCTCATGACGCGTGCTGCGCTCCGCGTCGCTGTTCGTACGAAGCTCGGCGGCAAGTGTCTGGCCATTCGCGCGAAGCGCTGGGCGCGTGGTAGCGCCGTGAAGCTTCTATAGCCTCCGAAGACTTCGTCTCCGCCGGTGCCCGCGATGGCAACAGTCATACCCGCTTCGCGCACCAACCGGCTTACGAAGTAGGTGTTGACGGCGTCGAATGTCGGTTGATCGAGGCTCCCTAGTGCATCATCCAGCCCGTCCTTGAAAACAGCTTCGGTAAGATGAAGCTCGTGATGCTCCGTCCCTAGCTTCGCAGCGACGTGCGCCGCGTGTGATGATTCGTCGAACTCCGCTTCTTGAAAGCTCACGTTGAAGGTGCGAACGCCACTTCCACCAACTTCCCTGGCTGCGATGGCTGCGACGGCGCTGGAGTCAACGCCGCCGGAGAGAAACACCCCAATGGGAACATCGGCCACCATTCTCAGGCGGACCGCGTCGGTGATTGATTCACGCAGAGCCTCGGTCGAGGAACTCTGTGGCTCCGTCGACGTAGGAAGGGACCAATAAGACTCGGTTCCGAGGATCTTCCCCTCGGTGCTGACCCTTGTGATGGACCCCGCAGGAAGAAGGCTCACCCCGCGTAGGATCGTGTTTGGCCCGACGACGAAGCCGTTCCACAGATAGCTCGATACGCCCACTGGGTCGAGCGTTCGCTTGACAAGGCCCGACGCGAGAAGCCCACGGACCTCGGAGGCAAAGAGGACGCTGGGGTACCTACCGTCCTGGTCGATCTGCGTGATGTAGATCGGCTTGAGGCCTAGGCGGTCGCGGATGAGCAGTACCTGGGCCTTGGAGGGGTCCCAGAGTGCAATGGCGAACATTCCATGGAGTCGCTCTATGAAACCGGCTCCCCAGGCGATGTAGGCTCGAAGCACGACTTCGGTGTCCGTGCGCGAAGTGAACTCGACTCCCTGGGCCTGCAGTTCCTGGCGTAGCGCCACGAAGTTGAAGATCTCGCCGTTGAACGAGAGCGCGCAGCCCGTGGCCGCGTCGACCATTGGCTGGTGTCCCAGTTCACTCAGGTCAATGATTGACAGTCTGCGGTGCCCGAGGATCGCGCCGGTCTGCTCATCCGGACCAGAGCGCCACACACCTTCATCGTCCGGGCCCCGGTGAATCTGGGCGTCGTTGATTCGCTCCACTGCACGGTGGAGTGCCGTGTCGAGCAGGCCGGCGGCCCCTGCGATTCCGCACATTTCAGATCTCCTCCTGGAGACTCTGCGCGAGTGCGCCACGGTCGATCTTGCCGTTGGCGTTCAGGGGGAACTCATCCAACGCGATGAGCCGCGAAACCGTCATGTAGCTCGGCAAGGAGCTGCGCAAGGAGGACAGTGCGGCCCCTACGTCGACAGACTTTGGCCCGACGAAGGCGACGATGCCATCCGCGCCGGATGGGGTCTGCGGCCAGCCGATCGCTACGGCGGTAGACGCACCCGACGCACGGCGGATCTCGAATTCAACCTCGCCGAGCTCGACCCGGTAACCCTGGATCTTAATCTGGTTGTCGACGCGCCCGAGATACGTGAGGGGTGCATCCGGGGTGGCGGGTCTGCGGACGCGGTCGCCGGTTCTGTAGTGGATCTGGTCCGACGCTGCAGGCACTACGAATGCCTTGGCCGTGCGCACCTCGTCCATCCAGTAGCCCAAGGCGACCTGGGGACCCGCCACCAAGAGCTCCCCTATGCCGCCCGCCTCGACTTCGTGGAGTCCCTCGTCGACCACAAGGGAGGACAGGCCAGGGAATGCCTCTCCGATCGGAACCAGGCCTATCTCGCAGCTCTCTGGTGAGGAATCCGGGTGCCAACGGTATCCCGTGCAGGCGATCGTGAGCTCCGTGGGACCGTAGAGGTTCTCGATCACGCTGGATGGCGCCGCAACCTGCCACCGATTGACGATGTCGCTGGTCAACGCTTCGCCGCAGAACAGGCTAATACGCACCGAAGGGAAGGCGTCAGGCTTGAGCATCCTTAACCGGGCCATCAATGCCGCCGTCGACGGAACGGAGAACCAAACGGTGAGATTCGATGCACGGACGTAGGCGCCGGGCAGCATCTTCTGCTGGGCTGTCGGAACGCATAGGCATGCACCCACTTCCCACGCCACAAACATGTCGAACACCGATAGGTCGAATGTCAGATCGAACATCTGAGAGAAACGATCAGCTGCGCTGAAGTCGTATCGCTCGACCATGGACTGAACGAAGTGAGTGACATTGTCGTGCGAGACCATCACTCCCTTGGGCGTGCCGCTCGTCCCTGAGGTGAACAGCAGGTACGCCATTGACTCTGGAGTCGCGGGGCTGTCCGCTAACGCGCGTCCTTCGTTCGGATCCTCGGCGTAGGCGCAGATATTGTGGTGCGGCAGATCATTCTGCAGCCCACAAACGTCAGCGTCACCATCGACAATCACAGTGATTGGATCCTCGACGGGCGATAGAAGCTCTACGAGCTGGCTCGCTCCCTCGGCATCGACGATCAGGAATCGTGCCTTGGACCGGGTCAACATATCCCGGCATCGGTCGGTCGGGAAACCCGGGTTGAGCGGGACGTAGGCGTGGCCCCGCGACAAGGAGGCGAGAATACCTGCGTAGACCGCGACGGAGCGGCGCCCAAGTACGGCGGTGACTGCAGGCGTAGCTTCATCCCGCGTCTCACTTTCGAGCTGGTGGGCGAGCTGGGCCGCGTGTGCAGCAAGCTCGCCATAGGTCGTCGTTTGTCCGTCGAGCCAGAGGGCTGCGGCGGTGCCGTCCGCCGCAGCGGAGCGTATGAAGCCGCTCAGGAGGGTTCGAGCTGCGCTCATCGCCCCTCTACTGGAGGGGAGCTGGCGACCTTGGTCTTGTGTGAACTTCAATGGTTTGGTCTCGCTGGTGCCCAAGGGCATCCGCGCTCAGTCGTTGCCCTGGCTGAAGAAATGTTCGTAGAGGCGGTCGATGCTCTGGAAGACGTCCGGTTCAATGTCATCTGCGTCGATCTCTTCCTCGAGAATGCTCTCGATGAAGAGCATCAGCTCAACAACGTCCAGGGACGAAATGAGCCCCTGCTCCAGAATCTGCGTGTCGTCCTCGAGCTCCTTTGCTGAGCTGAGATGGGCCCGCTCAGCGATCCAGCTCCTGAGCTGCTGGCGAACCGAGTCTTCGTTCACCGCATCTGAGTTCGAGGTCTCACTGGGTTGGGTACTTGAAGGCTGAGCCGTGCGCCCCTCACTGGGGGAGGAGTCTGTTGCGCGGGATAGGTCGTCGATTTGTTTGGAGTCAGTTCTGCTCATGGCGATAGGTCAAAGTTCAGGGGCAGATACGAGCAGCCCGGTGGATATAAAAAACTCAACGAGGGGGGAACTCACTCGCTCACGATGGGCACGGCACAAGGGGTCAGCCATGGCGCGCACACGAATGTCGTAGGGTTTCGGCAGGCCCGCATCGCGGTACATGGCGGGGTTGTAGAAGTCCGCCCAGGACGAACGGATGTAGGCAGCGAGCCACTCGCGGAACTTCTCGGTGACCTCCTCGGACCAGGTAGCAAGCCAGTGCTCTGCCAGCTCTCCAAGGAATCGTCTTCCGAAGGCCATGTGGCGGGCCTCATCGCGGTGGTGGACCCAGTTGAGCTTCGCCACGAGGGGGGCGATTCGCTCGTCCTTCTGCATCGCGACGTTGTAGACATCGCCAAGCTCCTCGACGACGAGGACCTTGCAGAAGAACGCGACCTCCTCTTCCCCCTTCTCGTAGGTTCTTCCGAAGGCTACTTTCTTGTCGGGGTAGACCTTGCCGATGTACCGATTACAGTACTCACCGAACATGATCATGTGCTTGTTCTCTTCGTCGATGAAGTGGTGTAGGTAGTCCGTGATGTCCGGGCCCGATGACTTGGCGTGCAGCCGGTGTACGAGCCCCTGAACCAGCGGCCGCTCGCCGTGCAGCGTCAAGCTGAAGAAGTTCCCAAGCTCGAAGTGACTCAGGCGGGTGCGCTGCTGGTCGTCGAGTTCCTCCCACATTTCGGTTCCATAGATCGAGATGAGCTCCGGCGCCATGTACCAGCGTGCTCCTTCGATGGACTCCGGCCATTCGATGTAGTCGTACGGAGACCAGTAGAATTTTCGGGATGCCTTGGTCAGGCGCGGCGCAAGGGCGGCGCTTTCGGCATGGTCGTGTGCTTTCATAGTCGTACCTTCTCGAAGAGATGTCTGAGAGTGGCCTCAGGGCTCCTACATGGAGTGGGGTCCGTGCCCGTCTAGATTGGTTAGATGTATGCCTTGGGATACTTGCTCCCATGGCGCGAGCAGCTTTGTCAGCTGTGGCGAGGCCGCGAAGATGCGCTTGCCGGGCACAGCTGCGTACCCTTGTCCGCAGAACGCGCTGACCCATGCGCTGTGGGTTTGGTTGGAGATGATGACGTCGACACCCTTGGCCTTGAGGGCTTCGGTGGCGACGCCGACCACGTCATCCGCATCGGATGGATGGCAGAAGCCGTCGATGATGGATCCGACATACAGGGATCCAAAGCGCTCGTCGTCCTTCATCTTCTCGTCACGGATCGCAACCCAGCCGATATCCTTGCCGTCTCGCCGGATGCGGAGCCGCGTCGCTTGGGGCCAGCGGCCATCGGTGGGAAGCAAGCGGTTCATGATCCCCGAGTCCCGGACGGCAATGGCGGTGTAGGCATGGGAGTGACGCTCCCAAAGCTCGTCAGCCCAGTTGCCGAAGTGATCTTCGACCTCGGCTGTGGCGCCGCCGAATCGGCGATTGCTGTTGCCCTTCAGGGCAAGCAGTTGATGGGCGAACTTCGCGCCAGCCCAGCCAATACCACTCCACGCGAGGGCCTCCAGTGCGACGCGTCGCATGGGGCCAGAGCGAAGAAGCGTGGCCTCGCGCAGGAAGCGATGGGGGTGATTGACGTAGATGCAGACGGGCGTGGGATGAAGCATCCAGCCGAGCTTCTCCAACATCTGCAGAATGACAGCGTCGCCGCTTCCATGGCCCCAGCTAAAGAGCAGGGGGCGAAGCTTGAGCATGCTGCGTATGAGCCGAAGACCCATGGCCGCGTATCGCTTGTCGATATCGCCTTCGGAGAATGGACCTTGCCAGTCGGTCAGCGTTTGCGGTTGCCCGCCAATCAGCCAAGGCTGCGGCTTGAGGGCGAACGCTCCACGGACTTTATGCTCCTCGTCGACGGCGAGGTGGTACTCGCGCCACACACGCTCACCGGTCTTGAACGGGAGCCAGTCGCACACGTTCGAGCAGTAAAAGCCCCAACGCGAGCCTCCTTCGCTCATGCGGAGATTGAACTCGTGCACGGCTTCGTAGCTCGCCGGGCTGTGGGGGACGATCTGAATCTTCATCACGAGGCCACGGCCGCCGGTTGGGGACTGCTCGCCGGTTGCCCGTGCGCGCGGAGGATCAAGCGATCCAGTTTCTCGGCTTCACCAACATCGGTAAAGTGACGCAAGATCCTCTCGCGGCCCACAAGGCCCATCTTGGACAGGCTGCTGATGGGCAGCTCGATAGCTTCCTGCATCGCGTCGGCGAGGGATTCAACATCACTTGGGGTCACCATCCAGCCGCACTCGTGATCGGTCACGAGTTCTGGGATCCCGGCGATCGATGTACTGATCACCGGTCGGCCTAAGGCCAATGCCTCCATGATCGCAACGGGTAGACCCTCTGCGAAGGAGGGGAGGACAAACGCACGGGAGGCGATGAGCGCCTCACGCACTCGGGATTCATTCACCCATCCGGTAATCTCCACAGCGGACTCGAGGCGGAGCCTGCGTATCTGGTCCTCTAGTACCTCACGAAGCTCTCCGTCCCCCACCAATATCACTTTCGCATCGACGCCGCGCCCGCGCACCAGAGCGAGGGCTTCCAGTAGGACGATTTGACCCTTCTGCGGAGTCAGGCGCCCCACGCAGGTCAGGGTCGTGCTCTCACTAGGGATCAGTGGCGCCGGCTCGGTGAATTCTGAGCCAACGGTGCAGTGCACAATGTGGACTTTGTCCCAGTCTTCGAAGTTGATCCAGCGCCGGATCTGAGAGACGCAGTACGAGCTGATGGCCACGGTGAACAGCGAACCCGCGACCTTCTTGCCCAAGGAACCACCGATAGGCGCGTCGAACTCATCGGGCCCATGCACCGTCATGCTGTACGGGGGACCGCCGAGGGTGCGCAATAGAAGCGCCACAGCGGCAGCGTTCGTTCCGAAATGAACGTGGACGTGTTCAACTGCGTGGGAGCGCAGGTGCCGAAGGAGGATGGTGGCCTCGGTCAGGTAGGCAATGTGTCGAAGGAGGCTGCGGTCGCTCACCGCAGCGAGTTCCCACATCGTCTTGAGGGCACGCAGGAACCTGAACGGTGACAGGAAGGCGGCGCAACCAAATGCCACGAGCATTCGGATTGGCGATTGCTGCAGGCAATAAAAAGTGCGCTTCGCTTCTTCAAAGTCGGCACCGTCCACAAACGTCTGACCTCGACGGATAGACAGTCTTTGAATCTCGTGTCCCCGGGACTCAAGTGCGAGCAGCTCGCGCCGAATAAATGTGTGGCTGACCTTCGGGTAGTCGGTGGTGAGGTACGCGATCCGCATGGCTAGTTCACTCGTCCCATGGAGGTGCTAGTACGGTCACCCCGAGAGAAGCCCATACCCATGAGGCCCAAAAGGAAACCTCTTGGCTGCTGGTTGGTCTTGCGTTGAAGTGCCAAGCGCAGCAGTCGCAGGGCCTCGCAGCTCCCGGAAACACAGTCCAGAAACAGGGCGAAGGCGTAGCCGTGATTCTTCACCCAGTACCTGCGCCGCGACCTGTACCAGTACTTGGGTAGTGCACGACCCACGGTGTCTTCCATATCGATCCCAGAGCTCTTGCCGGCGAAATGAGCCACTCGGCTCTCTTCGACGTACCAGCACGTCCAACCCATCTGCAGGGCTTTCCGACAAAAGTCGACCTCCTCAAAGTACATGAAGAAACCTTCGTCGAGCAGACCGATGTCATCGAAGACGTCCTGCCGAATCATCATGCTGGCCCCGGCAAGCCAATCGACCTGTTCAGTGACTGAGCGTAGCGGCAGCGCAATGGACCAGCGCGGACGCACGCGGGACACGACTCCCAACCCGATCCTGGACTCGAATTCGTTCGCCAAGCTTGGGAATCGGAACCGCGAGTGATCTTGCTCTCCGCGCTCGTTGTTGAGTCGGCTGCCTGCTATTCCAACGGTGCTGTTGGCTTCAAGGAATGTCCAGAGGACCTCCAATGCGCCCGGTTCAGCTGCAGTGTCGGGGTTCAAGAGGTGAACATAAGCAGGTCGCCACCCATCCGCTACCGCGTGGCGGATACCGAAGTTGTTGCCTGCGGCAAAGCCGCCATTGACGGGGGACCGCACGAGAGTTGCCCAGGTGCTCCACCCACGCTCTTGGATGGTCCGCTCCAGCATGTCATCCGAGCCATCGCCGGATGCGTTGTCCACGATCAGGAGGCGGTTCGAAGAATCAGCGCTGACCTCATCCGCCACCGCAGCCACGGCGTCAAGGCAGAGCGAGCCGACGCGGTAATTGACGACAACGACGAGAACCCCTTTCATCAGACGGTCTCCTTGATCGTCTGGGGATGGCAAGAGTCGATGATCCGGGAATGGGTCGACTCGCTCACGAGGCGGCGCTCGGGCAGCAGTCGCTCGGTAGCCGGTCGTTGAATCAACGCACGGTGCTGTGGGTTTCGTTGGGGACAGTTCATCACTGGATTTGCAGGCAATTGGCGCGGCTCTGGAGGAGCGCAGTGGTCGGTTCAGTACCAAGCCGGATATCGGAGAGGCCGCCATGCCTCAGTATAGCGGGCGATTCACGTCTTGGTCGCGGGACAGATGTCAATGAGGTGCAGCACTTGGCCTAGTACTTACCCTTGCCGGGGAACGCCGCGCCGAAGGTCTTGGGGATTAGGCCGGCGTCAAAGGCCGACGACCTCTTGCGGAAGTACTGCATGTCCATACGTGTCCACTTGTAAAAATCAATCGCGCTGCGGCAGCTGACTTGCCAGATGCACATCAAGCCGCCAGCTATGTTGAGCCGCTCGCGCTGCCATGGCTCGTAGGCCTCGATTGCGTAGACGGTTGCTGGGCGCGGGCCCACGAACGCCATGTCGCCGCGGAGCACATTGAGTAGCTGTGGGAGCTCATCGAAGCTGTATCGCACTATGACCCGGCCGATCGAGGTGACTCGCGAATCATGCTTGATCTTGAAGATAGAGCCGTCCTTCTGGTCCTCTCGCTGAGGCTCTTCCTTGCGAGCGTCGGCGTCGACATGCCTTGAGCGGAACTTGTAGAACCAGAATGGCCTACCGCCGAGTCCAGCCCGCTTCTGTCTGTAGATGACGGGTCCCTCAGAAGTGAGCTTGATGGCGATCGCCACCAAGGCGAACAGTGGCAACATTACCACTAGGGCCGTGCTGCTAGCGACGATGTCGAGGCCGCGCTGGAGGGGAGCAATCCTCAGGCGAAAGAGCTCATTCAGGCCTTGGGCAGGCACAGGGTCAGTCTGCTCATGGATAGCAGGCAGCCCCACGGCCGGAGCCTGGCCTCGAAGCACCGCGTCCGGCATCTCTGGATCGCGTGCAGAAGCGTCCACGGCGCACTCGACTGTGGCGACTCCTTGGGCCTTTGCCGAGCTCGCCGTGACTGAGTCGGGTGCTAGGGAGCTTTGTATCGCGGGTTGGGGGGCTTTCGCGACTTCGCCAGCGGCCATATCCATCAGGCCATCAGGCTCCTCGGAATCACTCTCCCTCCGAGCGTGCGAGCGCGTCGCCTGTGCTCCACGAAGGGGAATGCCAGAGACCTCCAGTACGCAATGGATATCCATCTGGGCGAAACCAGCTAGGATAGAGTCGACCAGCGAATGGGCATTTGACTCCGATGTCTCAGGCAACAGGATTCCTAAGCGCCCTTGACCTAAGTTTCCGATGACATCGGAACCGCGGAGGCTCTCCTTGATTTGATCCGCGGCACGGAGCAATTCAGATGGACCTTGACCATCTAGCGCAATCGCAATGAGAGACATCTGCCCGTGAGTCCGCATCGATAAGGACTTCTCGCGAAGCCGTAGAGCTTCGAAGGACGCTTCTGAAAGAATGTTCGAAGTCAGCGCCGAAGTCAACAAAGCGAGAGTTCGGTACGGCGGACCTGACCTACGTTCTGTTGGAGAAGGGGGCATTGTGAAAGTACGGAATCTATGATCAACCCCGCGGCCTACGAGTCGGTGGCGGGGTGGCGCATCTGTTGGAATAGCGGAACGTTGCGACACAATGACGCGTTCTTCTTACCGCCCAGCTATCCTCAATGGGCAACGGGTGAAGCAGCTATCCCTGACTGGGTCACGTACACATGACAGTCGAATCGGTAGCTCTGACGGTGTGTGGCTGGCAGTGAGCCAGCGAGTTTGGCAGGTCGAAGTGCGGCGAGTTGGCAGGTCGGTGGGTGGCGAGCAATGGCGAAGGAGGGGGCGGATCGAGGTCTTGGCAAACCAGTCCTGCTCCCACATGGCCGGATCATCACAACGCTACTAGGTCTTCGACCGTTGGGAGGTCGCAGATGAGAAACGCGCCACGTCGTCTAATATCGGTGCTCCGGCCGTCTCGGAAGGAGCCACGAGGCCACCCGTGTAGGTGACACCCTAGATCCGGAGCAGTCCGCTGCTCGTCTGCGTCGACCTTGACGGCCAACCTGAACCCCTCCGACGCTCATCAGCGCGAACGCGCCCCTTCCCCGCACTGGCTCTTGTTTTGATCCAAGGCGGGACGACTTCCTGGATCTGGTTTCCCAATTGGCTCACGCCGAGCCACGTCGACAGATCTCACTCCGCAGATCGCCCACACGCGCACCCAAACGGAGCAGAAGATCCCAGCCTCGGGAAAACAGCAGCAGCTGAGCCTTCTATCACCAAACAGGAGCCCAGATGCCGCCCCGGGTGACGAGGCCGGGATCGAGCTGAAGTGTCCCTCGTCATCGTGCGCCCGTCCACCTCCCGTTGCTGGAGGTCGCGATATCGAGACAGGACACAGACTCAACAAAGCGCTTTCGGTGCCGGCAATGCGACACATTCGCTGTCATCTGCCGTGCGTGCGATCGCGGGCAGACCTACTGCGGCGCAGCGTGCCTGGCAGAGGCCCGTCGAAGTCAGCGGCGCGCCGCTGAACGACGCTACCGCGGAAGCGGCAAGGGACGACGAAATAGCGCAGCGCGTCAAAGCTGTCATCGAGAGCGGCAACGAATCAGCGTAACGCATCAGGGGTCCCCTCCCGAGCTGGAGGCAGAGGATCACTGCAAGACAGAGGCCGCGATGGTCGCGACCCTGGACGCAATGACCCTTGACGAAACACTCGATGACCTCCCTTCACCCCGCGCGACTCAAAGCGAGCTGCGCTGCTGCGCGTGCGGCTCGCCATCCAGCCTCTTCTTGCTAAGAGGCTTCCTTCCATCGCCAACGAGGCGCTTCAAGCGACGCAACGAACGGTAGCAACGAGCACGACTGTGCACATAGCGACGCACGGCCATGATCGACCCCACAGTTGCAGCCCAGATCCAGCGGCTCTACACCCAAGATGCCTGGCCCATCGGCAGCATTGTGCGCGAGCTCAAGCTGCACAAATCCACGGTCGAGCGCATCGTTCGTTCGCCGATCGAGTCGCGCCCCAGCCCCGTGCGCGGAGCGATCTTCGATGACCACAGGACGTTCATCGACGAGACCCTCGAGCGCTGGCCTGAGCTGCCAGCACGGCGACTCTTTGACATGTGCGTCGAGCGCGGCTTCGTTGGAAGCCCTTCTCACTTCCGCGCGATGATCCGCTCGATACGTCCCGGCAAGACCCCAGAGGCGTTCCTGCGCCTCGACGTGGACCCTGCTCAACAGGGCCAGGTTGACTGGGGGCACTTCGGTCACGTCGTGGTCGGCCGATCCCGTCGGCAGCTTCAAGCGTTCGTCATCGCTCTATCCTGGTCGCGAATGATCTTAGTCCGCTTCTTCCTTGGCGCGGCGATGCCATGCTTCTTGCGTGGGCACACCGAAGCTCTGGATGGGACTCCTCCCATTCAGCTGATGGCGGATGTGATTCCATCGAGCAAGCCCTCAGCTCGCTGGTGTCGATACGCCTTCGCGAAGTACACGTTGCTGGCTGGGAGCGTGGCAACGAAGAAGATCTTCGTTTGACGACTATCGATCTCGCATCACGGCTCTCCGAAGTCGATCACCATCGTCTCTCCAGGGAGGTGGGTGCGATGAACGAACGCCTCTGGCTTTCGAGCGGCTCCACGAACCTCATTGACGTAGCGGCGAATGGAGCGCGCACTTAAGTGAATCCCGTGGTTCGTCTCCAGCAAGCGTCCGATTCGCTTCGCACTGACCTTGGCGTCGTCTCGGATAAGCTCCTCGATCGTAGCTCGGTGCTCGTCGAGGGCTCGGCGTCGCTTCGGAGCTTCCTGGGCAGGATCCTCCTCGTCCCATTCGATGTGGCAGCGGACGGTCTTGTTGTCGACGCCGAAGCGGCATGCGAGTTCTTTCTTGGGCACACCTTCGACGATGTGCATATGGCGTATCTCGGCTCTGGTTGACATTCTGATCAATTCCAGGCCCTCCTTGGTAGACGGCTTCAAGCGTGTGGTAATGCTTGGTAATCGGCTGCCGGGAGGGCTTCCTTTTGGCTGAACCCAGCCCCGCGTAGGGAGTTCGGCCAGGGGGTCCCTTTTCATGTGACCGTCAACAGCGTGGACCGCTGTTTGTTAACGGCCTGCTAGGGGTGCATACCGAGTCCTTCCAATGCGTTGAGCAGCCTCTGGTCACGCTCGCTCATTGCCAGCGGACCACAATTGGGCTGTCGGTGTTCGGGTTCAGAGAGTCGTCCGATCCTCGGACTCGAGAGAGGGGCACTGTCGGCGCGGTAGTACGAAACCACCCCTTCGAAGGACATCTGCTAGCGCTCGGGAAGGGTCGCGTGCGTCCTGGAATTGTCTTTGGGGCTCACAAGGGACGACGTTAGGAATCGCTCAAGCTGCGATGCATGCAGACCACTCGTGCTGCCTGCTCCGTATCTCTGGGACGGAAAGAGCTTGACCTCGCGATCGCCACACGGTCCGAGGACGGTGAGGAGGCCAGAAGGCTACTGGCCAGTTGAGGGGGCGACTACGACAGCCGGGATGACCGTCGCAGCCGTGCGTCCGGTACGCCTCATATCTGGGCGCTCACTTCGAATCAATGTGTCTTAACAGGACGGCTGTAGGTTCCTATCGCCGATCCCTCGATTCTTCTCAGGGCGTGTCCCGCCCGCGTCGATGGACGGCACTGCGAAAAAGACCGGGTGCATTGGGCATGCCCGACGAGATCTTTATCCAACAACACCGGTCGAGGGGGACCAGGGGGCAGGGGACGTAACCGATTGAGCAGGACCGTCGCGGAAGGACTACATCGCTGGGAGCGGCGAAGATCTGACCGCAGGGGCCGGACTTCTCGCGGCGCGACACTGCCGCCAACTGTAAGGCATGAGCCAAAGAACTAAGAAGAGCTGGAGCGACGCGCGGTCGCTTCAGCAGTGGGGCGCTGTCATATTGGCGGCGACTACACTGACATCCTGTGAAGAGCTGCTACCGAGTGAGGATCGCGATCCCGAGGTGCGCGCTATCGAAGTCGTCAGCGGAGGCACGATGCAGTTCGTGGGCCCCCAGGAGGGACCGTTCAATCCGTTGGTCTCGACGGCGGTCCTGCGCAATTCTGGGGGGCAGGAAGTCACCTGGATGGTGCAGTCCGATGTCGACTGGCTCGAATACTCGCCGTCGTCCGGCACGATCGAGCCCGGCGAAATCGCCGCGGTGGACGTGGCGGTCGCCGGCGCGGCGGCGGCCTCACTGCAGCCCGGCTCGTGGCAGGGTTCACTCAGTTTCGTGGGCTCGTCCGAGGGTGCCCCGGCGGTGGTCGAAGTATCGATCAGCATCAGCTCGACGGCTGACCTGCAGGTCAGTCCGCTGACGCCGTTCGATTCGATCGGCCCGGAGGGTGGGCCATTCTCGCCATCGGTGCGGACCTTCCAGCTTTCCAACCCCAGTGCGGGTTCCATCGAATGGGGGGTGAGCACGTCGGAGTTGTGGGTGATCCCCCAGGGCATGTCCAGTGGAATTCTCGCTCCGGGCGATGACGTCGACGTCACGGTCAGCCTCGTCGATCCCGCGGTCAATGTGCTCTCGACGGGTAGCCACGCCGCGCAGATCGAGTTCCTCTGCGTCACGACGGGGGTCGTGACGCAGGTTCCGGTCAGCGTGACCGTCGAGAACGAAGATGACCTTGTCATCGTCCCCCTCGAGCCCTTCGCGGCCCAGGGGCAGACAGGTGGTCCGTACGGGGATAGCCAAGCTTACACGCTGCGAAACGACGGGAGCGCGCCGCTGGACTGGGAAGTGATCCCCGCCGCGGCGTGGCTCACAGTCGCGGGTGCGACCAGCGGATCACTCAGCGCCGGCTCGTCCGTCGGCGTTACGGTCTCGGTGGACGGGGCAGAGGCCGTCGGCCTCTCCGCTGGCCAGTACCAGGGCTCGATCACGTTCCGCGACGTCTCGCACTCCGTCGAGCACGTCGTCCAGGCATCGCTTCTGCTCGAGCAGCCGGGAGTACTCTCAGTGACGCCGGTGGATCCGTTCGTCGCGACAGGGCCCGAGGGGGGGCCTTTCACGCCCGAGACGACGCTTTACACGCTGCGAAACGACGGCGTCGCGCCGCTCGACTGGCAGGTCGGCGCGGACGTGACGTGGGTTGTTTTCCAGGGTGACACCTCGGGGACGCTCGGGGGCGGCGAAGACGTCGAGTTGACGCTTGCGCTGGATCCCGTCCAGGCGGCGGTGCTCGTCGGAGGTTTGTTCAGCGGGGCGCTCACGTTCTCCGATACCACCAACGCGGTCCAGGTTCAGCGGTCCATCGAGCTCACGGTTGAGGCCGGCGCGGTTCTTGTGGTTACGCCAGAGACAGGCGTCAGCGTGACTGGGCCCGTCGGCGGTCCGTTCGATCCGGCCTCGTCGGACTATGTCCTTAGCAACGCGGGAAGCGTCCCAATCTTATGGCGCGCTGAAACGACCGCTAGCTGGGTGCTTCCGGTCGGCGCCGGTAGCGGGACGCTCGCGCCTGCGGAGCAGTTGACGCTTCAGGTCGACATCAGCGCCGGTGCCGCCTTGCTCGCGACCGGCTCCCATAGCTCAACCCTGCGGATCCTCGAGATGGGGACGGGTGAGGTTCTCGCCGAGCGAGAATTCGAGCTGTCGATCTCGCCGGCCGGCGGCGCCTCCGGTTGGACTCAGTTCTCGCCGAGCGGCGATACTCGGATCATCTACGTCAGCACGTCGGAGGGGGATGACGCATACGACGGTCTGACGACCGCCACTCCCAAAGCGACGATCCAGGCCGGCCTCGCGGGCCTGCGAAACGGGTACCCTGATTGGCTGCTCCTGAAGCGGGGGGACGCGTTCGATAATCAGTCGATCTCATGGAACTGGAATCTCAGCGGTCGGAGCGAGGCCGAGCGGATGGTCGTCGGCGCCTACGGTGACGAATCGTTGCCCCGGCCCCTCGTACGCACGCCGGAGAGCCAGAGCTTCATCGGCGTGGCCGGGTCGGAGGCGTTCTCGCATATCGCATTCACCTCGCTCGAACTGACCCCCATCTCGCGCGGCGTTGACGCGGGGCAGGCGATCCTTTGGGCATCGCCTGGATCCCAGAACGTCCTCTTCGAGGATCTCCACATTCACGGCTACAGAGTCGGGGTGAACATCCGATCTGAAGGTGCTCTTGTGCAGAACGTCACGCTCCACCGGTGCGTGATCGAGCGGAACTATCCTTCACTCGGCCTGCTGATCACGCGAGCGGACGGGGTGACGGTCACGGAGAACGTGATCGACTACAACGGTTGGTCGATAGAGAACGGTGTCCCCGCGTCGGGGTTCGCGCGTAACGTCTACATCCAGTCCGACTGTGAGAACGTAGTCTTCAGCAGGAACCACTCGCACCGGTCCTCAAGCAATGCCGCGCAGGTGCGCTCGGGCGGCGAGGTATGCGAAAACTTGTGCGTCCGGAACGCCATGGGGATCGCTTTTGGGCACCGCTACGGCGGTGCCAGCAAGCCGGGCGGCGCCAGTGGCACTCTCAGCCGCAACGTGATCCTGAACAGTGAGGACCACGACGGCCAGGCCGGAGGCGGCGGCCTGTCGATCGGCAACATCAACAGCAGCGGTGCAGTGGTCGCGTCCAACGTCATCGCCCACGGCCACTCGGCCGTCATCTGGGCAGGGTTCGGAATATTCATCGAAGCTGCGAACAACGGATTTAGCCCTAATACCGTCCGCAACCTGATAATCGATGACAACGTTGTACACGACAATGACCGCCCATTCCGGATGAGCGGAACGGTCGGCGTGGATATTCAAGCAACAGTTGTGCGAGACAATGACTTTCGTTCGATCTACACGGGCATAAACGGCCACGCCTTTGACTGTGCCAGCAGCCCAACGGGAAACACGTCCCACGTACTATTCGAGGACAACCAGTTCTCGACAGCACTGCCCGCAGCGCAGTGGATGCGTTACGACGGAGGTGGAGTCCACACTATTGGGGACTGGGAAGTGGACTGGGCTGCGACGGGGACGACCTCCACAGCGCCGAGTTACACCGATCCGAACCGTGGAGTGGCTGAGTACCTCGATTCAATCGACGGTACTAACGGCGCCAGCGAGGAGGACTTCTACAGCCGACTGGTGACGCAGAGGAAGGGTGCTTGGGACGAGCGCCTGGAGACGGGGCCGGTGATCGACTTCGTCCGGGAAGGATTCAACCTCCCGCCGCTCGCGTCTCTTTGAGCCTAGGAAGCTAGGCGGCTATTCTCACTGGGCCAGGGGCACGTACCCGTGTCCCTGGCCCCATCTTGTCGCGCATAGCTGAATCCGCGTAGCGGGCCCCCAGCTTCCGGAGGCTGCGTAGCCCCAGCACCCCTGGGACTACTGCCACGACGGGTGAGGGAGCGCCTTGCCTCCGAAACCTGGGGACCCACTACTAGGATTCAGCTATCCGCGACACGCTCCTAGCGGCGGTCCACTCGGCCTCACGTTCTTGCGCAGCGAACGCTACGAGCAGTCGACTGGGTTGCAGCAGCGCCTGCGCAGATTGGCGTCGCGTTTGTGGCGCTGACGGACTCCGCAGAGAGCCCGGTCTTCGTTTTACCGAACGCTTCAAGAGGCGAGAAGCTCGGCTCTGAAATGGCCGTGGTGATCGGGGGGGGGAGCGTGCCCACGGCGGAAACACCGTCGACGACACGGAGCCAGAGGGCGCAAAACTCGTCGCCGCTTGCGACGAAGATTTCGTCCCCAGAGCGGATCGTGACGCGCGCGATCGAAGGGCTGCTATTGCCTGCCCGTTCCCTCGCTACAGGGCCCACGTGACAGTGATGTCGGCCCCGGCCCGACCCCGTCATTAGCGATGTCGCCGGGCTCGCCCCGGGAGACCGAATCTGACGGGCTCAAAGATCCGTTCGGTCCACTGTGCCCCAGCGAGTACGCCGATCGCTAGCAGGAAGCGCGAGGCCGTCCGAGCCCGAAGCCGTTGGGAACTGACGTTCAGCTCCAGAGATGTCGCTGCACGCCGCGCGACGTACCTCCCTGGGCTCTGTACTGCTCGACGCGACTCCAGGGGCTGGCACCGTCACGGGCAGAACACGACCGTCAATCCGCGGCTGAAGTTGGACGTCACAACGGGGTTCAGGTCCCGGTGCCACAGCTGGAAGTTCCAGGTGTCGCCAGCCTGGATCGACCTGGGAGGATTGGTGGGGAAGGCGGTCAGACTGAATGGGACGATGTACTGGCCCGCCGGGCCAGACGCGCCGGCAGTCAGAGAGAACCGCCAGATCGATGTCCCATCAAGGCACAGGTTGCCCTGGCTCCCCCCCGGATTTGCGATGAAGCCGGTGTTCTGAGAGCCGACGAAGTACCCGACCGAGCCCGGCGGCAGGTCGGACGCAAGCAGCGTGAAATTGTTGGCTGCCACGCTCACACTGCCGAGAACCGACACTTGACCGGGGAGCCCGGTCGAGTTGGGCACTGCGGTGCAGTACTGCGTCGACCCGCAGTCGACGACGAACTTGAAGACTCGACCGCTGTTCATGTCGGCCATGAAGAGCTCGCCACCTGGACCCTCGTCGATAGAAGTCGCCCGCACGAGGGGCGGTGTAATTCCGTGGTCGGCGATAAGGTCGGTGGTCGTCGTTCCAGACCGCAGGAACGAGGTGACCGATCCCCCGCACCAGTCGGCGCAGAAGTATCGTCCGACCATGGTCGGCATCTCTTGGCCGCGGTAGACGACACCGCCGATCAGCGAGCATCCCATGGAGTGGGGGGCGCGCTCGTAGATAGGCGGGATGAGCGTCGGGTCGGGGCAGTCGCAACCTGTTGAGAGCATGTTCGTACACTCGGTGCCCTCGAGGCAGCTCCAGCCGAAGTTCGCAGCGCCGGCCGAGCCTGCTGGAATCCAATCGACTTCGTCCCGCCTGAAAGTGCCCACGTCACCGATCCAGAGGTCTTCGGTTCCCGAGTCGAAGCTGAATCGCCATGGGTTGCGGAGGCCGTACGCCCAGATCAGCGGCTCGATTCCCACCTGGCCCACAAACGGGTTGTCCAGCGGCACATGCGGGAAGGGAGCGTCAACGTCGAAGCGCAGGAGCTTGCCGTACGGCACCGCAAGGTCCTGCCCGTTCTGGTGGCGGCCGTCGTCGCCGAGGCTAAAATAGAGCTTCCCGTCGGGCCCGAACTGCAGACAGCCGGCGTTGTGAAAAACGTTCACCTGCGGGAGAGGGCCGAACACGGTCACCGCGCTCTGCGGATCCGCCACGTTCGGGTCCATCGCACTTGCCCTGTATTCCTCGACAAGTGAGGCGCCGTTGGTGTCCGTGTAGCTGACGAAGAAACGGCGGTTCTGCGCGAAGTTCGGATCGAACGCGAGACCGAGAAGACCACGCTCGCCCCCGACCGAGATCCGATTGCCCACGTCGAGGAATGGCGTCGCGATCAGCGAGCCCTGATCGACAACCCTGATGCGCCCCGCCTCTCGCTCTACGACGAAAAGTCGCGAGTCTCCCGGGGGAGAGGCGCACATCGTCGGACCTACGAGTCCTGTGACATGCTCTTCGAGGGCGAGCGTTTGAGCGCGGACTGAGTCGAGCAGGCCGCAGGCAAGAATCCCGACTATGGAGAGTCCGAGGCAGTGGTTTGGCAATCGCATGTTAGATGGCAAAGGGCGAGAGTTGGGTCGAGGACCACTGGCATAGCGGATTTAGCGACGCCGAAACGCTATCACAACCATCGAATCCCGACAACGTGACCAAGTGACCAGGTAACCAGGTAACCAGGTAGCCAGGTGAGGACAAGCCCTCTGTGCGGACTCGCTCTTTCAGCGCTTCGGGAGTGCCCTGGATGCGGTTAGGGCTTCCAAGCCGACAGTCGTCACGCTCCCAGTGACAGTCTCATTTTCGACCTTGCGCCAGCACCCTTGCTCACGCGGTCCGTAGGCGCGGAGACGGCCCGCGCAGCTCTTGGTCGAGCGCAGAGCAGCCCATCTGGTCCTCTATGTGGCCGGCGCTCGTGGTGCGCTTGATTCAGGCGGCCTGCTAGCGCGTTCAGCGGGACGTGATCGCTCGCACCGGTCCCAGAGTGGGAGTTACTGGGAAGGCACGAGCTGAACGTGGTGGCACTTGGCTTGCCGCTGCGCTCTGGAGACGAGGCAACACACGATGGCGCGGACTCGTGTGAGTACGAGCAGCCGCTCCTCAACACCGACGACGCGCGCGAGGACTCGTTCTTCCCGACGTTGAAGGCGGCCTCGGTGAAGTCGCCGGTCCCATTTGGCGCGCGCGTAGGGCAGCCGCTGAAGCTGCTCCGCGATCCAAATCTCGCGAAGGCGTTCGCGGACACTAAATGAGCGTTGCTCAGTCATCGCGGAGAGCGAATCCCCGCGCCGGTCGGCGCGACGGCGCACGGGCTCTCAACTCACGCGACAACGTTGTTCCCCAAAAGGGCAGCGTGATTGGCTGGAGAAGCTGTGCCGATCTATCTCGCGCCCGGCGATTTGTCTCGATCGCCATGAGGTTCGCACCGACGGCATGATCTCGTGGTCCTTGCGACAGCTTCCACTCACGGCATCGCGAGATGGCACGAAGTCGTTCGTGTTCACCTCGCACGAATTGATCGCGAAGCTCGCCGCGCTGGTTCCGCATCCGCACGAGCATCAGCTGACGTATCAGGGAGTGCTGGCGCCGGTGTCGCCGCTCCGAAATCAGGTGGTGCCGGCTGCTGTAGCGCGGAAGGAACCGGATGATTCGTTGGACGTGGAGGGTGTAGCGAAGGTCAAGGAGAACGAGCGGTGCCCGCCATCCATCGGATTCGGCCTGGGCGGTCCGGCAAAAGAGGGTCCGTGAAGGGGACGTCTTGAGTCGCCCACGCCGCCTCGTCGGGGCCAGCTGGAGCTCGGTAAGTAAGGCACTGTGGTAAGAGCAGCGCGCTAGCCGCGCGGCTCGGTGACAAAAGAGCAGCCAGCACGCTCGGGGGGGGGGTGATGGCCGGAGGCGATCACGGTGACCATCTTAGGGACGGTGTGCGTGGGCGGGCGATGGAGCTCCTGGAAGGCGATCCATATCCGTGCAATAGTCAGGGCAAGCTTCATCGCCACCTGTAGAACGGCGAACTCGAGCAGGAGCGCACCTGCGACTAAGACATCGTTGGCCCGACACGCTCCTAGTGCACGGAGTGCTTCAATGAGATAGGCGGCTTTGTGCGTGAGGTGAGTTGAGACGGCATTGACGGCTATTCATGTCGCATCAAGGGTTGGCATGCGGAATCCCGGAACGACCAGGGGATGCGCATCGTGCATCTTCGCCAGATGGGTTCTTCGCAGGACGACCTTTGGGAGGGGCACGTGCGCTGGGGCCGTGGCAAGTGCTTGAAGGGCTCGCCCTGGTCCCACGGACTCGCGTTGTCGATCTACTTGCTCTTCGAGCGATCGCCCTTCAGGTTCGGTGTCGGCATTGCCTGGGGATACCTCAATGCGGCCTTCCGGCGGAATGATCGTTACGGTGATTCGGAGTACCGAAAACTCCTCCCAAAAAGGTGAATTCCAGAGCCTGATGCTTGGCAAGCGGCGCGTTATAGTCGGGCTAATGACCTCATTGATCAAGAATTCACCCGCGGCTAGAGCACGGCGAGAGAGCGAAGAGATCCGGATTTTGACGCTGATTTGCCTCGAAGTCTGGCATGACGCGATTCTTCAAGAATCGAAACGCGTGAGCGGGGAGTGAGTGTGGACGACTCAAAAGGCGTATTGGATTCTCCCGTCTTCCTCGTTGGGACAACGCGATCGGGTACCACTGTTCTCTCACTCATGTTGGGCGCTCACCCGGAGCTCGCGGATCTGGGCGAATTTGAATGGCCCTGGGATTTTCAGCCGGAGCGCGAAAGGCCGGATCTGGGTGAATACTGCGAGTGGTTAGAAACGAATCGACATTTCAACCATCACGGCGTGAAGGTCGATCGCAGGCTCGGCTTTGACGATTTGGTACGAGACTTTCTCGAACAGATCTGGGAGATGGATGACCCACAGCGTTCGAGTCAGGCGATCGTGACTCAGGTGCATCGTCATTACGAGCACGCGCTTCGCCTCTGGCCCAATGCTCGGTTCATTCATATCGTGCGAGACGGCCGCGACGTCTGCGCGTCCTGGCTCAAATTCGCATGGCTGGGCAACGGGCATCGCGCAGGACTCGACTGGAAAGCCGCAATGCAGGAGTGGCGGACTACGCAGAAGCGGATCGATCCGAAGAATATGATTGAACTGCGCTTCGAGGATCTGATCCAAAACGTCGAGCCGGAACTCGAACGCCTCTGTGATTTCCTGGGTCTAACCTACGACGATGCGATGCTTCGCTATCACGAGCAGTCGAACTACAGCCCGATCGATCCGAACCAGGCGGGGAAATGGAGAACGGGACTGGACCGCCGCAATCTACAGCTCTTTGAATTCGTTGCGGGCGATGAACTCGAAGCTCAAGGCTATCCACGCAGCGATGTACCGGAATACGTCCAGCGTCCCTGGTCACTGCTTTGGCTGCGGATTGACGATGCCGTGCGGCACAACCGCGGGCGTGTCCAGAAGTACGGCTTCTCGATCTGGTTCTGGGACCATGTGACGCGTCGACTGCCGATCGAGGGCGCGCATGACTCGGTTCAGCTCCGAATCAACGCAATCGAGAATGCCAAGGTGAAGTAGAGACCGCGTTCGTTGAGCGAGCCAGCGAGTCCGGGCTAGCGTAAGCACGTGGCGACTCGAAAGGAGCGCGGGTACGCGATCAGGTTGGCCCCGTCTGTTGGGGCTGGTCAAGATGCGAGGGACTCCGCTGCGCCTGATCGTTGAGTGTGCTGACCGTCGAACGCGATTCTGCGACCGTCGTCGTCGCTACGGAGTTCGAATGGCCCTCCCGCGTGAGAGTGCTGATCTGCCGACTTCGTCCGTATGACCCTCCCCCCCGCTGCGGTGGCGTAGTCCACGACCGCGGGCGAAGCCTCGCGAATGGCGCAGTTCACGACCTCAAGTGAGGTAAGTTGGCGGCTCCGCAGGTCGCCCCGCTCTGGGTTGTTCCTCTCGCACGCCACTGCGGCGTATGGGTGCTTCATCTTCGTTCCGCAGTAGCAGCGCCTGCAGACGGTGAATGGCGCGTCTCGCAAAAGGTATCGCCCTCGTCGAGGGGGCCCAGGGATACACACAGGAATCACGAGAGCCTCCAGTTCGCCTGTTGGCGCCATTCGGGAGCGGCTGGACATGCAGGCGCAGGTCCTAAGACTCAACCATCACCTAAAGTCGTTGAAGAAGACTCCAGTTGGTTCGATGCGGGATGACATCAGAATATCGAGAGCGGCCTGTATATCTCGCCTCCGACCGTGGTTGGCCCGGGCCACGAGAATGACTTCGGTGGCGTAGCTCATGAGACCGCAGGCGTCTGGATGCTCGAGGATGCACGGTCCATCCATGATGACCGTCGGAAATTGGGCTGAGGCTTTCTCGAGGGCCGCGTGGAACTTAGGTTTCGCCAGCATGCCAGGCTCGGCGTCATCGCCGTTCCCTGCGAGGAAGACCGTCAAATCCGGGCGCTCGAGGCGGTAGAGGGCATCCTGGATGTCCGCCCGTCCATCAAGTACGTCGAGCATTCCAGGCCCCTCGCCCGCTCCGAGGTAGAGTCCGGCACTTGGATTGTAGATGTTGGCTTCGAGGAAGAGGACCGGATCAGGCGTGTTCCTTGCGAGTGCGAGCGAAGCAGCCAGGGACACGGTGGTTGTGCCTTGGCCCGAGGTCGCCCCTACGAACAGGATCCGCGATTGGCGCCCTAAACCAGTCTCGTCCGTGACATGGGCAAGCAGCCGGTGGAATGCAGGTCCGGACTTCGACGCAAGGGCATCGAGGGCGAGCCGGGCCTTGTTGTCTGTTTTCGACGGGCGACTCATGCCTTCACCTTCTGGTCGTTGGCCAGTTGTCGAGATGAAGGCCAGCGCCTCACGTGGGGCACGACCCCCAGAACTTGAAGTCCCGTGACACTCTCGACCTCGTCAACGAATCGAAGGCGCTGATCCAGGATCCGGCGCAAGATCGCCAAGAGAAGGCCCAGTAGGCCACCGCCCAAGAGTCCAAGGACGGTGAGCTTCTTTCGATCTGGGCCGACCTTCTTGGGGTTCCGCGTGGCGTTTTGAATGACCTTCAGGTTGCTGAGCTCCTCTTGCGTCTCGATGGTGTGGAGCCATTGGGCTCGTTCGACCGCGGGGATGAGCTGCGCCGCGGATGATTCACTTCGCCTGACCGCCTCTTCGAGCCGCTTATATTCAGGTTCTAGCTCTCGCAGAGCCACCCTGCGCGGCTGAAGTCGGTCTCGGTACGCCCTCTTCAGCTGCAAACGGGATTCTAGCCCGATGAGCTCCGTCTCGAGCGCAAGGCGAGCGGTCTCCGCTTCGAAATAGGCAGGATTCTCAACGAAGGTGACTGACTCGCCTTCGATCTCCATGAACGGTCCGTGCGAGGCTAATTCGGCCTCAACTTGCTCTGCGCGCTTCCGGAGGGCTTGGGTGCTGGTGAGGTAGCCGACGGAGTTTTCGGGGTACTGACGAGCGATCTCTGCGATCGCAGCCTGTGTCTGACGTAGCTCCGTCGTCAAGGGAGCGTAGTCTGGATCGACGCTACGGCTGGTTGAGACCTCGCTGAGGCTAAGTAGCGGCTCGGCATCGGCCAACTGGGCCTTGACCGCTTCAAGCCTCTCCCGCGCTGAAGCTCTGGCGATCTCGTCGTTCTCAATCTCTCCGTCGATGTCCTCGATCGATTCTTCGATCCGCGCGATCTGTGAGTCGATGTCGTAGATCTGGTTCTTCTGACTTGCCTGCGAAAACTCGGCCCTGAGGGCCACGGCGGTTGCCCGCGCCGCTGCAAGTTGCCCTTGGACGAAGGCCAGCTGGTTCGTCGATTCATAGACTTCTTTGTGGCGTGCCCGAAAGACATCCAGATAAGCCAGGACAATCTCTTGCGCGAGGTCGGGGGACTGGGCGTTGAACGTCAAGGTGATCGTCTTGTCCGTCGGCCTCGACGTGATGCGCAGACCCTGCTCAAGGACCTTTAGAATTCGCGTCTCGTCGTCAGTTCTTGAATCACCAGCATGGGCAGTATCGTCACGCTGGAGCCACCACGCCTGGAAGGAGTGAATCCATTTGATGGGAGCAGGTGTAGCGCTGGTGTCGGCCAAGCGCGGGTCTAGGAAGTGTCCGATCTTCTCTGCTCCGACGATCGCCGCCACGCGGCGATGCAGCATGGGGTCGTTGAAGACGTGGACGACATCCCCAATGGAAATGTCTGAGCCTCGCTGCTGGAAGTCTGCCGCGATCGCTCCCTCTGGGGTCGTCTGCTCACGGGCACCGAGGCGGACCTGCAGTTTTGCCTCTGAGCTGTAGTAATTCACCTTAGTGAAGGCGGCGAACAATCCAAGGGCCAGCCCCGCGCAGGAGATCAATGCAATGGAAATCGGGTAGCGAAGCACTGCTCGGATGACGAGCTTGCCAAGTTCCGGCGTTGAATTAGAGCGGTCGGAGTTCACGGCGTTGCCATGTGGTCTTAGCATCGGATGGTCTGGTCACTTGGCGTCGTCGTTGCATCTGGGGCGAACCCGTCGGCGACAGGTTGATCCACGGCTTCTTCACGCTGAATCGCCGCGTCGACTTGCCGTCAGAGAGGGCCGGTGATGATCGGAACGGGAATGTTCCTCTTGATATACCGGTCGATCCAGTCGTTGACTCGGACGACGGCTGTTGGGGGAAGATAGATCAGGTCGTCACGCTGAAGGCTGATCGACGAGTCACTTAGCCAGTGCCTTGGGCGGGCGTCGATGAGCCAGTTCTGGAGCTTGCCCGACTGTGGGTCTCGACGTACCAGGAGAAGCGCGTCGAGCCGGGCAGTGTCGCGGATGAAGCCTTGAGAAGTGGACAGGATATCCAGCAGCGTCAAATCGGCGTCGAGTGGATAGCGCCCAGGTGCCGACACCTCACCGAGTACCGATACGGAATAAGATGCCTGGGAAGTGAAGTTGACCGTCAACTCCGCGGGCTTCACGATTAGCTCGTAGCGGCGCGTGAGCTCAGCATCCAGCTCGTCCAGGCTGAGCCCGGCGACTTGAAGTGAGTCGAGGGCGACGAACGTGGCGTTGCCAGAGGCTCGGACTTGAATCGGGCTTTGGTCCCACGGATCGTCGGCATAGACGAACTCCAGCTCGAGCACGTCCCCCGGGCTGATCACATCTGTGGGCTGAGACACGAAGGTGCCGTTGATCTCGTCGGCGAGATCCGGGAGGGGGGCTCCCGAGGGAGTGAGGGCGCAGCTCGCGAGAGGCAAGGCAAGCGCAGCAAGGACTCGGATCATTTCTGGAACGGTTGTATCAGTCGCCCAGTAGGGGCTCACGATAGGGAACAGGCACCGCGGAAGCAGCGCATGGCTTCCGCCATGTTAGGTGTCTTCGGCTCAGGGTAAGACGGTACCTTTGCCGATAATGAGATTTTCGATAGCCTTGACTATGGTCAGGCCATAGGAACAGCCCATAGCTGCGAGGCTGGTGCCCCACTGCGCGACCGAAGACGGCTCCTCGCTGTTGTTCACGATTGAGGTGCGAGGAAGCGGCCGAGGCTGCTGCTAGAATGGGCGTCCAATGACGGTGTCTAAGCGAGGAGTACACATCGGCTGCGTTGCGATCGGCCGCAATGAAGGGGAAAGGCTCAGGGTCTCCCTGGAAAGCGCTTGCCGAAGCTTCGATCTCACCGTCTACGTCGACAGCGGATCCACCGACGACAGCGTTGCCATCGCGGAGGGGCTCGGCTGTGAAGTGGTTCGTCTCGACCTATCGACCCCTTTCACCGCGGGCCGTGCCCGGACCGAAGGCTGCGAGAGGCTGCTAAAGCACTTGCCTGGCCTCGAGTTCGTTCAATTCATCGACGGGGATTGTGAAATCCGAACCGATTGGGGGCGGCATGCCGTCGATGCACTCAAGGCCGATGATTCACTCGCGGTGGTCTGTGGGCGTAGGCGCGAGCGAAGGCCGGACGCATCAATCTACAACCAGCTCTGTGACATCGAGTGGGACACAGGCGTGGGGGAGGCGCTGGCGTGCGGCGGCGATGCGATGATGCGGGTAAGAGCCTTTCGCGGTGTCGGAGGCTTTGACCCTACCGTCATCGCAGGTGAAGAGCCCGAGCTGTGTGTTCGCCTTCGCAGAGACGGCTGGAAGATTCGGCGTATCGATGCGGAGATGACCCTGCACGACGCGGATATCACGCACTTCTCGCAGTGGTGGAAGCGAGCACGCCGTTCTGGGTTCGCGTATGGACTTGGATACCTCATGCATGGGCAGCCACCGGAGCGTCATTGGCGCAGCGAGTGCATCAGAATCGCCTTTTGGGGGGCGACCCTGCCGCTAGCCGCGCTGCTCCTGGGGTGGCTCGTGTCTCCCTGGGCGATTCTGATCTTGCCCGTCGGCTACGCGATCAGCGGATGGCGGGTTTTTCGAGCAACCCGCTCAGTGAGACCGTCTTTGCCCGCGAGGGCTGCAGCTTGGTACGCGACCTTCACCCTGATCGGGCGTGTTCCTGAGCTAATTGGATTGGTGCAGTGTCTTGTGGGCCAAGTCTTGAAGAAGGAGCGGCGCATCATTGAATACAAGTGATCGAGCGTTGAGTAGGGATGAGCAAATGAGACCCTGGGCGTCCGCATTGCCGACGATCATCGTTGGGACCATGTGGCGGGACCTGGAACAAGTCGGCCCCGAGGGGGTCTGTGAGCGGGTCTCCAAGAGCCTTGACGCAGGCTTCTGTGTGTTCGATACCGCCCCGCTCTATGGCTACGGACGTATCGAGGAGTGGCTTGGAGCCTCGTTGCGAGGGCGTGAGGAACAGGCGCTTGTGCTCGGTAAGGTCGGTCTTCGTTGGGATAGCGACCATGGCGATGTGCTCTACCGCGAGGTCTCCACAGATGGCATCTCGCGGGTGGTGCGTCGCGACTCCCGTCCACAGAGCGTCAGAGCAGACGTCGAGGGAAGCCTCCGCCGGCTTCAGCGAGAGCGACTCGACCTAGTGCAAGTGCACCAGCGCGACCGGCACGTACCCCTCGCGGAGACCTTGGGCGAGTTGGCGCACCTTCGGGAGGAAGGGAAGGTCGACCGCATTGGCCTGTCGAACTTCTCCCAGGCAGACATCGAGGAAGCACTCGCAACCAAGGTGCCCCTGGAAACCCATCAGATCGAGTACAGCTTGCTGTCTCGGGAGGCCGGCGGCGGAACCTGCATGGTGACGGCCGCGTCTGGAATGGGGCTCCTTGCGTATTCAACGACGGGTGCAGGGCTGCTCGGTGGAAGAGCCGCAATGGAGCGCGCAGGGGGCAGTGCCTATGCGGCAGAGGTTCTGCGGCGCAGCGATGCAGAGCTGCGACCAGTGGCTGAGTCACTGGGTTTGGCCGTTGCCCAGCTGGCCATCCTCTGGACGATCAGCCAGCCGGGGGTCGCGGGCGCGGTGGTTGGAATGCGAACGGATGGACAGCTCGCCGCCGCAAGCGCGCTAAGGGGTCGAACGCTCTCGGGTGATGACGCTCGCGCAATTGAGGGCGTCTTTCGCGGACTGACCCTGAAGCTGGATGAAACTTGGTTTGCCCGCCTGAAGAGCCGGGCTGCCCGCGCCGCTCGCGCCGTGAACCGGCGGATCAGATAGTCGAACCTATCCGGATCTTCGGGCTACGCATGAGCCTCCACAGGGGCTGACGCTTCCATTCGATTCTCGGCCCCATTGGCGGAAACTTGTTCGATGCAGCGGCGGATGCGCGAAGCGAGGACACGGACGTTAGGCTCCAAGACCATCGAGTCGTGATCACCGGGGACTTCAGAAACGTGAAGAGCGTCCACCAGTGGCGTCCAACCGTTGTCTGCCCAGACAATCTGGCGCTCCGAGTTAGCGACGCGATTGGAGCCTAGCCGGTGGGCCTCGTCCAAGCGTGGACGGAACAGGTGCACTGCGCCCGGGTAGTGCTTCGGCTCGTAGCGCTCAAGGCTGCGCCGGAAGGCCGCCTCAATCTCCTCCGAGTGGAAGTTCGATTCTTCTTGAGCGCCATCGTCTTGGCTCGCCTCGCCTTCGAAACGCTCGCGGAATCGGCCCACTTCCCACTTCACGCGGTTCTTCATCCAGTTGACGGCGTATGCCGGACCATGGCGGGTCAGGCGTTGCAGGTGAATGGTGGCCTTGTCCACAGAGCTGAGCGGCTCGGCGTGGGCAAGGGGGGTGTCTAGGAACGCAAGCAAGGCGACCTCCTCCCCTGAGCTGCGCAGCTGCTGCGCAATCTCAAAGGCCGTGATCCCGCCGCCCGAGAAGCCCCCAAGGAGATACGGCCCATGGGGCTGCACCGCCCGGATCTCGGCGAGGTAGTCCGTCGCCATTTCCTCGAACGACTCATGGGGCTTGTGCCCGCCGTACAGGCCTCGCGCCTGCAGTCCGTAGAACGGCCGACTGGTTCCCACGAGGTGCGCCAGGTGACGGAGGTTGAGGACGTTGCCGAACATCCCCGCGACCAGGAAGAACGGAGTGCCATCACCTGGGTTCGATGGGTGCATGGGGACAAGGTGGTCGAAGCGGGTTTGCTTGGACTCGCTGCGGCTCTGGCGCTCTTCGTCCGTACCAATCTGATCGTGAATCAAGCGGGCGCAACTACGTACGTTGGGTGCTTCGAAGAGCACCGAGATCGGAAGGTCCACGTGATAGGCCTTCTTGACTTTTGCAAAGAGGCGCACAGCAATCAGGGAATGCCCGCCGAGGTCGAAGAAGCTGTCCAGGGCGCCAACTCGATCTACGCCGAGGAGCTCCTCCCAGAAGCCCACGAGCGTTCTCTCGATTTCATTCTCGGGCTCAATGAACTCTGAGTCGAGTTCGGGTCGAGAGAACTTAGCCGTGTCGCTTGCGGAAGTACGCCGCGCAGAATGGTCTACATGCTGGATCAGCTCGTTGAGATTCATCGAGCTGACGTATCTCACGCTGGATGCATCCTCACGGAGTACGCGGTCGAGTGCCTCCATGCCCTCGTCGCCGCGGATGCCATGCTCCAGCTGCTGCTGGAAGCCCAACTCAGCGTCTGAGAGGTTCCTCGTCACGGCTGACGGCGAATCCACAGGGACGAGCTCAGAGGGGAGAGGAGGCCGTGCCGCCGCAAAGACCTGGTTCTTTGCCAAGCGTTTGATGGTGAACCCGCTGACCTCGAGCGCGACCTTGCCTCCATTGTCTGTGAGGAGGATGTCAAAGGTCGCAATGTCTGACTCCGTGTCGTTAGCGGTCAGGCGTACCCAGCTGTAGACGTCCTTGGGAAGTGGGCTGTGAACGGCGATCTGGCGATAGTTCACCGGGACCCAGAGATCCTCTGATGCCCCATAGCCCTTCAGTAGAGGCATGGCGAATCCGGTTGCGATGTCCAGAAGGCCCGGCGGTAACCAATACGAGTCGTGGTCCGAAGCGAAGGTGTCATCGAGCCGAAGTCGTCCGAGGGCCTCGCCGTCTCCGTACGCTTGGGCGCGAAGGACGCGCCAGCGTGGGCCGAACTTGAGGAACCTCTCTTGGCCGGTCACGATCCCAGAGGGGTCATCCTGGTGACTGTCGAACTCACAGCGCTGCGCGATGGCCGGAATGTCCAGCGCGCCTGCCCTGGGCACGGGTCGCAGAACGATTCTTGCCTGCACGTGCCGCTCCCAGCCCGTTGTGCCATCTGGGGTCTCGCACCAGCTTTGAGCCTCGAAGTCGTAGCCCTCGTCGCTCGTCCGCAGCGTGCACCGGACCCTGCGCTTGACGCCGTCAGCGATGGCGAGGGGACGGAAGAAGAATAGGTCGCGGATCTCGAATGGGCTCTCTCCCCCGAGCTCTGCGGCGCTCGCACGGATCATCTCAACGAATGCAGTTCCTGGGAGCAGTGCCTGGCCGTCCGCAGTGCGGTGCTCGTCGAACACCCAATGGGTGTCGGGAGAGAACACGGACTCGAAGGTCGTGCCATGCTCGTCGTCGATCCGAACGTCCAAGAGCGGATGTTCTGCAGGACGAGGCTCGCTGCGCTCCTGCGGGGCCTCGCCCAGGCTCATCTTGCGCCCCAGCTTGGCTGCCATGCCGACGTCGGCCCAAATGCCCCAATTCAGCGCGATGACGCGCCGTGCCAGCTTTCCATTCTGTGCCGACGCAAAAGCGTTGAGGAACGCGTTCGCCGCGACGTAGTCCACCTGTCCAGCTGGTGCTGTGACCGTGCTCGTGGATGAGAACAGGACCATCAATGGGAGGTCTCTGTCCCTGAAGACCTCTCCCAAGACCTGAGTTCCGTGCACCTTGGGCGCGAATACCTCTTCGACGCTAGAGTACGACTTGCTGAGAATAAGATCGTCTCGGAGGACGCCTGCTGTGTGAATGACGCAGTCGATCGGACCGAAGTCAGCGGTCGCTCTTGTCACGATCTCTTCCATACGCTCGAGGTCGGCAACATCTCCGTCGGTGGCGAGCACCCTTGATCCAGATTCCTCAAGACTGCGGATCAGCGTGATGCTTCGACTTCGAGCCTCAGCGAGTCCGTGGGATCGTAAGTGACGATCCCACTCCTCTCGAGGAGGCAGAGTCGAGCGTCCCACCAGCACTAGCGAAGCCTTCTGCGTCTCCGCAAGATGCCGGGCGATGCGGCCACCAATTCCGCCCAGGCCACCGGTGATCAGGAATGTACCGCCATGTTCGGGGGCGCTCGCAGTCAGGAGTTCTTGCGGGACCATGGACTCGGAATAGCGCTTGCCATCGCGGTAGGCCACGGTGGCGTTCGCTCCCGGCTGGGCAATCTCACCCTGGAGCTGCTGTGCGATTCTCGCCGTGGACTCATTGAGGATCCGTTTCGATCCGAAGCGCTTGGCCGACAGGTCCGGTAGGTCGACGTCGACGCTCGCGCAGGTGATATTTGTGAATTCGCGGGGTACGACACGGCAGGGCCCGAGGGCCATGGCCTTCTCCGGGTAGCGCAGTGTCTCGCCAAGGACCGAGTGCATGCCGTTGCTGGCAATGGTCCAATGCATGGGCGTCTTGACCCCTTCCTGGCCAAGGGCCTGGGCGAGGAAGAACAGGCTGTAGAAGCCGCGCTCGAGGTTCCGGTGGAAGAAGCTCGACCCGGGTCGGAAGCTCTCGTCCGCCGTGAGCTGCCAAAGGTGGAGGACTCGGCTGGGGACGTTCCCGGTCGCGATGAGATCCTTGACCAGTGCGTCGTATCCGTCGCGTCCATGTTCGGGCGATAGAGAGAAGCGCGTGTCGCTCGCCTGGTAGTAGGCATCGGATTCGCGGACCTCGATCACAACGTGACCAAGGGCCTTTAGATGTGCTGCGATCGTTACGCCGATGTCGGTCCCGTCAACGAAGATGAGCCATACTGAACGCTCTTCGAATTGACCCGACGGAAGAGTGGATGGAGTCCACTTGGGCGTGAAGCCCCAGGCCCCGATGTCATCGCTGCGTTCCGGTATGGACGGTCCTTCGTCATCGCCGGCGGCGGAGCTACCTGCTCCCGGTTCGATCCAGTACCTCTGGCGCTGGAACGGATAGGTCGGCATCGAAACACGGTGCCGAGTCTCGCCAGGCCACAAGACCTCGTCGTTCAGCGGCTGTCCAGCCGCCCAAAGCTGACCTAGTGCTGCCATGAAGAACAGGCCGTCGTTCGCGGACTCATCTGGATGTCGTACCGAGGAGATCGCGACTGCAGATCCCTTGAAGCCTGCCTGCTGCTTCATCAGCGAGCTCAAGGTACGGCCCGGACCGACTTCGAGGAAGGTCGCGGCACTGGACGCTAGCAAGGTCTCTGCGCACCTCGAGTATTGAACGGTGCCGCGCAGATGGCCGACCCAATACTTGGCGCTGGTGGCTTCGTCATCGGTGATCCAAGTTCCCGTAAGGTTCGAGAGGAATGGAATCGTTGGCTTCTTGAGGTCGATGGTTCGGACCTGGGCTTCGAATTCTCCCAGGATCTCGTCGAGCAGCGAGGAGTGCGCTGCGATGGAAATGGGGATGCGGCGTGCGTCGATGTCTCTCTCGGCGAGAGTCTCCGCGAATTGAACAAGGGGACCAACGGGGCCGGAGACCACACAGAGGGAAGGCCCGTTGACGACTCCAAGGTCCAGGGAAGAGGGCAGGAGAGGACGGATCAACTCCTCCGACGAGGACACGGAGAGCATGCCCCCCTCGGGGACCCGCTCGAAGAGCTGGCCCCGGACCCGCACCAGGTCCAAGCACTCCTCGAAAGTCATCACGCCCGCCAAGCATGCAGCGGTGTTCTCGCCCATGCTATGTCCGAGCAAAGCTGTGGGTTTGATACCCCATGACATCCAAAGTCGAGCGAGGGCGTACTCGAGGATGAAGATCGCCGGAAGCTGAACTGACGGCCGCTGGAAGGCTTGACTTGCTTCTTCTTGCGAGCCTTCGGCAGCGAACCAGATCGAGCGAAGGTCGACGTCGAGGGTCCCGTCAAGCAGCTCCAGTCCCCGGTCGACATCCTTGCGGAAGGAGGGCTCTGAATCGTAGAGGTCCGCGCCCATGCGTGGGTACTGCGCGCCTCCGCCTGGGAGCAAGAAAGCAACGTCACCTCCCTCTGGCCCCTTGGATCGAGTGTAGACCTGCTGTGAGTCCTTGGCCTCGAGCAGCTCGATGGCGTGGTCCCGGTCCCTGGCGGCAAAGACCCGTCGGACATCAAACTTCGTGCGTCCCTTGAGCAGCGTGAAAGCCACGTCCGCGAGCGGAGTGACGGAGTCTTCGCGGAGGAAAGACCCAAGGCGCTTGCCCATGTCGTCTACCGCGGCCTTCGAACGACCAGACAGAACGATGAGCTGACCCGGCCTGGTCGCCGCCGATGATGGAGCCCTCCGGGGAGCAGCCTCGAGGACGGCGAATGCATTGGTCCCGCCGACACCCAGGGAATTGACACCGGCAATCATCGGCTTGTCAGTCGGGAAGTCTGTAAGCGACGTATTGACGTAGAAGGGTGACGTCTCGAAGTCGATCCCTGGATTCGGACTGCTGAAGTGGAGCGTCGGAGGGATCTTCCCGTGCTTGAGCGCCAAGGCAGCTTTCGTCAGGGCCGCGACGCCTGCCGCTGTGTCGAGGTGTCCGATGTTTGACTTCACGGACCCGACGCCGCAGAAGTTCTTCGCATCTGTGGTCTCACGGAAGGCCTGGGTCAGGGCCGCGATCTCGATCGGGTCGCCCACGGGCGTGCCGGTGCCATGGCACTCGACGTAGTCCAATTGGCCGGCTTCGACTCCGGCAATGGCCAGCGCCTCCACCGCAGCGCCTGCCTGTCCGTCGACGCTCGGGGCGAGATAGCCGACTTTGCCCGCACCATCGTTGTTGACCGCACTACCGCGGATGACGGCGTAGATGTGGTCACCCTTCTCCACGGCATCGTCGTATCGGCGCAGAACCACCACGCCGCTCCCGCTGCCGAAAACGGTGCCTTTGGAGGCTGCGTCGAAAGTGCGGCAGTGACCGTCGGGTGAGAGAATCTCTCCCTCTTCATAGAGGTACCCACGCTTGTGGGGCAACTCGATGGTGGATCCTCCGGCTAGGGCCATGTCGCACTCATGCGATAGCAGGCTCTGACAGGCCGCGTGGGCCGCGACCAGCGAGGTCGAGCAGGCGGTCTGTACGGCGATGCTAGGTCCCTTCAGGTCGAGGCAGTAGGAGGCCCGGGTCGCGAGGAAGTCCTTGTCGTTGCCCGTGTGGCGGAGCAAAAATAGTCCGACTGAGCGCACCAGCTCTGGGTTGGTGAGAAGATTGAATGCGAAGTAGGCACCCATGCCGCAACCCGCGAAGACTCCGACTGATCCTTCGACGCCATTTGGGGCATAGCCAGCATCCTCCAGGGACTCCCAGCAGCGTTCAAGGAAGTGCCGGTGTTGCGGATCGAGGATCGCTCCTTCTTTTGGACTGAAGCCGAAGAACTCCGGGTCGAAGTCCTCCATGCCCTCAAGAAACGCCGCCGATCGGACGTACGCCGGGTTCTTCAGAGCCCGTGGCGGCACGCCCGCTGCGAGGAGCTCTTCCTCGGTCAACTGTTGAATTGACTCAACGCCGTCCTGGAGGTTCTTCCAGTACGCGCGGTGGTCAGCTGCTCCAGGAAAGTGAACCGACATGCCGACGATGGCGATATCGTTGCTGCGGTCTCTGGGGGTCGAAGATTCCTGCATCAAACTCAGTTGGTTCGGCTGCGTTGCCGTTCTTGGAAGAGGCTACGAATGGGGGTGAGCAACAGCGGAGGTCAGCCGCGACTACGTCGACGAACTGCGGCCTCGCGCCGTTGCGCGGCGCGGGAAGTTCCCGCCGTGACGCCGGCTGGTGCGTCTGTCGATTGAAGCCAGTTCGCCAGGCTGCCGATCGTTGGAAATCGATAGAGGTCCGTGAGCGTCACCGGCTTGGGGGTCAGTCCTTTGAGCGAGCGTTGAAGCTTGACCACGAGGAGGGAATGACCGCCGATGTCGAAGAAATTGTCCGTCGTTCCAACCGTATTCAGGCCGAGCACTTCGCACCACTTGTCAGCGACCAGCGCTTCAATTTCGCCGGATGGCGGGGGTGAATCTGCAGAGGGCTCCGCCCCCAGTGACGCCGACTTAGGCTCGGGGAGTCCTTTTCGGTCGATCTTTGCATTCGGAGTCAATGGGAAGGCTTTGAGCTGCACGAAGTGCGACGGGACCATGTACGGCGGAAGGGCCGCTTGTAGATCGCTGCGAACGGAGCCACTGTCCACGTCTGCCTTGGCCCCCGTGAAGTACGCCACCAGGCGCTGATCGCCGACCACGTCCTCGCGTACGATCACCACGCAGGTCCCAATCTCATCTCGCGCCTCGATAAGTGATTCGATCTCACCGAGCTCGATGCGGTATCCACGCACCTTGACCTGGTGATCTGAGCGACCGACGAAGTCCAGTGTTCCTTCTTCGTTCCACGAGGCGACATCACCCGTGTCGTACATGCGCTGGCCGTCGATGAAGGGGTCAGGAACAAAGCGCTCCTGGGTCAGGTCCGGGCGGTTCAGGTAGCCGCGGACGACGCCCTTTCCACCGATGAACAGGTTTCCCGGGACTCCTACAGGAAGCGGCTGGCGATCGGCATCGAGGACGTACATCGCGGTGTTGGCGATGGGTCGGCCGATGGTCACCGTATCTGCGCTGGGGACGACTTCTGAAGTCGAAGACCAGATTGTGGTCTCCGTTGGACCGTACATGTTGGTGATGCGGGCGGGGGTGACGCTGGCTAACTCGCGGGCTAGGGAGATCGGGAGGGCCTCTCCACCAATCATGAGGTTCTCTAGTTCCGCAAAAGCACCCGCGTTGCGCTCATCCTGAAGGAGCATCCGCACCATCGAGGGTGTGCATTGCATGTGAGTGACCTGGTGGCGGCGCATCTGCGAAGCAAGCGAATGCGGCGTGGCCTCTCCTCCCTGGGAACGATTCGCAAGGGCCCGGGCGCGATCGATCTGAGGCAGGTGCGAAAGCACGGTCTCGTTGTCGATTCCATAGTCGATGAGGCAAGCGATCTCATCGACCCCGGCGGCCGTCAGGCGAGCGATCATCGGCTGCACCGACTCAGGCGTTCCGAAGAGTCCGCTTGTCTCGTAGTAGCGCTCGAAGGCGAACTCCATCATGGTGTCCCACTCTTCCTCGCTGAGGTCGTCGAGGTTGATCTCGTCCAGCTCTGGAGTGGCCCCATCGGGGCGCTTGAACGCCGGAAAACTCCATGCGTATTTCTTGACCAGGGCCGTGGCAGAGGCAAGGTAGCGCTTCATTGGCCCCCGCACAGTTTCGCGGACCGCGTCGAAGTCGTCGCTCACGAAGGTGTGCAGCATGAGCGTCACCTGGCCGGTAGCCGGGTCAAAGCCAGCGGCTTCACGGGCCTCACGGTAGATGCGCAGCTTGCCCTCCAGTTCCTCCACGGACTGCCCCAACAGGTGCGTGAGGACATTGCCACCCGAGGTGCCCGCTCGGCGGTAGGTGTCTGGGTTGCCTGCGCTAGTCACCCAGACAGGCAGCTCCTCTTGGACTGGCCGGGGGAGTGTGGTGTGCTCCACTGGCCCCTTGGGACCATCGAAGGTGATGGCCTCACCCCTCCAGAGACGGCGCACCGTCTCGATGTCTCGGAACATCTGCTCTTTGTTGTCGCCAAATGCCTCGGGCCGCAACACGAAATCATCTGGCTGCCAGCCCGACGCGAAGGAAATGCCGACGCGTCCATCAGAGATGTTGTCGACGACGCTCCATTCTTCAGCGATTCGAATGGGGTGATGCAGCGGGCTCACGCAGCTTCCGGCTCGAATACCGATACGGTCCGTGACCGCCGCGATCGCGGCGCTGGTGACCGACGGGTTTGGGAAGGGGCCACCGAAGGCGTGGAAGTGGCGCTCGGGGGTCCAAACAGACGAGAATCCGTGGGTGTCGCCGAACTTCGCCGCTTCGAGCATGAGCTCGTACTTGTGCTTGCCAGGACCGGCATCATTGCCCCAGAGGAAGATACCGAAGTCCATGGGCCCCGCGGGTGAGGTCGGCAGCTGGGCCTCGGTTTGATCTTGGTCCTTGTAGATCACCACTTTGAAACCCCGGGAGAGGGTCCAAAGCAGCTCCAGTACGGAGATGTCAAAGGACAGGCTCGTGACTGCGAGCCACGTTCCGGCAGGCTCGTGCGGGATGCGCTCGTCCATCCCAGCAAAGAAGTTGATCACATTGCGGTGCTCAACCATCACGCCCTTGGGACGGCCAGTGGACCCCGAGGTGTAGATCACATAGGCGAGATCTTCTGGCCTTGAGGAAGCGGCTGTCCCCCGGTCTGCTGGCAGAGGAAGGTCGATCGCAATCCTTTTACTGTCCGGGACGGCCAATCTTGCGAGAGATTCGGAGTGGCCCAGCACTAGCTCGAGGCCTGAGTCCTCAATCATCAGGGAGACGCGATCTACTGGGAAGGCTGGGTCCAAGGGGACGTAGGCCGCTCCGGCGTAGAGAACTGCGAGGATGCAGACGGCGAGATCGAGGGAGCGTTCGACGTGAATGCCGATGAGAACCCCAGGCCTCGCGCCGCGATGCGCCAGGTGCGCTGCGAGCGTACGGGCGCGTTGGTCGAGCTCGCCGTAGGTGAGCGTCTCGTCGTCGAATACGACGGCAACTTCGGTCGGTGTCGCGGCAGCGCGCTTGGCGATGACGTCGTGGATACAGAGGCTCTCGTCGATCGCAACCCGGGTGTCATTCCACTCCCGGAGCACGCGCTCTCTCTCGGCATCAGCCGCGATGGAAACGTCGGAGATGCGTGCATTCGGTGACGATGCAATAGACCCTTCCACCCCAGTGATGGCGCGGGCGAGGCGGGCTGGAGCGTCTGCGTCGAGGCCGCTGGTTTCCGCGAACAGGTGAGCCCTGCCGTTGGATGGGCTGATCGCAAGGGCCAACTGATCAGAGCTACGGGGCTCGAAGGCCTCGATGGCGTCGGTGATCTCCACATGGATATTGACGCCGCCGTCGCTGAAGGGCGTGCTTCGCTCCCGCAGTTCCGGTGTCCGGGCGAAGACGTCGCGGGCCCAAGGTCCTCGCTTGACTGCGCGGTCAATGTTGCCGGCGACTGCCGCTACCAATTCAGCGAGGGTCTGCCCGCCCTCTAGTTTGAACTCCAGCAGAGTCCTGTCGGAGAAGAGTCCCTCGCCAGGTCCCGCAATCGGGCTCTCTCCTGGAAAGCCCAATCCGATGGTCAGGTCTCGCTTGCCAGTGAGTTTCGCGATGGCGAGCCCCAGTGCTGCGATACGGGAGGCTGCGATATGCGCGGTCGGTTCGGCGGCGACGTCCTGCTCCCACTGAAGCTCAATTCTCTCGAAGCCGTGCTCGGGAGTCTCGCTCAGCCTAGACCAGGGTAAATCGGTTCCTTCGGCGTTGCGCAGCGCGTTCACCCAGTGTGCCTCCGCCCTGGAAATGCCCTTGCCTTGGTCGCTTAGTGCGCCCCGTTGGTCGGGGGTCAGCACTGTCAACTGATCACCGACTCGGGCATTGAGGAGCTTCATGGCCGCAGTAGCGTCCAGTGCACGACCTGAGAGGTCTGTGACTTCGGTCACGCGCAGTCCGCCTTCTTGGGTACAGACGACGAAGGTCTGGGCATCGGCCTCGATCAATTGACCGGGTGCGCCGCCGTCCGAGATTTCGACGGTTTCCGCCCGAATGGCGATCACGGCTTGGCTGCCGTTGACGATCTTTGGAGATGTCAGGGGGTTCGCGTACCGGCCGTGATCTAGGGCTCGGATGAGGGCGGATGTGCGCTTGGCGGGCTGTGTCCAGTCAAGGACGGCAAGGCCATCGGGCTTATCGCTTCGAAGGTAATAGCGCCGGTTAGTCCCGCTCTGCGGCACGGGCACAATGGACTGGTCGCTGAGCCCATCGAGCAACTCACCGAAGGTGTCGAGGCCCGCTTCAAAGCAGCGGGTGTTGAGGCTCAAGGCGGTGTCGTTTTCCTCGATGGGGAACGTCCTCTCAATGAGGATATCGCCCTTGTCGATCTCGGCATCCATCTGGTGCCAAGTCACGCCATGCTCGGCCTCGCCGTTGTGAATTGCCCACACGGGAGTATTGAGACCGGAGTAGCCAGGTAGAGGCCCGTCGTGGAAGTTGATCGCCCCTCGCTTCGGGACGCGGAGCACGGAATCTGGAATCAGCGCCAGATGCGTAATCGCGAAGAGATAGTCGAACGTTGTATTCGCTAGAGAATCGCCATAGTCAGTGGCAGCGTCGATGACTTCAATGCCCGCCGCTTCAGCCCAATCCCTCACGCGGGGTGCGTCCGTGACAACTCGGAGGATGCGATGTCCTTTAGAGGTAAGGACTTCGCCGCATTGCATGAGCAGCGAGTCGCTTCCAATGAGGACACAATCAAGAATGATCGAGCTCTTCATTTTGGCGTGGGAAGTGGCAGTGAGTTATCGATGCCGCCTTCGCGGTCAGAGGGGGGCAGGCAAGGGCACGCTGTCGGCGAGGACATCGTGCTGATTAGGGCCGCCTTAGGCAGTAGGGGACTCAAATACATGTTGTCTGGTCGGTGTTCCCTTGGCGGGACAGTCTACAGGTTGGGTTGGGACGAGTCCATGGAGGCCTCGTCGCTGATAGCGGCGAGGCAGTGCTCTTTGCGCTAGAGGTCCAGGAGGCTGGTATCGGATGGGGCGCGTTAGGAATGTGGGATCTCGGGGTGGTCGATGGCAGTCGCCAGCGGCGTTGGAGCTGGGCTGGACTGGAGTTCTCCCGGGCTCCTGCCGTAGCGGGTGGAGGACGGCCAGGGCCGACCCTTTGCGCTCGATGGCGAATCTTCGCCTGCGATCTCCTGCAACTGTGCCGGTAGAATTGTGCTCCGGAGGCCATCATTGATGATTCCTTCGGTCGCACCGTGAAGGGCGCCAGCGAAGAAGAGTGGCAAGTAGTTGAAGAGACCGTTCGGGAACAAGTCAAGGGCGTAGAACGACGTGATCAGAGCTAATCCGCCGAGTAGTAGCTGGTCGTCTCTTGATTGCACCTGATTGAACCGCCAGAACAAGATCAGAACCGGCAGGAGAATCATTCCAAAGAGCGCAGCGAAACCGACGGCACCTCTAGTCCCGAGGAAGAGCGTCCATGCGCCGTCTGTGACGACCATATCTTTGCCGGTGACAGGATGTAAGATCCGATTCCTGCCGTAGCCACCCCAGCCAAATACCGGGCGTTCAATGGCTCGGTCGAGAAGCTGGTGATCTTGCTCAATGCGGGCATTGAGCGAGCGGGCTCGCTCCGCGTCAAAATCGGTAGCGATGGACATGGCCGCTTCTTCAGGGAGCACCCCTCCAGCTTTTAGAAACGGGAACCCGAGCGCGGTCACAGCGATCAGGGCCGCCGCGATGATCCCAAACCGATGGCCCGCTGCGATGACGGGAACGGCGACGACCGAGTACACGATCGTCCCAAGGCTCTTGCTCAGGATCAGGATCACAAGAAGATAGACCGGTACCGCCCCGGAGACGCTCCGGATGCGCCATAGCAGGAGGGCAGCGATGGTGGCCGCTAGCATGAACATGGACAGCTCGAGGCCAGTTTTAGTGAATCCGTTCGGGCGGTAGCCACCGAGTCGCACAGTGGTCTCGAAGAGCGTCGGGTGGAATCCATAAACCCAGTTGTGAAGCTGGGGGCTCAGCCGGAGTTCGGCGAGTGACAGGACGCTCTGCCCAAGGGCGAAGACCACGACGATTCGCATCAGCACGCGGAGGTCGGCCGAGCTTCGAATGAGCGCCCGTGCCACCAGGAAAGGCAGGTAAAGCACTAGGGTGTTCTTCGTGATCTCAGCCACCCCGTCGTACACGGAGAGCGCTGGCAGGAACCTCGGACCAAAGACGAGGGCATCCGAGTTCGTCAGGATTGTGCCAACAGAGCCCAGGCAAAAAAGGACGAACAGCAGGTCAATTCCCCCGAGTGGTCTTGCGTCCCTGAGCTTTGAGGGCGCTGTGATGTACGACCCGATCACCATGGCAAGGCCCGGGATCGAGTCCTTCCCGAGGGGCGGCATGACGGGCAGGTCGAAGGCGACCGACTCGGGGAGCATCAAGACCGCCCCCAGCCCCACGATGGCAGTTGCTGCCGCCGGCTTGAGTCTCTGATAGAGACCGATGGCAATCGGTACAACGGCGAGAAGCGCGGCAAATGCCAGCCAGTTAGGGGTCCCATAGATCATCTCAGAAGCGCAACCACGGTGTGGCCTGCAGTCCTCCGTTCGACGACTGAATTCAGCACACCCCGGTCAGGGTCCGATCTCGGATCGGGCCCTAGGCGTGGGTGAGGATTCGTTTTGGGGGTGCCCATCAGGTCAAATTGCCAACTATCGACCAAGCGCGGACTTGGCCGCGTTCTTGAGCTTTTGGTAATAGTCCTTCGCGGCGCGATTGACGCGGTCCATCGGCATAAGCACTATCTTCTTGATGGGCTCGCTGGGACGGGCCTTGAAGATCGTGTTGTGGCTAGTGCCATCCCAGCCGTCCGGGGCCTCCGCGGTGTAGTAGTAGCCAGCGAACGAATTGCGAGTCTTACCTGTAGGGCAAGTCACCTTCTCGACGCCATGAAAGCTCATCTCGTTGGTTTCGAAGACCACGCACCGGTTATGAATCGGCTGGAATGAGTGATGGAGCTTCTTCACCTTTGAGTCCCAAAGCTCGAGCTCGCCGCCCCAGTCCTCCTTCCAGTCGCTGTTGAAATAGACCAGGATATTGAGGCGCCGATGCCAGCCCGTGGTTTCGAGTTGGTTGAAGTCGACGTGCACATCAAGCCTCCCTCTAGGCCCCGTTTGGTGGATTCCGCCGCCGGCGAGTGACGCGTCGGCGAGCAAGGGGCGGACCCCTGTGATGGCCTCGAGTTGCTCGAGGAACTCCGCGGACGCCAGCAGCCGATTCAGCTCAGCGATCGGTCTAGGGAATTGATCGTGGTCCGTGACCTGGACTTTGAGGTGCTCGTTGACGCTCTCGAACATTCGTCCCTGCCCTTGGGCGTCGTCGAAGCTCGGGAACGAGCGCGCAATCTCGGTGGCGAACGACTCGTCCAGGAAGTGATCGATGCAGACGAATGGGAATGGCTCTGCCATTCGGAACGATTCAGCAAGTGACTGAACCTGTAACGGTTGAATTTTGCTCATGAGATTCCGTGCGAGTCGTCGCGGGCAGGGAGGAGTGGTGTGGGGGTTGCGCTCATCGAGAAGGCGGGCTGCCAATCGTTCAGCGGACTGTCCCGAAGGGCTCCATCGATGGCTTCCCCGATGCGGATAGCGTTCGCTGCCACGGTCAGGCTTGGGCTAGTTCCACAGCTCGAACGGATGAGCGATGCGTCGACGACGTGGAGGATGCCGAGCTCGTGAACCCTGCGCTCTCGATCGAGCACGCCACTCCCTCGGTCGTGGCCGACCGTCGACCCACCGATACTGGTGCCGATGGCGATCGAATCCCATGTCTCGGCGACGAGCGACGTGGGGGACTGGGTCATTTTGGGGGACGTCAGTTGTTGTGGCAAGCGCTAGGCGTGCCGGGGACATGGCCGGTGTTTGGCAGGACGGGGAAGGTCAGCGCCGGGCATGATTAGTCAATGACCGCTTAATGCTGAGGCGGCGCTCATGCCAGACCCACCACTCTCGTCATCAGGCATCGGAGCATCTGTCTGCGAGATCAAGCGTTTTCTCCACCTAGTGCATGGATTTCAGGCCCATCTTACTCCCGCCAGTCGGACCGTGCTCGAGCTCAAGATGAGCCTGAGTGGCGAGACCGGCCAATTAAATGAATAACCGACGGGGCGGGGGTCGTTGCACTGCGCGGGGGCAGGGGTCAGGTTGCAGCCGCGGGCAGCGACGGGATCATAATTATGTTTGATTTGTCTGAAGTGTCCAGAATGGGCGCCACTCATGGGGCCCGCGCGAGATTGATTCGCCGTCGTGCGAGCCGATGTGTAGCTTCTGGGACGTTGGAAAATAATTCGCAGGCTGCAGGCTGCAGGCCGCAGGGGGGGGGATCTGAATCAGCCTCAGGGTCCCCAGATTGCTAAGACTCGCTGGATCTGCTCGGTGGCGCCGATCTGTAACCTAGCGCGAGTCCCTCCAGCGCCCTTGTCGGCACTTGGAGAGGGGCTCGCCGCGCAAGCGAATGACCTACCGATCAACGATCATAGTGCTTCCGAACGTCGGCGCACGACGGGTTAGGGAAAGTACTACTTCCAGCCTTACGGCAGGAGCTCCTCAAGATCCGGCTTTCGGTCAATCCGAGTAAGTACGTCGCGGAAGTAATCCGTCCCGTTCACGCCGACGGCTTCCACATGTCCGTGAAGTTGTACGCGTGAGGGCCTTCGTGGTCGAGTTAGATCCAAACGTGGCTCTCCACGAGGAAGATGCGTGGGCCCGCGAAGCTCAGTATTGCTCTAGCACTCTCCACGAGAGTAGCGAGAGCTTGGTGGTCGAACCGACTGGGGACGATCACGGATCGTCCGTGTCGGAGGCGAAGCTCGAACGGCCCCGGCTCGGAACGCGTCGCGGAGTCGGGCAACGCGCGTACTTGGACCAGAGCCTGTGGCCTCGGGTCGGTGGCCTGCATGTCGGTGCCCATCGTCGAGAGCCTCCGCTTCCAGTTGTAGATCGTGCCAAGAAAGCAGCCAGCGCGACGGGCGAGCTCCGTGGCTGAGATGCCCTGTTGGTCAGCGAGGCAGATCAGCCCTTCGTACCGAGCAGTCTGGTGACGGCGGCCCCACGGGCGCGCCTCGATAAGGTCTTCGATTTCCATGCCTAGAGCATCGCCGGATCGAGGCGCCGTTGGAATGGGGTCCTCCGGCGTGCCGCCGGACGCATACAGTCAAGGTTCTGGGAATGGTCTCGACGACGCCGTACCAAGAGATCCGGAAGCTAACGACTTGGTGTGGAAGGCCTACCGGGCTGCCCGGAAAGCGGCTGCTGCGGCCTGAGACGCGCTAGCGAGACGGTCTCTGAAAAATTATAGACACGACTCTCTGGGCACTGAGGGGGATGGGTGCAAGGGACGGCCACCAAGCTCTCACATGCCACGGTGCAATGCAAAAATTTCCAAGCTTGACCAGCCCCAGAGCTGTGGCACACTGACCTGCAAGAGGGTTTCTGCGTCAGGGGAACTCTTGGTGGCAAGATAGAAGAGCCGTCCAGAGGCATCCACAAGGATGCCTTGATCTGCGGTAGTAAAGTCGCTTAGCACGCGGCCCAGATTATTATGCTCAAACCCACCGTCGATCATGTCGGGATCGATTCTTTGCGTTGCCACCAGCTGATCGATCAGCCCGTATCGCGCGCGTTGCCAAGCAAAATGATCCTGCACAAGCACCGCGGAAAACAGGATACCCCCTGCTGCGATAGCTCCGCTAAGCAACATCGTCCCCGACGTCTCGATCTTGGGCAGCAAAGCGGCTAGAGCGATGGCTAAAAACAACGCCGGCGTCAGGGTATAGCGATCAAATAAGGCGGCATAGGCCACAGCGTGGGGCGCATAGCAGATGGCTCCGGTAAAACCGACGAGTACGATCACACTCCGGCATGGCCTGCTCTGAACGCCGTCAGCATTTGTTTTCCGCCTCAGCCACACGACAACCAACGCGGAGAGAATAATGGCAAATGATAGCGCTGTTACGACAAGCGGCAAAACCGCGCCGGTGCCATATTGGCCTTCGATCAGGTGTGGACCCGCGCCGTTGCTGCTCCAAACGTTACCAACCATCCCGTTCAAAGCGAGAGCGCCTAAAGATCCTGCGGCAAGAACCAGGACGGCTGTTGAGAGTGCAATCGCCAGTGACAGCCGTCGACCGTTAGACTGTGGCCAGTGGCGCCATAGGACGGGCACGAACGGCAGTAGGAATAACCCAGCATATGCCGCGAAATGCAGTGCCGATTTAATCGGTTGCTTGATTACCCCGGCATTCAGGGATGCCAGATCAGATAAGACTGCTGAGATTGCGCCGGTCTTGTCGTCATAGGTCGCGGGTACAGCGTCATAAAGCGTCAGGAGACTGTGGACCAACGCGATGACAGCGACACTTGCCCCCAGCACTACAAACGAGCGCATCGCAGGCCAGATACGTCCTTTGCTATAAAATAAATCTGCCATAACTAACGCGACCGGTAGCCCCAGATTGGTCTGCCTCAGTAATACGGCAGTGAGGCATAGGACGGCGCCTACAGCGAAAGCTATCTGCGCCGATCGCGCAGTCAGTCGGAACGAGGCCGCAAAGGCACATGTGGCCATCAACAGCCAAGCGATACCGGGTACGTCCGTCATGAACGTCAGGGACAATGTCATGAAAATCGGCGAAGCCAACGGCAAGAGCGCCACGATCATCGCCAGCCCCAACTGTACCCCCGCCATCCGGGCCAGCGCATAGATGGACAAAACACTGACGCCAGCGAGGCTCAGAGTCAGGTAGCGCAGAGTTTCTTGGTCAAAGCCGAAGGCCGCTGACCAAGCCGCCCCGGCTGCAATTTGGGTAAACAGCGGCATCGACTGCCAGAATGTGAGCTCAGTGGCGCCGCTCTGAGCCAACCACCTGACAGGCGTTGAATAGCCCCAGTCATCATTGATCGAGAAATCGCCACTAACATCCAGACCGATCCCCAAAATCACAATCAGCAAAGATAAGGCGATCGCGGGTAGTATGTTTCTTCGCAACTGTAGTCACAATGTAAGGGGTCTCGCTAGCGCAGCGTGCTAACCAGCAGCTTTGGCGAATATTTGACAATAGCCAAGACAGCCCGACAGGCGCCTTGGGGAGCCAGCTATGCGCGACACGCTCCTAGGAAGTCCGGTGCGTTCTGCGTGCCGCCAATCGGTCCTTGATGAGGGGCCAACCAAGTGGCATCCAGGCCGCTGTGATGATGATGAAGATCAGCGTCGCACGTACGTAGTGGGCCGGGATCAGGTCCCGGGAAACGTGATCGAGCCAAGCCACTGTGCCCCCGCTGCAAACGACTAGTAATGTGAGGGCAGATTCCCGTCGCCATTCCCGAATACCGAGTGGGCGGCAGATGGCCGCCGCGGTGAGGTACCTGGCAATATTAGAGCACGCGAATCCTACGACCACGCCGGGGAACGCGAGTGACTCGTCGATCCGCATACCTATGGCGTAGCTCGCCGGGACAAAGACGATGATAGCCGCAAGTTTGGCGAGTGAAGCGAAGCTCGCGAACTGCGGTTTGCCGCGGCCCCAAGCTGCCGCATCGTTGGTGCTGCTCATCAGTTGGAACCAGAACCCAGCGCTCAAGATCTGCGCTATCCAGCCAGCAGCGTGATATCGGTCGTCGTAGAGCATCTCTACGGCTGTGGAAGAGCCGGCGATCAGCCCGGTGAAGGCCCAGCCTCCGAGGATGAGTATCGGATATCGCGCGGTGCGGAAGAGATTACCAAACTCCTCGGCGTTGCTCCGCATCCGACTGAAGTAGGGGAATAGGACCATCCGCGAGAGGGGAGCCAGGCCCGCGAGGGGAAGTGCTGCGATCATCAAGCCAATCGAGTACACCCCCAGCGTTTCAAGCGAGATGAGCTTGCCCAGAATGGCTCGATCGCACTGTTCGGCTGTGAATAGCAGCATCGTGCTAAGGAAAATCCAGCGTCCGTAGCGGACAATTTCAAGCGCGGCCGACTTGTCCCAGGCGAAGCGAGACTGCTCACCGGGAAGGGCGACGTGAGTCAGTATGAGCTTGAAGGTCGAGGTCACAAGAACGCCGCCTACGAGAGCCAATACCGTGGGCTCAATCGCTGCCCAGGTGATCATGGCCACAGCGCCAGCGAGCTGAGACAAGAGCGCTACGATCTGAATGGGAGCCACATTCAGATCGCGGTTCAGGACGAAGACGTTGATGGACTCTGCCCCCGACCAAAGCGTGGTCAGGGCGATGAGCGGCAGGAACATCCGGAGTTGTGGCTCGTCATAGAACTCAGCCAGAGGGGCCGCAAAGATCCAGCCCAGCGAGAACAGGATGACCCCGCGAATGACTGAGATGGAAAAAGCGGTGTTAGTGAATCGGCTGTCCCGCCGTTGGCTGTGGATGATGCTCGGCCCTAGCCCCACGTCGCTGAGGAGGTAGAGCCCTTGGAGCACCACGTTCATCAGCGCCATCAAACCGAAGGCCTCCTCGAACAGGAGCCTCGTCAGAACCAAGTTGCTGGCGAGGCGTATGACCTGAGTACCCACGTACCCGGTCATGATCCAGCCAGCGCTCCTTCCAGCGCGACGGCCGTAGCTCGCATCGGCATCGACAGCGTCGGGCGCCTGATCGGAAGGGCTGGATTCGGGCGTGGGTCGGGGCAAGCTGGTCTCGGAGTCTGATGGGTTGCGGTCGGTCATGCCCTCGGCCTCGAATACTGACTCACGCAAGGCCGCGGAGCAGGGATTTTTCGGACGAATTGCCGTCTTGGGATTCGTTAGCCGCTGACTCGCGATTGCGGCCGGTTGGGCTGCGGGCTCGGTCCGGGGTCTGCGACTCTAGCATGGGGACTCTCTTTGAGACGACCGGCCAGAAGTGGCACCCATCTTCAGCCGGCTCATACGAGCCCGTTTTTGGGGCGTGCGCGGCCTCTTTGCCAGGTGCGTCAGAAGCTTAGTTTTTCTTGGCTCTACAGCGCGCTCCGCGGCTGTTTCTGCAACCGGTGTGGCTTGCTCGATGGCTTCATAGGCAGCTTCGTTCTCAAGGGACGTAGCTTTCGCTGCTCTGGCTCGGGCGGGCATATCGCCTGCGCATTGCTGATCAGCCTTCGCTGCGCTCAGCTCGGCCTACTTCTTCTTCTCGAGCGCCTTCGTTAGCGCTGCGTCCGCTTTGAGGGTGGCCTTGGCCTTCTGGATCACTGGCAGCCGATCGCTCTGCCTTTGCAGCTCTTTTGGGAGCTCGTCGCCAGTGCAGTCCTTCCCGTAACGCTCATTTTCTGAAGCGTCGACTTCCTCCGCCCGGTGGAGAAGCTGGTCAATCTCGGTCATGGGCTTCTCTTCGCTTCTCTCAAGGCCGGCGTAGCTGTTCGCTTTGTGCCTGCTGGTGTTCACCTTCAGTTTCGGTGCCGTCCAGGGCCACGTGGCCTGGCTTGTCCAATCCGGCCTCTCGGCAGAGCTGCAGGATCTGATGGAAAAGACCTCCAAGGGCGCTTAGGTGCGTCTTGCGGAAAAGACTAATCGCGCTGTGGTCGGGGTGGTTTCCGGCGCAAAGGGCGCGGAAGGCCACGTCCTCGGAGGTCGCCTTCTCCAGCTTCCGCGAGGGGACCTTGCCGACGCAGTAGCCGTACAAGAGGAGGATCACCATCATCCGGGCGCTGTATGGGCGCGTTCCGCGCCCGTCCTTTGACTGTATGACCCCCTTGATCTCGCGTAGATCCAGCGTCGGGAGCAGGTCGAGCAGGAAATAGATGAGATGATCCTCCTTCAGCTAGTCCATCGGGGAGGGCGGCAGGAGGCTTGCCTGGGTCGGGCTCCAGCCCTTGCTGCGCGTCATGATCGCTAGTCTGGCGATAGCTCTCCAGCGATGCGAGCGGGATCAATGCCGGGCCGGTCCTGGGAGCGCCAAGTAGGTAGTCCTGCAAATGGACCGGGGGGAGCCAGGCGGGATCGATCCTCTGCGACCTGTGCATGACGGGCCGCCTGGTGGTGGACGAGGATCCGGACCCGGCCCCGTTTCAGAGGGCGCATTGCATCACCTTGAGAACCAGCAACGGTCTGCTGTTGCCTCAAGGCTGAAGGCGTCATTTCTGAGCGGAGGCCAAGGCGGTAGCACTCCCGCTTGTATGGCGAGGCGGTCGCTTGGGCGGCTGTCCGCCTCCTTCCAGGCGCAGATGGCGTTCCTCGGGAGGTCTGCGTCCTCATGGACGAGGCCGTCGGCGTGCATGGTCTCCTCGATCTGATGCCTTGAGTTCTCTATCACCGCCAGGAGCACGGACTGGTCCGGGTTGAAGGTGACGGCGATCTTCTCTATGGATGGCTTGAGGGTTCGGCGCCGCCAGTCCCAGGGGTGGTGCTCCTGGCCCTCTATACGTAATGGGAGCGCGAGCTGGGGGAGGCGCGTTGACCGGGCATTGGCGCTCAAGTCGGCGCTGAATCTGAAGCGTTGCGGGCCGCCTTCCAGGACGCGCCGAATCGCGCCACGATTTCGGCCGCTGGTTCGACCTCGTGGATGCCGCCGACGCTCTTGCCCGCTTGCCACACGTCGTTGTAGGTGACGCCTTTCTTGATCGAGTGCTTGAGCTGGCGCAGGGATCTCAGGGCGTAGAAGGTTCGCATCCAGTGCTTCGTCTTGCGGCCCTTCAGGAGGCGGCGGGCCAGGGGGCCCGCTTTTGTGCCCACCCTCTGGACCAAAGGAGTGTTGATCACCGAGACCGGGACGCCCGAGAGGCGCTCCGTGAGGACGATGTCCGCTTCGTCCGCCTTGAGGATCGCGTCCCAGTAGTCCTGGTGGACCTTGCACTCGTTTGTGGCGATGAAGCGCGTGCCCATCTGGACCGCTCCGTAGCCGATCGACATGGTGTCGACGTAGCGGGACTCGTCGCCCACGCCTCCCGCGGCGACGAGGGGCAGGCCTAGGGGAGAGAGGGTGTCGAAGAGCTCCTGGGGCGACTTGGTGCCTGCGTGGCCGCCGGCGCGGCCGTTCACGCAGATGAGGCCGTCGACGCCGGCGTCCATCGCCTTTTGCGCCCACTTGAGCTCCGTGACGTCATGGAAGACAGTGCCTCCCACCGCGTGGACCTTCTTCACCACCCAGTCCGGGTTGCCGAGGGCCGTGACGAAGAAGCGGACTCCTTCCTCTAGCGCGATGTCGATCCACTGGCGCATTCGGTTTTCGTACGCCTTCGCCGACTTCTCGATGATGGCGTTGAAGCCGAAGGGGCGGCCGCCTGCCAGGGTCTTGATCTCCTGGATGCCCGTCCGGAAGTCGCGGCCGTGGACGTAGATGAGGGAGAGAGGCTGGACGATCGCCATCGCGCCTGCAGCAGCGACGGCGCCCACCAACTCAGGATTGCTGCACGGGTACATCGCGCCGCAGATGAGCGGGACGTCCGTGCCCGTGAGGCGGCAGAACTCGTCGGCGGGGTGCTCGCTCACGAGGGGGCTCCGGTCTTGGCGGCCTTGTCGCCCTTGATCGGGACAGGGCCCACGCGCCAGTTCACCTGGACCGTGGCGACCTCGTCGCCGCCCGCGTCCATGATGTGCGCGGTGACCGTGACGTCGCGCTCGGCGTTGTCGGGCGGGATATCGGCCTCGCAGTGGGCGATGAGCGTGCCGCGGGCCTTCTTGAGATACTCGATGGAGAGGCCCTTGACGATCCCTCGGGCGTCCGGGGGCAGGCCCGTCAGGAGGGCCAGGCCGCTCGAGATCTCCCCAAGGTTCACGAGCGCGATCGCGTGGATCGAGCGCAGGTGGTTGCGGACGCGGCGGCGGTCACGCATCGCTACCTTGCAGCGGCCCGCCTCCAACTCAAGGATCTGGGGCCGGATGGTGCCCGAGTAGGGGACCGCGAGGCCCAGGGCCTTGCTGAACAACGCGCGCTTCAGGGTCGAACCCTTCGCTCTCTCCCAGCGGGCCAGAATGTCTGCTCCTTGCATCGTTCTACCTTATCGAAGCGGAGCAGCGATTCGATCAGGGCGCCGGGCGTCAAGTCTGCTTTTTCTCGGCCTCGTCGAGCTGCTTCTCGAGCTTGCCGGCCTCTTCGGTCTTGGCGGCGAAGCCGCGGATATCTCCGCTGCGCTGCAGCTCGATGGCTGCGGCCATGCAGGCCTTGTATTCCTTACGGAGCCGTTCGAGCGGGTCTTTTGACTTGAATCCAAACATAGTAATGGGGATTCGCGGGCCAGGCTCCTGCGGATGCGCTGGGTGGGCTCTGGGGGGGAGCAGGTGGGCATTGGCGCTTCCAAGACGGCTTATGGAGAAAAGGCGGGGCCGCGAGGCGCCTGGTGCGCGTCGCGGCCCCGCCCGAAGGGACTTGGCGTCAGTGGCCCCTTCCAGGAGTCAGTCCACCGTCACCGTATCGATGGCGAAGCCGTCCGAGCCGATGGGGTAGTTGTCGTACTGCTGGAACTTGACGACGAAGGTGCCCGTCAGCGCGACGCCGCCAGTGGCGGCCAGCTGGTCCAGGTCGAGCGTCACCGTCTGCCACGCGCCCGAGGCGGTCGAGCCGCCGTTCAGGCTGTGGACCTTGGTGAAGGTCGCCCCGCCGTTGCTCGAGAGGAACACGCCGTCCTGGGTGTGCGTCTCGTCGTTGAAGTGCTTCCAACGGAACGAGAGCGTCGCCTGGGAGGTGCTTCCGAGGTTGAGCTTGAGCCACGCCTCGTTCTGGCTGTAGGAGCCACCGCTGACGGAGTCGTCCATCGTGAGGTGGTGCGAGCCGGCCTGGGGGCCGTTCGCGGTCGTGACCAGGATGCGGCCCTCGACCCCTTCTGCGACCTGCCAGAACGCGTCGAGCGCGCCGCTGTCGAAGCCGGTGGAGTACGGCAGGTCCGCGTAGCCAGGGCTGCCGCCTCCGGAGCTGCCCGCCGTTACCGAGATCTCGTCGAACGCAAAGCCGTCCGTCGCGATGCCGTAGTTGTCGTACTGCTGGAACTTCACCACGAACGTGTCCGTGAGGGCCACGCCCGCGCCAGCTGCCAGCGCGTCCAGGTCCAGGTTGACGGCCTGCCACGTGCTGTTCGTGACCGAGCTGCCGTTCAGGTCATGGACCTTGGCAAAGCTCGCACCACCGTTGGCCGACACGTAGATGCCGTCCTGGCTGTGCGTTTCGTCGCCGAACTCCTTCCATTGGAAGCTGAGCGCGACCTGGGACTCACCCGCGAGGTCGAGGCGCAGCCAGGCTTCGTTCTGGCTGTACGCACCGCCGTTGAGGGTGTCGTCCATGGTCAGGTGACGCGAGCCGGCGAAGGGGCCGTTCGCGGTCGTGACCAGGATGCGGCCTTCCGTTCCGAGCGTCGTTGCCCAGTACTGGTCCAGTGACGTGGCCTCGAAGCCGGTGCTGTACGGAAGCGTTGCGTAGGGGTCGCCGCCTCCGCCGCCACCGCTGGGCGTCACCGAGATCTCATCGAAGGCGAAGCCGTCCGATGCGACCGGGTAGTTGTCGTACTGCTGGAATTTGATGACGAACGTGCCGTTGAGCGCGAGGCCCGCGCTCGCCGCGAGTGCGTCCAGGTCGAGATTGATGGCCTGCCACGTATTGTTGGTGGTGGACCCGCCGTCGAGGTTGTGCACCTTGACGTACGAACCGCCGCCGTTGTTGGAGAAGAACACGCCGTCCTGGGCGTGCGTCTCGTCGCCGATTTCCTTCCACTGGAAGCTGAGCGCGACCTGGGTCTCACCGCTGAGGTCGAGGTGCAGGGCCGCCTCATTCTGGCTATAGGTCGTGTTGCCCGTGGTGTCGTCCATGAGGAGATGACGCGAGCCCGCGAAGGGCGCGTTCGCCGTCGTGAGCTGGACGCGACCCTCGGCGCCGAGGGTGACGCGCCACGAGTCATCGAGCGTGCCCGACTCGAAGCCGGTGGCGTAGGGGAGCGCCGCGTACGTCGGGGGCGTGGGGCCACCGCCGCCGCCGGCGACCGCCGCGTTGGCGTTGACCATGCCGTAGCCCGCGTAGCGGTCCCAGCCCGCGCCCGACTCGACGTTCACGACGTCATCACAGGTCGACGTCAGCTGCGCGCGCACCTGGGCCGGCGTGAAGCCGGGGTT